>CAVLCM010000067.1:0-13307 GCA_963661625.1 bacterium
CTCATGACGTACGTTCACTCATCGCATAAATGTACGCTCTGATTTTCAACGGAAATACTTTACTCCGAAGCATCCCTTTTTACGAGACGCTTCTTCCTGGAAAGCTTTATAGGACATCATACGGTTATTTCCAGCAATATGCCCTCGAAGCCCCTTACGCAGCTTTCGTAGTAGCCATCGCCCGTGGTGCGCGGACCGCTTAGCGTTTCGTAGCCGTCAGCTTTGAGTATGGCGGTCAGTTCGTCCACAGCCTTCTGACTTCCTACGGCGAAAGACAGGTGGATAAAGCCTGCGTGGAATTGACTTTCGTTGTCGCCCTCCACTTCGGGACGCGTCATGAGTTCGAGCCGCGACGGCCCGTCAGGGAACGTCAGAATGTACGTGCGGAGATTGGTCCGCGGGTTGTGGTAAAGATTGTTTGAAGTAGCCTGAAAATATTTTTCAAAAAAGGCTTTCATTCCCTCCAAGTCTCTGCAATAGAGGGCTACATGATCTATCGTCATCTTTCTCTGAGTTGTGTGTTCTTACGTAATAATATGGTTATCCTTTGTGCATCATGCACCCTATTCCTTTACAATGCCTTGCCCCGGAGTGTGCGCAGATGGTCGTCCTCACCCACAATCCAGAGTATGTCGCCGCGTTTTATGAGGCTGTCGGCCGTGGCCGGCGCAATGTTGCCGCTCTGTTCCTCAAAGCCCACCACCATGCAGTGGTACGTGGAACGGATGTGGCTCTCGCTGAGCATGGTGCCGGCAAAGGGACTGTCGGCACTGATGATGAGTCGGCGGAGCTGCAAGCGGCTGGTGGCGAGCGGCAGGGCCTGGTGTTCGGCGAGAAGGCGTTGGCGGAAGTGCTGCAAACTGTCGTCGCTGCCAATCACCTCCAAACGGTCGCCGGGGAAGAGCATCGTTTCGCCGTCGGGGATGTTCAGACGGTGCATGCCGCGCACAATGGCGGCTATCATCACGCCGTCGGCCTGACTGAACCCAAGTTCGCGCAGCCGCTGGCCCGCCCAGGCTGTATCCTCGGGCAGGGTGAGTTCGGCAATGTGGATGTTGCGGCTCGTGAGCCTTCCGGCATAGCCCGGCTCGCTGTGTTCGGACTGCGCCAAGATATCGCGCGAACGAAGGTTTTGGAGGAATGTGCGTTCCAACTTGATGCTCATCCACTTCACCTGTCGCAAGGCTATGAACAAGACCACCACGAGCAGTGAAACGGCCACATGCCAGGGCCACCAAAAGGGCGACAAGAAGTTGAACACATAATAGACCGCCGCAGCAGCGAGGGCGTAGCGGATGGCAAACGTCACATAGAGTCCCAAACGGTTGCGCACATTGCGGCGGCGCAGTTGTTTCCATTCCTCGGAGTGGTTTTTGCGCATCACGATGGCGCGGAGGAAGGGCGCGGCGAAAAGCAGCGTAAGGGTTCCGCAAACGATGTTGCCCGGCCAATGCCCCAGCGTGGTACGGCAGAGCGGGAGCAACACGGAGAAACTAATCAGTATCACCGCAACGCTAAGCGTGAAGTAGGCTCCCACCTGTGCCACAAGCGCACGGAGCAGACTTTTCCACGGACCGCTGCCGGCCGGGGTTTCGGCAGCAACCGCCGTCTTTTTGCCGCGGTCCATCAAGCGGCTCAACACCGTAGGGGGAATGACTTTTTCGAGGAACGCCGATACGGGGCGCGCCGCCTTAATCATATAGGGAGTGAAGAACGTGGTGATGATGCTCACCGCCACCACTACGGGATAGAGGAAATCGCTCGTCACGCCAAGTTCCGTACCGAGCGAGGCGAGGATAAAGGCAAACTCGCCTATCTGCGCCAACGAAAAGCCGCCCTGCAAGGCTATGCGCAGGGGCTGGCCCGAGATGAGGAAACTGGCCGTGCCGAACACGGCTTGCCCCACGATGATAGCCACGCAGATTACCAAGATGGGGAGCCAATAGGAGGCCAACACCTGAGGGTCGACCAACATGCCCACGGACACGAAGAAGATTGCGCCGAAAAGGTCCTTCACCGGACTGACGGCTCGTTCTATCTTTTCGGCCTCAACCGTCTCGGCCAAGATGCTGCCCATCATGAATGCGCCGAAGGCGGAGCTGTAGCCCACGGCCTCGGCAAAGTAAACGAGAAGGAAGCACAGGCCGATGCTGACCACGAGGAGTGTTTCGCTGTTGATCCAGCGGTGCATCTTGCGGAAGAAGATGGGAATGACGTACACGCCCACCACAAACCAAAGGATGAGAAAGAAGGCGAGTTTGAACAGGCTGCCCATCAGTTCTACGCCCTGAAATTGCCGCGACACCGCCACCGCACTCAGTATGACCATGAGCAGGATGCCGAGGATGTCTTCGAGGATAAGAACGGACAGGACCTCGCCGGCAAACTTCTGCTGGCGCAGCCCAAGGTCGTCGAACGCCTTATATATAATAGTGGTACTCGACATGGCGAGCATCCCGCCGAGAAACATACTGTTCATGCTGTCCCAACCAAAAAGGCGGCCCACCATGCTGCCCACACTCATCATGCAGAACATCACGCAACAGGCGGCTATGACGGGCCCCATGCCCATCTTCACTATCTTCTTGAACGAAAATTCCAGTCCGAGGGTAAACATGAGGAAGATAACGCCAATGTCCGCCCACGTCTGGATGCTCGACATATCGGTGACGGAGGGCGTGTAGGGCATATGCGGCCCCGCAAGGAAGCCGGCCACGATATAGCCCAGCACCAGCGGCTGTTTGAGCTTTTTGAAAATCAGCGTGACGATGCCAGCCGAAATGAGGATGAGGGCGAGGTCGGAAATGAACGGTTCCATGGGGGGGGGCGAGTTTGCTTGGATGAGGAAAGTTTTTATTTCTGCTCTTCTACGTAGCGCAGGAAGGGGCGCGCCGTCTCAAACCGCAGCAGTTCGCCCGTGATGGGATGGTAGAAGTGGAGACGGTAGGCATGGAGGGCAAGGCGGCCTACGGGATTGTCGCCGTTGCCGTACTTCACGTCGCCGCAGACGGGCGTGCCGAGGTCTTGCATGTGTACGCGTATTTGGTTTTTGCGCCCCGTGTCGAGTTTGAGTTCTACGAGCGAATACTTCCCGTTTGTCTTCAACACACGGTAGTGGGTACGTGCGTACTTGCCGCCGTTGTCGGTGGGCGAGGAATAGGTGAAGTAGGCCTTATTGTCTTTCAGGTAGCTCTCAACGCTCCCCTGCTCCTGCGGCAAACGGCCCGAGCAGAGGGCTATATAACGGCGGTCGGTCACTATCTCGCGCCAGTTGTGCTCGAGTATCTGTTCGGCCTCCATGGTTTTGGCGTAGACAAGCAGGCCAGACGTGTCGCGGTCGAGACGATGCACCACGTGCGCCGTACACTTCTGGTGCGTGCGGTGGAAGTAATCGTCGAGCAGTTGCTTTACACAAAAGGAGTGGTGCGACGTGGCCATTGAGAGGATGCCCACCGCCTTTTCCACCACGACCACCTGCGCGTCTTCGTAGACTATCCTGACGTACTTGGACTGCAACTCACCCTTGGGCTTGCGTTTGGAAATCTCCACCAGTGCGCCGACAGGCAGCGGCAAGTCGAACTGGGTAGTGTTTTTGCGGTTTACCCTCACGCCACCGCCACTGAGAATGGCCTTGGCGCGGCTGCGGCTGACGCCGTTGAGCGCCGCCTCGATGAACGGCAGAAGGGTGGTGGGCTGCTTGACGTGGAATGTGGTGTATTGACCTGACTTTGTGTTGCGCATAAGTGGTGTGTTGTTTGCTTAGTGTGTGCCTTGCGGCCGACGCTCTTATCCCGGTGCCTTTTTCCCTGAAAGCCAAATGGTTTCTGAAAGGAAAAAGCCGCAGGCCGCAGCGAGCCGCCAAAATGATGCACAAAGTTACTTTTTCTTTCCTTAAACATTGGCGGTAATATTTGAAAAGCGTACTTTTGCCGCAAATTTGCATTAAAAGAGCCGTTTGGCTTTACACATGGCAAATTGCAAGGCGTTTCGCAAACAATCCGTTCAATAGCGCAAGGCACAGGCGCAGTGCGGACACGGAAACGCCGAAAACAGAGAAGAACAAAATCAACCAAAATGAAAGCAAAGAGAACGTTTTTGGCTATGCTCCTGCTGTGGAGTATGGTTGGGGCTGCATTTGCGCAACTCCCCTCGGTAAAACTCAAAGACATCAACGGCAAGACGGTCGACACGGCTCTGCTCAGCAACGACGGCAAGCCTTTCATCATCAGCTTTTTCGCCACGTGGTGCAAGCCCTGCAACCGCGAGCTCAAAGCCATCAATGAGGTATACGCTGACTGGCAGGACGAGACGGGCGTGAAGGTAGTGGCCATCAGCATCGACGAGGCACAAAACGCCCAAAAGGTGAAGCCTATGGTTGACGCTGCCGGTTGGGAGTACGAGGTGTTGCTCGACCCCAACAGCGACTTCCGCCGCGCTATGGGCGTGAACATGATTCCCCACGTGTTCGTTATCGACGGCAACGGCAAGGTGGCCGAAAGCCGGAGCGGCTACACCGAGGGCGGCGAACAGCACCTCATCGAAACGGTGAAGGAACTGCTCGAAGCCTCGAAGTAAAAACGACAAGGGGCAACCGCCCACCCTCTCACACAAAGAAAAACTAAGCAAAGAAAGCATTTAGCACACACGGCACTTCACCCAATGAATCGTTACGCAGCTATCACGGCACTCGCCCTGGTTTCATCGCTCCCCCTGTCAGCACAAGAGACTGACAACGGCAGCAACAACCAGGACGGCAGTCAGAAAGTCACCCTGCACGGAAGCATACAAAGCGATGTGCTCACACTCGTGAGCGAAGACAATAAGATTGGCACGGGCAAGTACGAAGACAAGTTCATGACCAACACCTACGCCGAACTCCACCTGCTCAGCAAGTATGTGCAGGCCGGCGCACGTTTTGAATACCTTGACCATCCCCTCCCCGGTTTCGACGCAGACTTTAAGGGTTGGGGGCTTCCGTATTTCTACGTCAAAGGCAACTATAAATGGGCGGAACTCACGCTGGGCAGCTTCTACGAGCAGTTTGGCTCGGGCCTCATTCTGCGCAGCTACGAGGAACGCTCGCTGGGCATCGACAATTCGTTGCAAGGCGGCCGCCTGGTGTTGAAGCCCCACAAGGGCATCACATTGAAGGTGCTTGGCGGACAACAGCGTTATTACTGGCACAACCGCAACATGACGAAGGAATATCCGTGGACCTACGGCGCAGACGTGGAGTTCAACGTGGACCAGTTCGTCAAGCGCATGGACGAAAACGGCTCGCGCCTGAACTTGGGCTTCTCGGCCGTCAGCAACCATGCCGGCAACTGCGACTACGCCAACCCCATTACGAAGTCGTACCGCACGGACAGGATTGACCCCGAAACAAATGCGGCCGTGATGGACGTGTTCCGCGTGAACTTGCCCCGCAACGTGGCTGCCTTCGACGCACGTGTCAACTATCAGAAGGGCAATTACAGCATGCTGGCGGAATACGCTTGGAAAAGCCAGAATCCGTCGAGTTCGAACGACTACATATTTAAGCGTGGGCGCACGTTGCTCCTTTCGGGTTCTTACTCGAAGCGCGGCATGAGCGTGCTGCTGCAAGCAAAGCGCAGCGAGGACATGGCCTACCGCTCGCGCGCCACTATTGAAAAGGGTACGTCGGCTTGCTATATCAACCACCTGCCGGCCTTCACCATGCAGCATACTTACACGCTGGCAGCGCTCTATCCCTACGCTACGCAGATGACGCCGGGCGAATGGGCCTTCCAGGCAGAAGTGGGCTATAACTTCAAGCGCCGCACGGCTCTTGGAGGTAAATACGGCACAAACGTTAAGGTGAACT
The DNA here is from genome assembly GCA_963661625.1 of bacterium. Lineage (GTDB taxonomy): Bacteria > Bacteroidota > Bacteroidia > Bacteroidales > Bacteroidaceae > Alloprevotella. The sequence goes on from CAVLCM010000067.1 coordinate 5,846, forward strand.
TCTCGCATGTGCGTGGCATCGACCAACACAAGGTGGAGGGCGACGTGCGCGGCACGGACGGCTATACGTCGCACTTCTTCAAGATGGGACCTGAGACTTACTATCAGGACGTTAACGTGCAGCTCGACAAGAAGGTTACGCGCGACTTCAAGCTCAACGCCATGTACTCGTACCAACGCTACAACCAGAGCGTGGTGGAGGGCGAGGGCGAAAAGGCCATCAAGAGCCACATCTTCGTAGTGGAAGCGAAATACCACTTCACGCCGAAGATTACCCTGCGCGGCGAAGCGCAGTACTTGCACACGCGCCAGGACCAGAAGGACTGGTGGTACGGACTGCTCGAACTTTCCGTGTTGCCCAACTTTATGTTTACTGTCAGCGACCAGTTTAACGCACACGTGCCGGAATATGACGACAAGGGGAGCAAGACGGGTACGGGCAAGACCAACCGTGTGCACTACCTGATGGCGAGCGTCACCTACACGCACAAGGCGCACCGCCTGCAACTGGGCTACGGCAAAACACGCGCCGGCTACAACTGCTCGGGCGGCGTATGCCGCTTCGTTCCCGCCCAAAAGGGCTTGCAAGCTTCTTACTCATTCAACTTCTAACGGCACATCATACACAACATGAAACTTTCCAGACTTTTCTTGTTTGTCGCTCCTCTCCTTGCCACGGCTTTTGTCAGCTGCGATGAGTACGAGGGTGACTACCGCCTGTCACACTATCAGGAAGTTACCGTAAAGAAGAACATACTCATTGAGGACTTTACGGGGCAGAGATGCTCCAACTGCCCCAAAGCTGCCGATGAAATCACAACGCTGCAAACCGCCTATGGGAAGGACCGCGTCATTGCCGTGTCTATCCACGGCGGCTCGCTGAGCGTACACGAGAAGAACTCGTCAATCGGCCTTGCCAACGACCTCGGCGTGGAATACCACAACCACTGGGGCTTGCAGGCCTGGCCCAAGGGCTGCATCGACCGTACGAGCGGCATTGTGGACTACGAAAAATGGAATTCCTTCGTGAGCAGCCGCATCGGCGTGATGCCCAAGGTTGACTTAGCCGTGGAGGCCATTGCGCTCGACGGTGACTCGCTGAGCATGAAGATTGCCGTCAAGGGAGACGAAGCCGCCACGGGCAAACTGCAAGTGTGGATCACCGAGAGCAACATCGTAGCGGGACAAATCATGCCGGCCGACATGGGCGGCGGATTTAATTCGAGCTACGTGCACAACCACGTGCTGCGTGCCAGCGTGAGCGACCCCTATGGCGACGCAATGAGCGTTGGCGAGGGCGAAACGGTGACGAAGGAGTACGGCTACAAGTTCCCCGACTTTACCCAGCTCGCCAACAAAACGCCGTGGAACACGCAAAACCTTTCCATCGTGGTGTTCTTCTACAACGACGCGGACGGCGTAATGCAGGTTATCGACAAAAAGGTGCTGGAATAAGAGAGACTTCCGCACACGCATTCAACCAAAGAAAAACTTAAAACTACCAACACATACATTCTATGAAGAAGCTACTTTCATTTGTAGTAGTTGCGCTGCTCGGCCTCGGCCAAGTTAATGCGCAGGATTTGCCCTTCAAGGTGACTTGCGAGGGCAAGGAAGTGAACATCCAAGAGGGCGAAACGCTGACCTTCACGGCAGAAGCTGACCCCTTCGGCACAAGCGGTTACGTACAGATTGGCCCTGCCACCGACCCCATCATCACCAACGTGAGCGACGAGGCCATTGACCTTACTTGCACCATCAGCACAAGCGCATTTGGCAACTTGGGCGATTTCAAGGGCAAAGGTCAACTGAGCTGGTGCGGCTTCAATATCGGCAAATGCATCACGTTCGACGCAAAGGAAACCCATACCTGCACGCTCGATCCGGGCAAATCTACCGACATGCAGTTCCACTGCGTACTTTCGGGCAACGATATTCCCTACGGTACAGTACGTGCCACGGTGAAGTTTAGCCAAGACGGTGAAGACATGGGCGGTTACACGGCTAAGTTCGTCTACACCGACGCAGCCGGCATTGAAAGCACTACCGCAGCCGCCAAGGGTGTAAGCGTTGCCAACGGCACACTCACTTACAACTTCGCCACTGCCGCAACTCGCCACATCAGCGTGTTTGCAGCCGACGGAAAATTGGTGAAGGACGCAAGCGCAACCGCTAAGAACGGCAGCGTAAGCTTGAAGAGTTTGCAGTCGGGCGTTTACCTTTACTCCGTAAGCGAGAACGGCAAAAACGTGCAGAGCGGCAAGGTGCTCGTAAAGTAAATCCGCATTGACCAAAACGAACAAAACAAAACGCAAATGAACAAAATACTACTCACCCTCGCTACTGCCCTTTTGGCAGCAGGAACGGCCTCTGCGCAGTTCACTCCGAAGTTGGCTCAAGCCGGCAAGATGGAGGTGAAACCAAAGGCTGTGTTCCACCGCAACGCCCCGATGGCTTCAACCATCGCTCCGGCAAACAACATCATCGGCAAGCGCCATACCCTTGCCGATACGGAACTGGCCACCGTGCGCAACCCCAAGGAATTGAGTTATCAGGTTCTGGGCAACGAGCATGAATACTCATCAATCATTCCCTCGGGCATCACAGCCTCAACGATTACGAATGCCGGCTTTACGGGCTGGGGTGCAGCCATCGCCATCCCCGCCCTCGAAGCACGACGCTTTGCAGGCAACACCATCACGAAAATCCACGTGCACAGTTACCTTGGAACGTACTCCGACTCAAAGGTGTTCATTGCTCAGCTCAACGACAGCACGGGCGAGTTCGTACCAGTTTGGGAAAAGGACGTAACCATCAAGAGCAACCGCGAATTGGCATTCGACTGCGACTACGTCATTCCTGAAAACGTCACGAAGACGCTCTACATCGGTTGGAGTGCTGGCACCGTGACGGTTAGCGGCAGTGATACGTATTCCAACGATACTAACTACGGCGTGCCTATGTACGGCTTCTACGACAACACGCAGACGGCCAGCGGCGATATATTCGTTATCACAAAGGACGGCGCAAGCTACTACGGCGCAAAACTGAGCTTCTACGACAGCAACAACAATTATACTCCCGTCAGCAACGACATCTGGGCTGAAACCACTGGCGAGGGCGGCTTGCTCAAAGAGGACGCTTGCATCTACGGGATAGGCGATATCCGTGACTTTGTGGGCAACGACAACAACGTAAACGTGGCTGTCGCCAACATGGGCGTGGACTCTATCCGCAACTTTGAGTACACGGTGACTACTCCCTACGGAGTGCGCACCTTTACAAAGACTATCAACGGCGGCGTACTCCATCTCATGAACAGCGCCACGTTCTCTCTCCCCATCGGCACCATCCCCAGCACTCCGGGCCGTACAACCGACTACAAACTCGAAATCACTAAGGTGAACGGCGTGACCGACAACTACACGGCCGACGAGGAGAACGAAGCATATATCACAACCATTGCACTCGACAAGTGCTACTACCGCACACCAGTGTTCGAAGAGTTTACCAGCACATCGTGCGGCTGGTGTCCCCGTGGTCTGCTCGGCCTTGAAAAGGTGGCCGACTCGCTTGGCGAGGACAAAGTGGTAACAATTTCCGTTCACGGCGATTATAGCGACGAACAAGACCCCCTCACGGCCAGCAGCTACGCAGCCTACTACAGCCTGTACGGAAGGAGTCTCCCCATGGGCTACTTGAACCGCGAGTATGCTACCGACCCCTACTATAACATTGTATCGTCTGCCAAGTACGTGGCTGCACAGCCCTGCGAGGCAAGCGCAAGCATCAGCTCCAAGGTAAACAGCATCACGAAGAAGGTAACAGTTACGTCCAACTTTAAGTTTGCCATCGATATTCCAGCCAGCACCTACGCCGTGGAATACATCATCACGGAAGACAACATCGAGAATGTTAGCCAGCTGAACTACTACACCTACTTCTTGGTCAACAGACCCGAGACTTTCGAGAAGAATTTCGCAAACTATCCCGACTTCACAACGATAGCCAACTGGCCCTACACCACAAAGGACGGCTGGCCCTACAGCACTGTCACGATGAGCCACGTGGCTCGCTACGTGCAGATGGCAGGTACGGTGGAGAGTGCTATTCTCCCCGCCGTTAAGGCCGGCGAAACATACACCAACGAGGCTACCATTTCGCTCCCCGCCAATACGACGGTGGCAATCAACAAGGACAACCTCAAAGTGGCTGCCGTGCTTGTTGACGGCTACACGGGCAAAATCGTCACCGGCGTTCAGGCTAAAACCGGCACCGAGAACACCCGCGCCGACGAGACCGACAAGGCTGCCGGCATCGACGAGGCCAGCGTAAACGCTTCGGCAATTGCTGAAATCAACGCCGCTGACGGTGCATTCCTCGTGAAGGCCGACGGCGCAACGGCTCAGGTATTCAACGCAAGCGGCCGCCTGGTAAGCAGTGCCACCGTTCAGGGCGAGGCTTCTCTCCCCGCGTTCGGCAAGGGCGTGTTCGTTATTCGTGTCGTTAAGGGCACAAAGAGCATGACGCAGAAGGCTATCTTCTAACCCAGCCTCAGCGCATACTAAATCTGCGGAAACAGCCGTGTTGCAGACAGTCTTTGCAACACGGCTGTTTTGCGTCTGCAACAAAACGACTAATTTTGCGTTATCTTGTAAAGCCGAGGGGTTACCTAAGGCTGTTCTTTGTGCAATTGCAACCTTAATGAGCGAAACACCAAACACCCCAAACGCCGCGTCCGAGCGCAACGCCGAAGCTTCATATGGCCACGTGTTGAAATACACGTGGCTCTTTGGCGGCGTGCAGGGTCTCAACCTGCTCATCAGCATTGTGCGCACCAAAGCCGTCGCGCTTTTCCTCGGTCCGGCCGGACTGGGACTTATCAACCTCTACAACAACATCCTCGGGCTGCTCAGCCAGTGCACCAACCTTGGCGTGCCGTTCAGCGCAGTCAAGGACGTGGCATCGAAACATGCCGCTGGCACGTCCTCGGAAATACAGGAAAGCATTGCTGCCGTACGGCTTTGGTGCTTGATAACGGCGGCTCTTGGCACGCTCTCCGCCCTTGTGTTTGCGCCGCTCATCAGCAGGGTGACGTTCGGCACGCCCGACTATACCCTCCCCCTTGTGCTACTCTCGGGCGTAGTGGGCATGATGGCCATTACGGGCGGCGAACTGGCTATTCTTAAAGGACTGAAACAGCTGCGCCGCGTGGCGTGGATTTCGTTGCTCTGCGCCCTGCTCAGTCTGGTACTGACCGTGCCGCTCTATTGCCTTTGGGGCATTCAGGCGGTGGCCATCGCGCTTTTTGTGAGCAATGCCGCCGTGCTTGGCGTACACCTATATTACTCTACGCGCGTAGCTCCCTGGCAGTGGACGGCTTTCAGCAAAAGTCTACTTCGCAAAAGTCTGCCCGTGGTACGTCTGGGCCTTGCCTACATCGGTGCCGGCGCACTGGGTCAAGGGGCGGAGTACGTGATGCGCACACTGCTCCTGCACAGTGGCGGCATGGAGGTGGTAGGTTTCTACAACTGCGGCTACATGCTCGTGGTGAGCTACGCCTCGCTCGTATTCACGGCGGTTGAGAGCGACTACTTCCCGCGGCTTTCGGGAGCAGTGGCCAACCGCCAGACGATGAGCAACACAGTAAACCGCCAGACGGAAGTGTGCATCCTGCTCATTGCGCCCGTCCTCGTGGCGTTCGTCATACTCATGCCCATCGTGGTGCGGCTGCTTTTCTCGGCCGACTTTCTCCATGCCGTCAGCATGGCCACCTGCGCCGTTTTCTACATGTTCTTCAAAGCCCTCACCTTGCCTGCCGCCTACCTGCCGCTGGCCTCGGGCGACTCCAAGACTTACCTCCTCTGCGAGGCCGCCTACGACGTGGTAGTAGCCTTGGCCATTCCTTTCGCCTACCACTTCTGGGGACTTACGGCCACAGGCTGCGCCCTGTCATTCATGGGACTGTTTGACCTGCTGCTCATCCACCTCACCTACCGCCGCCGTTACGGCTACCGTTTCCACACGAACCATCTGTTTGTCGTCCTGGCGCAGTTCTTCCTGTTAGCCATTGGCGTATGGGCCGCACTTTCGCTGCCCCTGCTGCCGCGCTGCGTGGCAGGAACTGTGACCTTCGCTGTATCGGCTGCCTTGTCCTTGCGCATACTCAACAAGGAAACGCACCTCGTGGCGCACATCAAAGAAAAATTGGGAAGGAGGACACAAAAATGAGCTGTAAGATAAGCGTACTCGTTGCGGTATACAACACAGAGCGTTATCTGAGACAATGCCTCGACTCGCTCGTTGGACAGACGTTGGAGGATATTCAGATAATCTGCATTGACGACTGCTCTACCGACGGGTCGCTCGAAATTCTGCGCCAATACGCCGACCGCGACAAGCGCATCCTGCTCCTCCGCACGCCTCAAAACGGCGGACAGGCAAGAGCGCGCAACCTCGGGTTGCAGCATGCGCAGGGCAAGTACACCACCATGCTCGATAGCGACGACTATTTTGCCCCCGACACGCTGGAAAAGGTTTGGGAAGCCTTGGAGCAAGACGAACAGAACGATTGTTGCGTGCTTGACCTCATGATTCACTACGACGACCCGACGCCCAGCGACGAGCGTTTGCCGCTGCCTGCCGACGCACACTGGCCACTGACGGGCGAGGAGGCGTTCATGAAGAGCATCACGCTGCAACTGCACGGACTCTACGCAGTCCGTACGGACATACACAAACGTTATCCCTACGACGAGTCGCTCGCGTTGTACTCCGACGACAACACAACGCATTTCCACTATCTTCATTCGCGACAAGTGACTTGCTGCACAGGCCGTTACTATTACCGGCAACACGCAGCATCGGCCGTTCACCGCAGTCAGATGCGCCGTCTCCTCTTTCTCGATGCAAACCTGTTGCTCATGCGGGACATTGAAAAGGAAGCGGCGGACGGCAACCTCTCTTCCCCGGCAAAAGTAATCCGCCTCTACGAAACGCAACGCTGGATCTACTTTGTGGGCATGTATGGCGAAGTGCTTTCTGCTAAGGCCGCCCTCACTGCCGGCGAACTCCAACACGCTCGAAAGCACCTGCGGGATGTTTTCCGCACCTTCCGCCCCAACCTCATCAGCAAGCGCACACAATATAAATTGGGCTACATCCGCTGCCTCGGATACGGCTTCTTCAAGTTGCAGGCCCGCATTTACTTTCTGCTAAGGCGCATCTTTCGCTCGGGGCAAAACAGACACTAATCCCCCTCCTTCGAGGCCGTTGATTGCAAAAACTGCGCAAAAAATCGTCCGTGGGCTTTGCCATAATGGACACAAAGCGTATCTTTGCACTCGCAAACCGCAAAAAGACGGGTTGCTAACAAAAAATCAATGCGGAAATAGCTCAGTTGGTAGAGCACAACCTTGCCAAGGTTGGGGTCGCGAGTTCGAGTCTCGTTTTCCGCTCATCAA
>CAVLCM010000068.1:0-13258 GCA_963661625.1 bacterium
ACGTACGTCTATAAGTTGAGTGAACGTACGTCTATAAGTTGAGTGAACGTACGTCATTAAAGAGGGTGGACGTACGTCGTTAGAAACAGTGGCTTCGCTCTAATGTTAGTCCATACGGTCGCGGTAGTCCTCGTAGGTGTATTGGCGAAGCGTTTCCACCGTGCCGTCCGTCCGTTCTATTCGAAGCGCAGGATGGTGAATACCGTTGAACATGTTGGTCTTTACCGTGGTGTAGTGTATCATATCGCCGAACACTATCTCATTGCCTACGCAGAGGGGCTTCTCAAACTTCCAGCAACCCATGTAGTCGCCGCTCAGGCAGCTGTTTCCGCCAATACGATAAACGCAGTCGGCCGTTTCCACGCCCTGTTCCTTTGCGTCCTCAATGGTTTCAGCCCCCTGCACGTGCGGATGGTAGGGCATTTCGAGACAGTCGGGCATGTGGCAGGTGAAGCTAACGTTGACAATGGCCGTCTTGATGCCGTGGTTCTCCACGATGTCGACAACCTCGGCGTGAAGGTCGCCTGTTTGCCACGCGAAGGCCGAACCAGGTTCAAGGATGAGGCGCAGGTTGGGATGCTTTGCCTGAAAACCTTTCAGCAACTCGATGAGCAATGGCACGTTGTAGTCCTTGCGCGTCACGAGGTGACCGCCGCCAAGGTTGAGCCACTTCACTTGGTCGAGCCATTTGCCGAACTTCCGTTCTATCCATTCGAGCGTATGCCCCAAAGCCTCTGCCGAACTTTCGCAGTGGCAGTGGCAGTGGAAACCTTCAATGCCCTGAGGCAACGCATCGGGCAGTTGCGAGGCAAGCACGCCGAAGCGCGAACCGGGGGCGCAGGGGTCGTAGAGTTCGGTCTCTATCTCGCTGTGTTCGGGATTGATGCGCAGACCCAGACTGGGAGCGTCCGCTCCGGCTGCCAACGCACGGTCTTTGAAACGGTTGAACTGTGTGAGCGAGTTGAACGTGATGTGCGACGAGCAGCGGACTATGTCGCCAAACGTCTCCTCCTCGTAGGCCGGGGAGTATGTATGGGCTTTCGAGCCAAACTCTTCGGCTGCCAGTCGTGCTTCGTAGAGCGACGAGGCCGTGGTGTGGCGGATGTATTCGCGGAAGATGGGGAACGTGCGCCAAAGGGCGAAAGCCTTGAAGGCAAGGATAAACTCTGCGCCAGTGCGCTGGCTGATGTTGCTGATGAGCGCGAGGTTGCGTCGCAGCAGGTCCTCTTTCAGCAAATAGTAGGGTTGCATGAGTGTGTGTAGCGATTGGAAAAACGACCAACGGATTACTGCCGTCGTTGGCGTTGTTGACGAAAAGGAGAGGAGTTGGGCCGCTCCTCGCAAGGCGTTTGCGAGAGGGTAGCCCAACTCCTCGGTTATTGCGGTTAGCGTGACTGAAAGTCCACTGCCACCTATTACATGATGCCGCGTTCGCGGAGCTTCTGCTGCCAGTTCCAAGCCGAAGAGAGAGCCTCTTCAAGTGTGTGAACAGCCTTCCAGCCCAGCACCTTGTTGGCCTTGTCTACGTTGCCCCAAACCTTTTCGATATCGCCTTCGCGACGGGGAGCGATTTCGTAGTTCAGCTTCACACCGGTGCATTTCTCGAACGTGTTGATCAGCTCAAGCACACTTACGCCATTGCCCGTACCAACGTTGTAGATTTCCACGGGGTCAGTGTTCTTATCGTCAACGATGCGAGCCATAGCAGCCACGTGAGCCTTGGCGAGGTCGAGCACGTAGATGTAGTCGCGGATGCACGAGCCGTCGGGCGTGTCGTAGTCATCACCAAACACCTTCAAGCAGGGACGGATGCCCATAGCAGTCTGCGTGAGGTAGGGAATGAGGTTGGCGGGTACGCCGTTGGGCATTTCGCCGATGATGCCAGAGGGGTGCGAACCGATGGGGTTGAAGTAGCGCAGGATGATGGCGCTGATCTTTGCGCCGCTGTGTACGTAGTCCTGAATGATTTCCTCGTTGATCTGCTTCGTGTTGCCGTAGGGGCTTTCTGCCTTCTTGATAGGAGCCTGTTCGGTAACGGGCAGGTTCTCGGGATCGGGCTGGCCGTACACAGTGCACGATGAAGAGAAGATGATGCCCTTCACGTCGTACTTAGGCATGAGCTTCAGCAGGTTGATGAGCGAGAGAAGGTTGTTCTCATAATACTTCAACGGGAGCTGCACGCTTTCGCCCACTGCCTTCGATGCGGCGAAGTGGATGATGCCTGTGATGTCGGGGTATTTCTGGAAAACGCCTTCGAGGGCTGCAAAGTCGCAGCAGTCTACTTGTTCAAAAGCGGGACGAGTGCCTGTGATTTTCTCAATGCCGTCAACCACGTCGGCCTTGGAGTTCGACAGGTTATCGATGATTACCACGTTGTAGCCGGCGTTCTGGAGTTCAACCGTTGTGTGTGAACCGATGAAGCCTGTACCACCAGTCACGAGGATTGTTTTTTTCATGACGATTATGATTTTTGAGTTGTTGTTTTCCCTTGCAAAATTATCCCTTTTTTGCGGATGCCGAAAGGGTTTGCCTGTTTTTCCGTCAGCCTCAGCTTTATGAGCCTTTCTGCTGGTTGTAGAACTCTTTGGCCAAGCCGCCCTCGGAGGTTTCGCGATAGAGCGAGGGCAGGTCGTGTCCGGTTTGTTTCATCACCTCCACCGTCTTGTCGTAGACGATGCGGTGTTGTCCGTCCGACAGGTTGGCGTACACGTTAGCGTCGAGGGCACGAGCGGCAGCATGAGCGTTGCGCTCAATGCAGGGTATTTGCACCAATCCGCAAACGGGGTCGCACGTCATGCCCAGATGGTGTTCAAGTCCCATCTCGGCGGCGTATTCAATAGTGGCCAGCGAACCGCCGAACAGGTAGTTGGCAGCGGCCGCCGCCATGGCACACGCCACGCCCACCTCGGCTTGGCATCCGGCCTCAGCCCCCGAAATGGAGGCGCGGCTCTTGGCAATGTTGCCGATGATGCCGGCTGTGGCCAAGGCGTGGAGGATGCGCGTTTCCTTGAACTGGCGTGTTTTGTACAGGTGGTACAGCACGGCTGGCACCACGCCGCTTGCGCCGCAGGTAGGTGCGGTAACGATGGTTCCGCCCGAGGCGTTCTCCTCGCTCACGGCAAGGGCGTAGGCAAACACCAGAGCCCGCGACTGTAAGTTCGAGGGGTAACCCAAGGCGCGTATGTAGTAGTCGGGGGCTTTGCGGCGCAATTTGAGTTCGCCGGGCAGCACGCCCTCACGCTCGATGCCTCGTTCAACCGCCTCGCACATCGTGTGCCACACCTTTTCGAGGTAGTCGAATATCTCCGACCCTTCGCAGTGGCGCACATATTCCCAATACGACACGCCGCGCTCCTCGCACCATGCCTGGATGTCGGAGAGGTGGTCGAGGTCGTACACGTCGGGCGTGTCGGCCTGCTCCTTTCCCTCTTCTACCAGTGCGCCTCCGCCCACGCTGTACACCGTCCACTCGTCGTAGAAGTCCTTGCCGTTGTTGCGGGCCTCAAACTTCATGCCGTTGGGATGGAAGGGCAGCACCGTATCGGCGCACCACACGATGTCGGTGCGGTTCACGCCCAACACCTGTTGTATGGCGTAGTCGGTGAGGTGGCCTTTGCCCGTAGCTGCCAAACTGCCGTAGAGCGTCACGCGGAAGCCCAGGGCTTCAGGGTGGCGTTTCAGGTAGGTTTCGGCGGCGAGCCTTGGCCCGATGGTGTGCGACGAGGAAGGACCTATGCCTATGCGGAAGAGTTCTTTGAGCGATTTCATGTGCGTGTGTTGGGTGGGGTGGTATATATAATGTGTAGCTTGTGGAATGCGTTCTGCCGACTGCCGGCGTTACATCTCCTTGATGAAACCTCGGCGAAATGCCACGAGGAGTTTTTCGAGGTCGGCAATCTGCTCGCGCAGTTCGGTACCTTTGTCAGTGTCGTTCACCATGGCGCGGTGGCCCATCATCTCCACGATTTGCGTGGTCGACCGGATGTCCGTGCCTTTCTTTATGGCCTCGTCGGTCGAGGTAAACGGGGCGTGCTGCACGAGTTGGAAGCCGCGCGAGTGGTACACAAGCGTATAGCCGGCTATGCCTGTGGTGTTGTGGTAAGCCTTTGCAAAACCGCCGTCTATCACCATCAGTTTGCCGTTTGCCTTGATGGGGTTTTCGCCGTTGGCAGCCCTCACCGGCACGTGTCCGTTGATGATGTGGCAGTGCTTGCCCTTCACGCCGAACGCTTTGAGCAAACGGTCGCACACTTCTTCGTTTTCGCGCAGGGTGTAGTAGTGTCCCTTAGCTTCTTTGTGCGTTTCCTTATCGGCTATAAAGTAGCGCTCGAAAGTGGCCATTTTGTCCTTGTCGAAGAGCGGTGAATCCTTGCCGCACCACAGGTACCAGAAGTAGTCGTTGGCGCGCTGCCGCTCTATGGGGTCGCCCTCTTGGTCGTAGGCTGTGCGGATGAGCTGCTCCACACGTGCCATGAGTTCCTTGCCCGATGCCTTCTGCCCCTCTACTTCCACCTCCTTCACCGTGCCGTCGGCGTTCATCGGCACGGAGGCGTGGAAGAGCAGGTTGGAGTTGTACACGCCGTACATGCCGCCGTGGAGCAGCAATTCCTGCACGTGGTTTTGCAGTCGGTCGGAGATGACGAACGAGTGTTGCAGATGGTCGATGAGTTCCTCCTCCTCGGGCGTGAGGCGGCAGGGATTTTGCGGGTCGACGGTGGGGAACGAGCGGTCGGTCATTTCGTAGGTCGTGCCGCTAATGGTGCAGGTGCCGTTCGCGTAGTCCACGCAGTTGAGCAACTGGCGGTCGGCCATGCCCCATTCGGGGTGTGCCTCGTAGAGCTGCCCTTCGAGTTTGAACTGTATCACGGCCATTGCCTTGTGCATCTGTGCGATGAGTTTCAGCGTCTTTTCGTTCGGGCGTCGTTTCTCGTCTTCAATCTTGGGCATGAACACCGTGCAAGGGTCGTCGCCGTAGGTCTCCATGGCAAAGGTGGCCAGCGGCACCATGTTGATGCCGTAACCCTCTTCGAGCGTCTGCGTATTGGCGTAGCGGAACGACAGGCGCAAAACACTGGCGATGCAAGCCTTGTTGCCAGCGGCCGCCCCCATCCACAGGATGTCGTGGTTGCCCCACTGTATGTCCCAATGGTGATAGTTGCAGAGCGTGTCCATCACGAGGTGCGCGCCCGGTCCGCGGTCGAATATGTCGCCGAGTATGTGCAACTGGTCAATGGCCAACCGCTGGATGAGTTCGCAAAGGGCCTTTACGAAGCCCTCAGCGCGCCCTGTGCCGATAATTGTCTGGATAATCACGCCCACGTAGGCCTGCTTGTTGCGGTCGTCGCTGCTCTCGTGGAGAAGTTCCTCGATGATGTAAGCAAACTCGCTCGGCAGACTTTTACGCACCTTCGAGCGGGTATACTTTGACGACACGTTGCGGCAAACGGCAATCAGTTGGTTGAGTGTCGTCTGGTAGTAGTCCGAAAGGTTCGTGTCGTTTTGCTTTACAAGGTCGAGTTTTTGCTTGGGGTAATATATAAGCGTGCAAAGGTCGCGTATCTCCTTTTCGCGCATGGTGTTCCCGAAGAGTTCGTTCACCTTTCGCTTGATGTTGCCCGAGGCGTTGCGCAGCACATGCTGGAAAGCCTCATTCTCCCCGTGCAGGTCGGCCAGGAAGTGTTCCGTAGGCTTCGGCAGATGGAGGATGGCTTCGAGGTTGATAATCTCGGTAGTAACTTGCGAAATGGTTGGAAAATCGCGCGCAAGGAGGCGCAGGTATCTAAGGTCGTTCTTGATCGCTTGGTTAGATATGTTTTGTTTGGGCATGCGCTTGTCTTTTCGAGCAAAGTTAGTGCATGCCCGAAAAAGGGCAAAAGGAACGAGCCGTTTTTGTGGATTTTGGCTTTGGCGCGCTTGGTGCATTTTCACCCACTCTTTTTCAGGGACGCTTCGAAGGAAAACGCTCCGCTGGTGCAAATTTTTGCGCATAGGGGTGCAAAAATTTGCGCCCCTATGCGCAAAAATTTGCACCAGCGGGGAGAGAAAAACCTAGCAATGCGTTGGGTTTGTTTTATCGGACAGCAATAAAGGTCAAAGAGAAAGTGCAAAAGCGGATCCTCTAAATCTCGGGACTTAGCCTTTGCACTTTCTCTAAGTTCGTCTATTGGCCGAAGGGATTTACTTGAACCCTTCGAGCGAGTTGCTGATGATAACGGCCAGGACGATTGCCGTAATGAGGGCATAAAGCCAGTCGCGCTCTTGCAGAAAGTCGAAGAGCGAGAGCAGCACGCGCATGATGGGCGTGAGGATGAGGATTAGCACGCCCGTCTGAATCCAGCCGACGGCGGTGAAGGAGAGCAATCCCTGCCCAATGCCGCGAAGCGTGGTGTAGTCGGCGTGTTGGGCGGCGTTGCCATAGGCGAAGTTCTGGTAGTCGGAAAGCGAGAAGACCTCGCCACCGTGCTTCACGAGGTAGATTACGCCGCCTATGAAGGCCACGAGGCAGGCAACGCTCACGCCGACGCGCAAGGTATTGCCCACGAGTTGCTGTATGTCGTGTTTGGGCTTGCGAGCGTCGCCCGTATTGCTTATTGTATTTTCAGCCATTGTATCTGTGCTTTTGATGGGTTGAACCAGTAAGGTGTTAGTATTTGCCGGCAAGGCCCTGCCAAATCATGTTGAGCGCGACGAGCGTGATGGCCACGCAGAATATCTTGCGAAGCAGACTGACGTTCATCCGTTTGAGCAGGTGCGCCCCAGTGAGTGCGCCGAAAAGCACGCCAATCATAACGGGGCAAGCAATGCCAGGGGCAATCACGCCTCGCTGCACATAGATAACGGCAGAGGCGCAGGCCGTTACGCCCATCATGAAGTTGGACGTGGTGGTACTTACCTTGAACGGAACTTTCATCATCGCATCCATGGCCAAAACTTTCAGCACGCCCGAGCCAATGCCGAGGATGCCGGAGAGAATGCCGGCGATGTACATCACGCCAAAGCCGCCTCCCACATTGCGAAGCTCGTAACTCTTGACACTGCCGTCCTTTTGCGGCCATGTACCGAAAAGTTTGAGTCGGCGAGCCATTTCGCTGCCCTTCACACCCTCGTGGTCGCTCTTGCGGCGCTGCTGCATGGCGGCGGTGAGGAGGAGTACGCAACCGTAGATAACGGCAATAATGTTGTTGTTGAGGTAGATGGCCACGGCCGCACCGCACACCGCACCAATGGTGGTGGCTATTTCGAGGAACATACCGAGGCGGATGTTGGTGATGCCCTCCTTGACGTAGGCTGAGCCTGAGCCGCTTGACGTGGCGATGGAGGCGACGAGAGCCGCACCTACTGCATAGTGGAAGTCTATGCCAAATCCGAGCGTAAGCACGGGGATTACCACCACGCCGCCGCCAAGCCCTGTGAGCGAACCGAGAAGTCCGGCGCAGTAGGCAGCAAGGAGCATGATGAGTGTGAAAGCTAAAACTGTCATCGTTTGTTGTTCGTGTTGTTATGTGGTTCTAAAATATTTCTTTTCCGGGCGCAAAGTTACGCCTTTCGGACGAAGCCTGCCTCGCCCAACGCACAAAACGAAAGCCCCGCTGCCAAGGCAACAAGGGCTTCCGGTAGTTTGAACGTTCGCCGCACGTTGATGCGGCGAACGGATAGTGCATAAATTATTACATGCGTTCGTGGAACGAGCGCGAGATAACCTCGAGCTGGTGTTCGCGCGAGAGCTTCACGAAGTTCACGGCATAACCGCTGACGCGGATAGTGAGCTGCGGATACTTCTCGGGATGTTCCATAGCGTCCTCGAGCATTTCGCGGTTGAGCACGTTCACGTTGAGGTGGTGTGCACCCTTGGTGAAGTAGCCGTCCATCATCGTCACGAGGTTCTCCACGCGTTCCTCAGGCGTGCGGCCAAGGCTCTGGGGCACAATGCTGAACGTATTGGAGATGCCGTCCTGCGAGTCGCGGTAGCGGAGCTTTGCCACAGAGGCGAGTGATGCCACTGCGCCGCTCTTGTCGCGTCCGTGCATGGGGTTGGCACCGGGAGCAAAGGCTACGCCGGCAGCGCGACCGTCGGGGGTTGCACCTGTCTTCTTGCCGTACATCACGTTTGAAGTGATGGTAAGAAGCGAAAGCGTGGGCTGTGCGTTCTTGTAAACGGGGAGCTTTTTGAGCTCTTCGTCGAAGTAGTAAACGAGGTCAACGCCGAGGTGGTCTACACGGTCGTCGTTGTTGCCGAAGCAGGGGAACTCGCCCTCGATGTCGAAGGCTTCGGTCAGACCGATGTCGTTGCGCTTGGCCGTAACCTTGGCATACTTGATAGCCGAAAGAGAGTCGATGGCGATAGACAAGCCGGCAGCGCCGTAAGCGATGTTGATCTTCGGGTCGGTGTCGATGAATGCCATCTGTGCCTTCTCGTAGTAGTACTTGTCGTGCATGTAGTGGATGATGTTCATCGCGTCGTTGTAGATGCGGGCAATCTGGCTAAGCACGAGCTTGTAGTTCTTCAACACCTCGTCGTAGTTGAGCGTGTCGGACGTAAGCGTGGGGATGCCTTCGAGCATTACGGTGCCGGTCTTCTCGCAACGACCGCCGTTGATGGCGAGCAGCAGGGCCTTAGCCAAGTTGCAGCGTGCGCCGAAGAACTGGATTTGCTTGCCGATGGCCTGGTAAGACACGCAGCAGGCGATGCCGTAGTCGTCCTCGCCGCGAACTTCGCGCATGAGGGTATCGTTCTCGTACTGGATAGACGACGTGTCGACACTCACCTTGGCGCAGAATTCCTTCCAGCCTTCGGGGAGTTCGGGGCTCCAAAGCACGGTGAGGTTGGGCTCGGGTGAAGGACCGAGGTTGTAGAGTGTCTGCAAGAAGCGGAACGAGGTCTTCGTCACCTTGAGCGTACCGTCGTTGAAGCGGCCACCGAGTGATTCCGTTACCCAAGTGGGGTCGCCGGCGAAGATTTCGTTGTAAGCGTCCATGCGCAGGTGGCGCACCATGCGGAGCTTCATAACGAACTGGTCGATGAGTTCCTGTGCGAAGGTCTCGTCGATGAGGTTGTGCTTGAGGTCGTGCTCAATGTAGATATCGATGAACGACGACACGTTGCCGAGCGACATAGCGGCACCGTCCTGTTCTTTCACAGCGGCGAGGTAGGCCATGTAAACCCACTGCACAGCCTCCTGAGCGTTCTGGGCGGGACGGCCGAGTTCCAAGCCGTAGTATTCGCCCATCACCTTGATTTCCTTCAAGGCCTTGATCTGTTCAGCCACTTCTTCGCGCAAACGGATGCGTGCGTCGGTCATGGGGCTGCCGATGGCCTGCTTGTCGGCCTCCTTAGCCTCGATGAGGCGGTCAATGCCGTATACGGCCAAGCGACGGTAGTCGCCAATAACGCGGCCACGAGCGTAGTTGTCGGGGAGACCGGTGAGGAAGCCCAAAGAACGAAAACGGCGGATTTCCTCCGTATATACGTCGAACACACCGTCGTTATGCGTCTTGCGGTAGTGTGTGAATATGTCCTTCACCTTCTCGTTGACGGGGTGTCCCTGCTGAGCGCAAGCCTTCTCCACCACCTTGATGCCGCCGAACGGCTTGATGGCGCGCTTGAGAAGCTCGTCGGTCTGCAAGCCCACGATGAGTTCGTTTTCCTTGTCAATGTATCCGGCCTTGTGCGAGCTGATGGTCGAAACGGTGTCGGGGTCGAGCGAACGAACGCCGCCGTTGGCACGTTCTTCCTCGAGTGCCTGCAAGCAGATGTCCCACAGTTTACGCGTGCGCTCCGTAGCTCCTACGAGGAACGAGGCGTCGCCTTCGTACGGGGTGATGTTGCGCTTTACGAAATCGGACACATTGATTTGCGTTGTCCAAAGTCCTTCAATGAAATTCATTATTGAACGGGTTTTGAGTTAGATAATTGACGGGGCGTGCGTGCCTGTCCTCGGACGGACTCTCGCAGTTTGAGTGGAGTGCCTTTCCGCTTACAGGGGCGCCGTGTCCCGGCGTGTGATTTCAAGATGTGAGTGAAGCAGATTGCCGAAGAGTCATGTCCCCTTCCGCAAAAGCGTTGTTTTCCTGCGCAGCGCAAAGCCTTGCCGGCCTATGCATCTGCCGTTGACGGAAACGCCGCATTAAAAAAGGGTAAACTTGTCCTTTTACCTCGTGCAAAGGTACGCCTTAGCGTATAGAAAAGCAAATTAGCCACTGCGCTTTTTTAACCTTTTTGTAATAACTGTACGCATTGCACGGCTCACATTGCATTTACGCTGTGCCATAGCTCTTCCCAGCGAGGCCCATTATTTAAGACACACGAACTTTATAAAATGGGCTGACTTGACGGAGGAATGAGGCAATACAACGGAATTGGAGGACTGTTTGGGACGTTGACGAGCTGAATAACCTCACGGGCAAGAGGCATAAGTGGCTACGTTCAGTAAAAATGTGCATCATCGCGTGGATAATGGTAAGTCGCGGGACGGAGGGGCGACGTACCTTTGCGGCGTAACCAACACATATAATATATACATGAACAGACACTTGTTGAAAAGAACGGCACTCGCCGCGTTTCTGCTCTTCGCAGCCGCTTGTGCCTTGTTTGCAAAACCTCAACTCATCATGAACAGCAACGAACTTCCCTTGCGCCAGCGCGCCCTTGCCCTGGCCGCCCTGCACGAAGCCAAAGGCGACACGGCGGCCTTGGCTACCACCTTGCGCCATGCGCTCACCGAGGGCGTGGCCGTCAGCGAACTCAAAGAGGCCCTGTCGCAGCTCTACGCCTACACGGGCTTTCCGCGCAGTCTCAACGGACTCGGCGTGTTGCAACGCGTCGTCGCCTCGCTCCAAACTGAGGGTGTAGCCCTTACTCCGGGTAAGGAGGCATCTCCCCTGCCCTCTTCGTACAACGCTCTGGAACAAGGCACGAAGGTGCAGACGCAGCTCCGCGGCGGAAAGGCTTTCAACTACGACTTTGCGCCGCAAACGGACTACTATCTCAAGGCGCACCTCTTCGGCGACATCTTTGCACGCGACGTACTGAGCTATGCCGACCGCGAACTGGTGACTATCGCCGCACTTTCGGGCCTGAACGGCGTAGAACCGCAACTGCTCTCGCACGTAGGCGGGTCGCTGCACATGGGCGTGACGGCCGATATGCTACGAAGTCTTGCCGCACTCATCAGTACCGAGGGCGGTGAAAGCGAGGGCTACCGTTTGCGCAAGGCAGTGGCGCAAGTGCTTGGCGACGAGTTTACCGAGGGAAAACCGGTGGAGAACCGCATTTTCCCCATCGGCGACCTGAACACGGGTTTTGCGAAGTACTTCACGGGCAACAGTTACTTGGCCGCTCTCAACACAGAAGGCCTGCCGCTCATCAATGTTACGTTTGAGCCTCGTTGTCGCAACAACTGGCACATCCACCACCGCAGCGCGCAAATTCTGGTTTGCGTAGGCGGCGAGGGTTGGTATCAGGCTTGGGGTGAACCGGCTCGCCGTCTCAAACCTGGCGACGTGGTATACATCGCTCCCGAGGTAAAACACTGGCACGGGGCAGCCGCATCCTGCTGGTTCCAACACATAGCTCTCGCTGTTACGGCCGAGGGGAGTTCGAATGAATGGCTCGAACCCGTATCGGACGAGGAATACAACAAACTGCCGCAATAGGCAGCCAAATGACGTAATGTTTAGAAGTCGCGTAAGCCCGCCAAGCACTTGACCTGGCGGGCTTACAATTTTGTTTATCGTTCTGCAGACGAGGTCTTATACAATGCCCTGCGCCATCATGGCCTTGGCCACTTTGAGGAAGCCAGCAACGTTTGCGCCGCGCACGTAGTTGATGTAGCTGTCAGGCTGCGTGCCGTACTTCACACAGTTGGCGTGGATGTCGTTCATGATGCCCTTCAAGCGGTTGTCTACCTCCTCGCGTGTCCAGCTGAGGCGTTCGGAGTTTTGGCTCATTTCCAAGCCCGACACGGCCACGCCGCCGGCGTTGGCAGCCTTGCCCGGTGCATAGAGCAGTCCTGCCTCTTGGAACACCTTGATAGCTTCGGGCGTAGAGGGCATATTGGCACCTTCGCTCACGGCAATCACGCCGTTGGCCACAAGTGCCTGTGCGTCGGCGAGTTCTATCTCGTCCTGCGTAGCCGAGGGAAGTGCAATGTCAGCCTTCTCGCCCCAAGGACGTGCGCCGGCCACATACTTCACGCCGTATTTCTCAGCGTACTCGCGAATGCGGCCGCGCTTCACGTTTTTAAGTTCCATCACGTAGGCGAGTTTGTCAGCATCGATGCCTTCGGGGTCGTAGATGTAGCCGTCGGAGTCGGAAAGCGTTACGGGCTTTGCGCCAAGCTGGATGAGTTTCTCCACAGTGTACTGAGCCACGTTGCCGGAGCCGCTCACGAGCACCGTCTTGCCTTTGAGTTCGATGCCGCGCGTGCGGAGCATGTTGTCAAGGAAGTACACGTTGCCGTAGCCCGTTGCTTCGGGACGGATAAGCGAACCGCCAAATTCCAGCCCTTTGCCCGTCAATACACCAACGAACTGGTGCGTCAACTTTTTGTATTGGCCGAAGAGGTAGCCCACTTCGCGGCCACCCACGCCGATGTCGCCTGCCGGCACGTCTTCGTCGGGGCCGATGTGGCGGTAGAGTTCGTTCATAAAGGCCTGGCAGAAACGCATCACTTCTGCGTCGCTCTTGCCGTGAGGATTGAAGTCCGAACCGCCTTTTGCACCGCCCATGGGCAAGGTTGTGAGGGCGTTCTTGAACGTCTGTTCAAAGGCAAGGAATTTCAGCACGGAGGGGGTTACGCTGGCGTGGAAACGGATGCCGCCCTTGTACGGGCCAATGGCGTTGTTGTGCTGCACGCGGTAACCCGTGTTCACCTGCACCTGACCTTTATCGTCAACCCACGTTACGCGGAACGTGATGATGCGGTCGGGGATGCAGAGGCGTTCTATGAGGTTGGCCGCCTCAAATTCGGGATGGAGGTTGTACTCTTCTTCGATTGTGCCAAGCACTTGGCTTACGGCCTGCATGTATTCAGGCTCGTTGGGGAACCGCTTATTGAGGCGTTCCACTACTTCTGTTGCTTTCATGGTGTGTATTTGGGTAAAAAAGTATTGGTCAGTAACATTCGGGCTTAAAATTAGATTTTTCTTTTTGCTTTCGCCTCGTTTCACAACAAGAAACAGGCAAAAATTCATCAATTCATTTCCTGACTTCGTCAATGCGTCACCCAAATCAGTTTTCGGAGGTTCCTAACCCGAAAAG
>CAVLCM010000069.1:0-13069 GCA_963661625.1 bacterium
TGCCCACGTCTACATTTTCGAGTTCAAGCGCGACGGTTCGGCCAGCGATGCCCTCAAACAAATAGAAACAAAAGGCTACGCTCGCGAATACGCAGCCGACACGAGAACCATCCATCTCATTGGCTGCAATTTCTCCTCCGAAACGGGGACAATCGATGGATGGACAACGAAAAACGCATAATCACCTAACACAGCCTACGCAGCAAGCGCCCCATCCGCCCAATTCCTTGCAACTATAAGCGTTGCAAAGAGGAGGCGGATGGGACGCTTTCGTGATGTCGGCCTTACCTCACCGTGACCTTCACTGCCTCGCGGGCGGTGCGGACGATGTATGTGCCGGGATTGAGTTTCGTGCCGGGCGAAAGGCTTTTGCCATTGGCCGCATAGAGGCGGTAGGGCAGGGCGCAGCGGACTGTTCCGTTCTCCACGCGGATTGTTTTGTCAGCCTCCGTGGCCGCTGCAATGGCGGTTGACTTCTTTACGTGGTCGGTGAGCAGAAAGGAGTACTGACATCCTTCGTCGGTTGTGTTGATGCCGTTGCCCCAGTTGTAGATTTTCCACTTCAGGCCGGCATTCGTTTGGTTGAACTGCACGCCGTTTGAGGTGATGATGTAGTATCCGCTCGTTGAGGCCGCACTGAGTGTCCAGCCGTTGGCAGGTTCTGCGGCCGAGGTGCTGAGTGCGGAGTTCGTGGCGGCTGTTGGGGCAATGTAGCTGTTGTCTGAACGGTTCACTATGTTGAGTGTACCGTCCGTGCGCTGTTCGAGTTTCCACTCCGACAGTTCCGTTGCCGACGCGTCGCCATACAGCACCGCCCCCACACCGCGCGAGGTGAGATAACGTCCGCCGCGCTTCGACGTAAGTTGGTAGTAGTAGGTGTCGTCAGCGGTGCTGACCTGCGGAGTTGTATCGTCGACGGGAGCGTCAAAGCTCTTGTCGGGCGAATAAGTGATGCCGTCGAGCGCATTTCGCCCCTCCGTGTCGGTCAGTACGAAGGTAAACTGCCACTTGTCGCGCTTAGTGCCGCCGTTATTGACGTGGGGAAGTTTGATAAACACCTTGTTCCACCCTTCGTTCAGGTGCAGCGCAACGGGCTGGCGGGCTGTCAGGTTTTCGTTCGTCAGACCTTTTACGGCATCGTCTTGCGGAATGTCCGTGTCCGTCTGCTGCCATTCGGGGGCAGGTATCTCGTCGCCATTGAGCCATATCTGCGAGCCGCGACGGTCCCACGCTCCTTTTTTCGGCGCATATTCGTTGCCCGAGCGCGAATAAGTATAGAACTCGACCTGGGCTGCGCAGTCCTGAGCCTTGGGCGAGTAGACGTACGTCCAGGCATAGACTGTCTGGTTGGCGGCCGGAGAGGCGAGGAACGAGGGTACTGTCGGGTGCCAGATATGCCGCAGGTAAATGCCCGCACCCGTGGCGAGCTTGGCGCGGTAAGTGGCGTTGTTGTAGGTGAATTTTGTGGGCAGGATGTCGCTCGTGTCCGTCTCGGGCGGGAATGTCGCCGTTACGGTGCCACCGTTGGGGAACGGGTCGGTGATGCGCCAACGCACGTTGCTCTGCTTGACGTAAGGCATAGGCACGTCCTTGAGCGAGTGTGCCTTGTGGAAGAGCAGACGACGTTCAAAGTCGGCAAAAGCCTCGTACTCTTCGCCCGTGTTAGGCAACGTAGTGCCGCCCTGTTCGATGTACTGCTTTCCGCCTCCTATCCAAGCGCGTTCAGCCGTGGCCAAGACGTTTGCATATTGGTTGTTTTGGGCAATGATGTCCGTTTCCGTCGGCACTTTCGTGTCGTTCCAAGCCGCTGAGATGGAGCCAGCAATTTCGCTGTCGCCTTTATCGGCATAGTAGATGTTGCTTTTGTAAATACCCACGAGGTCGGCGTAAACGTCAAAGTGGTTAATGTAATTGTAGCGACAGTCTATGTTGGGCATACCGCTTATCTTTTTGCCTGTCGTGCTCCACATTTGCGTCATGTCCGCCATTGAAGACGTTACGCTCTTGTTTTGCAGCGGGTTCCATACAACTACTTTTCTTCCCAACGTGGTTCGTACGTAGTCCGCCATTTCTTCGAGGAAGCCGTCCTGCAATGCAACTTCGTCGCCGCCAATGTGGATGTACGGGGCGAGGGGGAAAGTGGTGTTAACCTCATCCAGTATTTTCTTCAAGGCGGCCCGTCCCTCCGTGCTTTGCATATCAAAGCCCATAGCCGTGGTGAAAACGGCACTGTGTCCGGGCATGTCGATTTCGGGAATGACCATCACGCCACGCTCCGCCGCATAGGTTTCGAGTTCCTTGCATTGCTCCTGCGTATAATACTGCCCGGGGTAACGAACCATGTTCTCGCTCTGTGTCAGTGCGGGATATTGCTTCACCTCAAAGCGCCAGGCCAGTTTCTCCGTGAGGTGCCAGTGAAACACGTTGACCTTGAAACGAGAGTAAAGGTCAATCTCGCGTTTGAGTTCGTCGATGGAGAGAAACGAACGGCCCACGTCCTGCATCCATCCGCGCAGTTTGAAAGCCGGATAGTCCGTGATGCTCACGGCTTCTAGCTGCGCCGTTTCGCCCTCGGCATCGTAACCCTCAGCCAGCTGAGTGAGCGTTTGGGCTGCGCGGGTAACGCCCGTAGCCGTCACGGCGGTGATTTTCACCTCGTTCTCCGTCACCGTGAGCGTGTAGGCTTCGTTCGGGAAATTGGCCAATTCATAATCGTATGTGCCATTGATGCTCTCCACCAGCTCCACGGTGACAATAGCTGCGGCATCGTCGGCCAGGATGCAGTTGTTGGCGGCGAGGAAACGCTTCAATGCGGCATTGTCCGTGGCATCGGTGATCTTGACGCTGCGGTTGAGGACAAAGGGTGCGCCTCCCTCCGTCTTCACCACGTTGTTCGGCAAAGGAAGCAAGTCGGCAACCTTCGCTGCTCCCTGCTGCGGCAGCCCGGCAAGGGCAAGAGCCAAAAAGGTTGGGGTAATGTATTTCTTCATAGCGGTGTGTGTTTAAGGTCAACCAAAGTCAAAAGGGCAAAGCCGCACACCGGTGGCTTTGCTCTTTTGGTAATAGAAAAAAATAAGGATCTACTTGTGACAAGAACGGAGATGGCCTTAAAGACCAAGCCCCTTCTTGATAGCATCTGACGCTTTCGCTGCGCCCTTCTGCACGGCCTCGTCAGCCTTTTGGTTGGCTTTGTTTACAGCCTCGTCGCGCTTATTCTTTGCCGTCGTGGCGGCATTTGAAACAGCGGTGTTGGCGGCACTCTTCGCCTTTTCGGCGGCAGCAGTTCCAGCAGCCTTGGCAGCTGTCTTGGCAGCTTCGGGAGCATTAGACACGGCGTTGCCAACCTGCTGGGCAGCATCCTTAACAGTCTGCGCATCGCTCTTTGCTGCATTGGCAGCGCCTTCTACAGCCTCCTTAGCGGTCGAGGGGGCATTGACGAGCGCGCTCACAGCACTGGCCACGGTCACCGTGTTCGGGTCGATGTTGGTCAGCTTGTCCTTGTTCTCGTTCAGGTAAGTTTGGAGCTTCGAAGCGTAAGCGTTGGCGGCCTCCGTATTGCCCGAGGCTTTGAGTTCCTCTACCTTCTTCTGGATTTCAGCTACGGCGCTCTTCACCTCCTCGGCGTTGGGCGTAGAGGCAGACAGGGCCTTGTTGAGTTTGGCTGTGGCCTCGTCGGCAGCGGCACAGGCAGCCTGCACTTCGGGAGTGGCTTCGGCCGTGCTGTCGCCGATGGCTACTTCGGCAGAATCTGTAGTTGCAGCGTTATCGCTCGTTTTGTTTCCGCAGCTAACGGCGGTCATTGTGAGGGCTGCGAAGAGAGCAGCAGCGAGAGTTGTTCTTTTCATACTTGTATGGGGATTAGGGATTTATTGTTTCGTTGTATAATTAGTTACGCTTCGAGTTTCGTTTTGAAAGCCAGTGCATACATGCGCACCTGCTTAATCATGGCGAGCAAGCCGTTGGATCGGGTGGGCGAGAGGTGTTCGTTGAGCCCGATCTCCTTAATAAAATAGAGGTCGGCGTTGAGTATTTCGTCGGGGGTGCGACCGTCAACCACGCGTATCACAAGGCTGACGATGCCCTTCACGATGAGTGCGTCGCTCTCGGCACGGAAGCGGAGAATCCCCCCGTCCTCGTCGCACGCAATCCATACGCGGCTTTGGCAACCGTCAATGAGGTTTTGGTCAGTCTTGTCCTCGGCGGCAAGGGGTGCCTGTTCCTCGCCAAGGTCAATGAGCAGTTGATAACGGTCCATCCAATCGTCAAACTGGGTGAACTCCTCGATTATCTCGTCTTGTACTTCGTTTATCGTCATTGGTTTGTTGTTCGTTGTGTCTATGGGGTTGGTTTGCGTCAGAGTTCGGAAAGGAATTGCAGAAGCGTTTGTCCCACGCCTCGGAGCGTTTGGCGCGAAATGTTCTCGGGCGTATCGGCCGTTGTATGCCATGTAGAGCCGAATGAATGCTCACCTTCGACGAAGGGGATGACATCGATGGTCGGAATGCCCGCAATCTCGTTCATCGGCCCGTGGTCGTCGGTGGCGTAACCTCCTTCTACGGGCTGGAACAAGTTGGCTGCGTCAGCGCGCGTGGCGGCATCCCACACCTTCACGAGAATGTCTCGGGCGTAGCGCAGGCTGAAACCCTCGAAGGCGAAACGCGCATCCTGTCCGCCCACCATGTCGAGCAATATACCGCCTTCGGCTTTGTAGCCCTCCTTATGCAGATGCGATGCCCAGTAGCGAGAACCCAAGCACCAGTCCGATCCGTCGTCGGGCACCTGAGATTGGTCTGCCCAGTAGGGAGCGCCGTAATCCTCTGCGTCGAAACAGATGAAATCAATGCCTGCCGCGGGATTTACCTCCGCAAGGTGGCGCGCCACTTCGAACATCACGGCCACGCCGCTTGCACCGTCGTTGGCAGCCATTACGGGTTTGTGATGGTTGGCCGTGTCGGGGTCTTGGTCAGCCCACGGTCGGCTCTCCCAGTGCGTGCAGATGATAATGCGGCGTTCGGCCTCGGGCTTGTAGGAAGCGATGATGTTGCGAGCGTGCAGCATCGTGCCGTCCCAGCCTCTGAGGTCAGCCTTCTGTTCCGTCACGTCGAGGCCAAGGCGTTTGAACTCGCTGACAATATAATCGCCGCAGGCCGTATGAGCCTTGGAGTTGGGCGTACGAGCCCCGAAGGCGCATTGTTTCTCCACGTGTTGAAAGGCCGAGTCGGCGTTGAACGAAGCCTTTGTCACGGCGATGGTGTCGGTATTGTCCGTATTTTGGTCGCCGTTCTTCGTGCTCTTGCAGCCAACCAATGAGGCGGCTACGACGATGAGCGAGGCGAGTGAAAGTCGTATGTGGTTCATTGACAATAGTTGAGGTCTGAGTTGAAATCAAAAAAGTCCGTCGAAGTTCGCATAGCTTTGGCACAGCTGCATGAGGCGTATGAGATTTCCGCCCATAATCAGTTGGATTTGTTCAATGCTGAAACCCTCTCGGCGAAGCAACTTCGTAAAATTGAGCAGTTCGGAAGCGTTGGCGCATCCAGGCACACCGCCGTCGCCGTCGAAATCTGTGCCGATGCCCACGTGGTCGATGCCTGCCACCTCGACCATGTGCACAAGGTGGCGCACAGCATCGGCTACCGTTGCCGCATGGCCGTTCTCCTCGTCGTCGCGCAGGAAACCGTGGTAGAGGGTTACTTGTGTCACGCCGCCTGCCTCGGCCAGTGCACGCAGTTGGTCGTCGGTGAGGTTGCGGGGATGGTTGCACAGGGCACGGCTCGAACTGTGCGAGCAGAAGATGGGCGTTTCGCTAACCTCGAGGGCTTGGTAGAAAGACTGCTCCGAGGCGTGACTAAGGTCGACCATTACGCCCACGCGGTTCATCTCGGCGATAGCCTTGCGGCCAAAGGCGGAAAGACCTCCGTGTTGGTTGTTAGACTTGCACGCCGAGTCGCAAAGGTCGTTGTCGCCGTTGTGACAAAGCGTGATGTAAACGATGCCAAACTCGTCGCGGAAACGCTTTATGTTGCTGAGCGATTTGCCGATGGCATAGCCGTTCTCAATGCCTCGGAACACCGTGAGTTTTCCGTACATTTTGTTTTGAAACACTTCGGGCACCGTACTTGCCAACTCCACGCCAGGAGCCGCTTTCACGCGGGTTTCGATGCCGCGGAGCAGTTCGATGGCCTTCTTCGTGGCATCCTTGTGGCCCTTGGCCGTGCGTTCTCCCTGCGGGATGTAGGCTGCCATGATAGTAGCGTCGAGCTTTCCTTCGCGCATCTTTTGGAAGTCGACGAGCAACTGAGGGTCGCGCCGCATGAGGTCGACCTCTTTTTCAAAGAACATCGGTGTGTCGCAGTGCGAATCGAGTGTGATGATGCGGTTGTGGATCTGTTTTGCTTCGGCGTGGGCCTGCGCCTCGTCCTTAAAGCGTTTGAAGAGCGGAAGCATCGACACGTCATCGCCAGCAAGGAAGCATTCGGGATGCCACTGCACGCCAACGATGAAGTGAGCCGGATCCGTCGATTCAATTGCCTCCACCACGCCGTCGGCACTCTGAGCTGTGACGCGGAACAGCTTGCCCGGGTCGTTAACCGCCTGGTGGTGGAACGAGTTCACAACAATGCGTTCGCCAAACAACTCGCGTACGATACTGCCCTCCACGGTGTCAACAAAATGCGTCGGCACGTGGCGCTCAGCCTCCTGCGAGTGTTTCAGCAGTGCGGCCTCGGGCAACGAAGTGGCGAGGTCTTGGTGCAAACTCCCGCCGAACGCCGCTGCCAGCAGCTGTATGCCGCGGCAAATGCCCAACATAGGCACGCCGCGGTTGAAGGCGAGGCGTGCAAGAGCCAGTTCCATTTCGTCACGCACGTCGTTGATGCCATGCAGTGCCGGCACGGGGTCTTCGCCAAGCAACACGGGGTTGATGTCCGCGCCGCCCGAAAGGAGCAGGCCGTCCAAACGGTCAACGAGTTCGTTGAGTTCTGCGCCGAAACGCTTCTTTGGGGGAATGACCACGGGGATGCACCCCACGGCCTCGAGGCTGCGGAAATAGCCAGGCAGGAGGGCCAGTTTGCCCTCGTCGAAATTGCCCGTAATGCCAATCAGCGGTGCGCCTTTGCTGCCGTACGTTGGTGGCAGAAGGCATCCGCTGTCTATTTCGTCCGCTATATTTTTGAGTGTCATTGTTATTGTGCTTTCAGTGTGGGAAGTCATCAGGGGTTGGCCGCTTATTTGCGTTCCTCCCTGTGACCCGGCCCTTTCGGGAACCATCCCTTCTCCACGCGCTTATGTTGCTCGAATAGTTCGAGGATGCTCCAAAGCGAAGAGAAGCCCACTACGCCCACGATGGCGCTTGCCACAATGTTTGAGATGAAGAGGGCGCCCACGATGCAGGCAACTCCTACGAGCAGGAACAACGCCCAAGGACGCGTACCGCAATAGTATTCCGTTTTCACCACGATGGGGTGGAACAGACCGATAACGAGGAAGGTGGCAAGTCCGATGAGCGGGCCGTAGAACGTCATGAGTTTCAGTTTTCAAGTTGTCCCGAAGGGCAGACCTGTGTGGTATAAAAGCAAAGACCCTTGTCTCCGCCACAGCCTTTGGGGGCTTGCAGCGGAACAAGGGAGTGGGTTATTAGTCTTGGGGGTCGAGCGACACGGGTACGGTGCGGCTCAGGCTCTGTTCGAGCGAAATGAGCGTTTCGGTCGAGATTACGCCATGAATTTCCTGAATGTGGTTGTTGAGCAAGTCCATGAGGTGCTCGTTGTCGCGCGAATAGAGTTTCACGAGCATAGTGTACGGGCCCGTAGTGAAATGACACTCCACGATCTCGGGGATTTTTTCGAGTTCTTCGGCAACGCCTTTATACATAGAGCCACGTTCGAGTTTGATACCCACGTATGTGCAAGTGCTGTAGCCAATGCTTTTGGGGCAGATGCTGTATCCCGACCCTGTGATAACGCCGGCTTCGATGAGCCTCTGAACGCGCTGGTGAATGGCTGCGCGCGAAACGCCGCACACGGCGGCCACGTCCTTAAACGGTATACGCGCGTTGACCGTAATGATTTTCAGTATTTTCAGGTCAAGTTGGTCAACCTTTTCCATTTTGTCTGTGAAAGATAGGTTTTGGTGATAAATTGTAAGTTAATGGTCTTGCAAAGATAGATTTGCGAGGGTGATGCACCAAACGTTTTGCCTCTAATTTTCCTTAACAGGTTACATTTTGCTCAACAGGAGTACGCATTTTGCCCAAAATTGCCACACGGCCGAAGTGCGTCACGGCTGTTTTAATGTCCCATCTGCACGTTGAGCCCTCCGTTGTAGCCGTTCTTAGCTCCGTGGTTGTGAATAAATTCTTGCAAGTGTATGATGACAACCTCGGGACTACGAATGGGAAATGGCGTTATCTGAACAGAAAGTTGCGGGGGCGTGGCTTTCAGTCGACTTCTGTCCGCCGTTTGCACAGCACCGTGATGAGGAAGGGCAAGGCAGCGTCGAGATAGGTAATGTCGTAGACGGACTCGAAGATGCGCGTCCAGTTGTTGTACGTGTACATGCTGCACCCGTACGAAACGACGGGGACCAACACAAGGATTACCGCAGCAAAGAAGAGGCCGCGACTTTGCCGGCCTCGCCATGTCGTTGCCAGCAGCGCAGCCAGCAATACGAGGACGACGGTTGCCACGGGACTGCCCTGACGGAATTGCAGCGAAAAGGGATTGTTCGGTGCGCAAAAGAGTTCGTGAGCGTCCCATATCACGAAGGGAAGGAACGTGAGGGCAAATACACCTATAATAAGGAGGGGAAAGCCCAACTGCTTCTTCCATCCCATCTTCAAGTAGTCGGGTAGCCAAAGCACGAACAAGGGGAACGCCACGCTCAGGCGAGTGGAAAGCCACAGCCCGGCACAGCAGGCCAAGAGCCACGGACGGTTTCGCAGACTGATGCCACGTATTTGCAAGAAGTTGACAAAGGCTGCAAGCAGCAAGAAGTTGGCGATGAGGTCGCTCCGAACGGCCACTTCGTACCACAGGTTGATGCTGGCTGCCAACATAACTATTGAATTAATAGCCGAACGCGTGCCGTACAACTTCCTTACACTCAGCACAAACAATGCGGCTGCCACAATCTCCGAAAGACCTACGTTGCCAAGCAAGTAGAATGGAAGATGCACCACCTGCCATACGGGAAAGGGCGAGGCATTGCCCCCGAGGTGGGTCTTGGCTGCATAGGGAAACTGTCCGTGCAGCAGGTTGTGCAACGGATTGGCTATGGCCGACCAACGGTCCACGTGGTTCTCCATCGGGTCCAGGTAGTACTGCACGGCGAGCATGGCCGCAACAAAGACGATGAGGCACGTCCAGAACGCCCGGTTCACCCATTTGTCGGGCAGAATTCGTTCTTTATACGATATAATAAGGAGCAAGGAGGCAACAATCACGGCGTATATGACGCACACGTAGCCAAAGTGGCTGGTTGCCCGCATGCTATACTTGCACATGAGCAAGTAGCCGATACCTACAAATAGCAAGCCGGCCATTCCCTGCACGAAACGTCCCTTTTCGCTCAACAACTTGTTCATCCGCTGGAATACCACGCTTATCGCTACGGAATAGGCGGAATACATTGCCACGCTGACGAGGCCCGTAATGTAGGGCATGAAGTTGTAGTGGACAATGTACAGTTCGTAACTGATTTTCCCGAACCATTGCATCACGCCCCCCTTCTTCACTATCGGCAGAAGCGAAGGAAAAACGACGATGCCCATGGCCAGGGGCAGTTTGATTTGGAGCAGCAGGACGTTGAACGGCAGCGTGCCTTTCATCTCCTGAATGGCGGGCAGTTCTTTGAGGAGGACAAACGCCGCGCCATAGGCCACGCACAATGCGGCAAAGCCCGCAATCTGCTTGCGGCTGAACCGTTCGATGCGATTGATATGTTCGGAGGCAAGGTAGCCAAAGAAGAACGAGAACGCCTGTTCGCTGTACAACTGTTGCTGAAACACATTGCAGAGAGCAAAGGCAAGGAGCAGTGGCAAGGTAAACCTCGGCACAAACCTGCGGCAAATCCAATACACCAAGTACCAGCGCAGAATGCAGTCGATAAACCACAGCTGCGACCCTGTAAACGTAAGGTTGTGCAACAGGGTTCCGGCATCGAAGTGGTCGAGATAGGGCAACTGGAAGAGGAACACCGCCCAGCAGGGGATGATGACGCGGAGAAACCTTCTGCGCCAAAAGCCCCCTATGCCGTGCGTTTTGTAGCTCTCGTTGATGCCGTAGCCCGACACGAAGAGGAACACAGCCACGGCCACGCTCCCGAAGATGTTAAAGAAGCGCGGGTAGCCATCAACCTGCATAACAAAGTGCATCAGCATAATGAGCAGTGCTGACACACCTTGCATCCAGAGCGTGTTGTCGCGCGAGAGGATTTTCTCGTTCATTCAGAAAAGAGGATTATTGTTTCAGTTTCTCGTCCATCTCGTGCGCTGCCTTGCGGCCGTCGCCCATAGCGAGAATGACGGTGGCTCCGCCGCGCACGATGTCGCCACCGGCAAAGAGCATGGGGATGGACGACTCCATGTGGTCGTCTACGGCGATGGTACCCTTGCGGCCGAGTTCCAAGCCGTCGACCGAGTGGGGCAGGATGGGGTTGGGCGACACACCGATGCTCACCACTACCACGTCGGCCGGGATTGTTTCGGTAGCCCCCTCAATGGGTTCGGGACGGCAGCGTCCGCTTGCGTCGGGTTCGCCGAGGCGCATCTTTTGCAGCACAACTTCCTTTACGCGACCGTCTTCGTCGGCGTGGTAGCAAAGGGGATTGTGGAGCGTCAGGAAACGCACGCCCTCGGCCTTGGCGTGGCATACCTCCTCGCGACGGGCCGGCATCTCGTCCTCCGAACGGCGGTAGACGATGGTGGCCGTTTCGGCCCCGAGGCGCAGAGCCGTGCGCACGGAATCCATAGCCGTATTGCCGCCGCCCACAACCACCACGTGCTTGCCCTCAACCACGGGCGTGTCGGCCGAGGCATTTGATGCGTCCATCAGGTTGACTCGCGTCAGGTACTCGTTGCTCGAGAGAATGCCCGTATAGTTCTCGCCCGGAATGCCCATAAAGTTGGGCAGACCTGCGCCGGTGGCCACGAACACTCCGGCGTAGCCCTGGCTCTTCATGAGGTCGGCCACGCTCTCCGTCTTGCCGATGATGCAGTCTTTGACGAAGCGTACGCCCTGACGGCGGAGGTTGTCAATCTCAAAGTCGACGATGGCATTGGGCAAGCGGAACTCCGGAATGCCGTACTTCAACACGCCGCCAATCTCGTGCAGTGCCTCAAATACCGTCACGCCGTAGCCGCGGCGCGCCATTTCGCCGGCAAACGAAAGGCCGCCGGGGCCGCTGCCCACCACGGCAACCTGCGTGCGTCCGTCGTTTTCGGGAGCAGATGCAGCGGCGGTTTCGCTTGCCTCATTGTGCTGCACCTGGTAACGCTCAAAGTCAGCAGCAAACCGTTCGAGGTAACCAATGGCCACGGGCTGCGAGTTCATTTTGTGGTGAATGCAGCGGCTTTCGCACTGCTTCTCCTGCGGACATACGCGGCCGCAAACGGCAGGCAGCGCACTCGTCATTTTCAGCACTTGGGCAGCTTTGGTAAACTCGCCCCTTTCAATACGTTTGACAAAGCCCGGAATGTCGATACCCACGGGGCAGCCCTGCACGCAGCCGGGGTTGTTGCAGTCGAGGCACCTCTTGGCCTCCGTCACAGCCATCGCCGGCGTAAGGCCGAGGTTCACTTCACTTTTGAGCAGACGGGCGCGCTCCTTGCCGTCGAGTTCGGGCATCTGGGTGCGTGGCGTGGCAGTGCGCTCCTTGTGTTTAATGCCCGTGCGCAGGGCTTTTCGCCACTCTGCGTCGCGCGTTTCGTTGCGTTCGTCGGCCGTCAGTTTGTCGCACGCATGGGGGTAAGTCTCGGCCGTATAACCCTTCACCTCGTTGGGCTGAGCTGAGGCATTGGCTTGGGATTTAAGGCTGAGCGAAGGCAGGGCGTGCAGACGCTTTATCATCTCGTCGAAATCCACCTCGTGGCCGTTGAACTCAGGACCGTCCACACAGACAAACTTCGTCTGTCCGCCCACCGTCACGCGGCACGCGCCGCACATACCCGTGCCGTCGACCATAATCGTATTGAGCGAAACGTCGGTAGGTATGTCGTATTGTTTGGTGAGCAAACACACGAATTTCATCATAACCGCAGGGCCAATGGCAAAGCAGCGGTCCACCTTTTCGCGCTTCATCACCTGTTCCACGCCCTGCGTGACCAGTCCCTTTGTGCCGTACGACCCGTCGTCGGTCATGATGATAACCTCATCGCTCGACTGGCGCATCTCCTCTTCAAGGATAATCAGTTCCTTGGTGCGTCCGGCCAATACCGTCACCACACGGTTGCCAGCCTCTTTGAGGGCTTGCACAATGGGCAGCAGGGGAGCCGTTCCCACACCGCCACAAGCACACACCACCGTGCCGAACCGCTCAATGTGCGTAGCCCGTCCGAGCGGCCCAACCACGTCGGTCAGTTCGTCGCCGGGGCAGAGGGCGCAGAGCTTGCGCGTGCTGTCGCCCACCTCCTGCACCACAAGCGTGATGGTGCCGCGTTCCTTGTCGGCTCCCGCAATGGTCAGGGGGATGCGCTCACCCTTTTCGCCCACGCGAACGATGACGAAGTGGCCCGCCCGGCGCGACTTGGCTATCAGAGGGGCTTCCACCACGAGCTTGTACACATGCTCGGAGAATTGCTGTTTGCTGATTATCTTGTTCATAGAGTAGATAGTAGATTGTTTTCGATGCGTGAAATTGCAAAGAATTGGGCATCCCGCCAAAAGTTTTGTTCGCACACATACACCTTTTAACAATCGTTGTCGTCTTGACTTCGTCAATGTGTCAGCCAAATCAGTTTTCGGATGTTCCTAACCCGAAAAGCGGCTTTATGGCAAGATGCTTCTCAGTGAGGAACAACGTTTTTCGTTGAAAATCAAAGCGTACATTTATGCGATGAGTGAACGTACGTCAT
>CAVLCM010000070.1:0-12819 GCA_963661625.1 bacterium
GAGTGAACGTACGTCTATAAGTAGAGTGGACGTACGTCATTAAAAAGGGTGGACGTACGTCGTTAGATATTGCCCCCGTGACAAGAACAACTGCCACGGGGGTTGCAACGGCCTGATGGCCGAATAATACGCGGGAAAGAAGACCTAAACGAATCGCTTAGGACAATAACGGAACCGCCCGTTAGTCGATGCTCAGTTCGTCGACGAAGACGAAGGCCGGATTGCCTTTGCCCGGGTGCCAGGAGGGAATGCTGTGTTCCGAGGCGACTTTCACTTTCACAAAGCGCACGGCTGTGGGGGCGAAGGTTAACTTGTGCGGACTGATGGCATTGGCATCGGTCTCCCGTTGTTCGGGATACGCTTCGCGGGTCAGTTCGCTGAAATTGCTCCCATCGGTCGAGCCGAGGACGGTTATCTCGCGTGCGTCGAATATCCAATAGCCCTTCTCCACACAACAGTTGAGGGCGAGCGAACTGATGGTCTTTTCGCTGCCAAGGTCGATAACGGCTTCGAGGTCTGTGCCGCAAAAGCCAATCCACCGCCCCGAGGCGTAGTTGGTGTCGGTGGCTTTGAGGCCGTCCGTCAGGAGCGACGCGCCGCCGTAGGTCTGTTTGGGATGGGGCTGCTGGAGCAAGCGCACGGGGCAGGCCGTCGACTTGGAAAAATGGAACGTTTCCGTCACCTCGGGCGTGCTGCCCCACGAACGGAAGGCAGCGCAGCGCAGGCGGCACGTGCTGTCGATGCGCAACGGCTCGGTGTAGAGCGGCGAGGACAGTGTGGGAGCTGTGCCGTCGAGGGTGTAGTGCACAGGTGCGTTGTCGATGGTGGAGAGCGTGGCCTGAATGGCGCGGCGCGCAGTGTCGGCCCGCAGTTGCAGGTCTACATTATATATTACACGCGCGAAGTTGTAGCCCTCGCGGCGATACACGTCGATGAGACGGGGGAGGCGCTGCATGAAGGCGTTGAAATCCCTCTGCCCTGCCTTGCACCACTGCACCTCGCTGAGGGCGGCCATGCGCGGCAGTTCCATGTATTCCACCTGTCGGAACGTTTTGATGTACTCCGTCCAGCAGTTGGCCTGCACTCCTATAATATATTTGCGTTCGTCGGCACTGAGGCTTTGTGGCACGGGTTCGTAGCTGTAAACGTGCTCAATGGGAAGATAGCCCCCGATGGCCTCGGGTTCCGACTCCTTGTCGCGGCTTTGGTAATAGTCGAAGTAGAGGTACGTATTGGGCGACATCACCACTTCATGGCGTTGGCGAGCAGCTTCCATGCCGCCTCCTTCGCCGCGCCACGACATCACCGTTGCGCCTGGCGCAAGTCCGCCCTCGAGCGTCTCGTCCCAGCCTATCAGTCGGCGGCCCAGCTCTGCCAGACGGCTCTCTGCGTGGCGTATGATGTAGCTCTGCAAACGCTCCTCGGCGGTGTGGCTGCCGTCGGCCTCGAGGTGTTCGGCCTGGATGCGGGCCTGACACTTCGGACAATCGTGCCAGCGCGTCTTGGGACACTCGTCGCCACCCACATGTATGTACGGCGAGGGGAATACCTTGACCAACTCGCCCAGCACGTCGTCAATGAATTTCAGCACTTTGTCGTTGCCAGCGCAAAGCACCTCGGGCGACACGCCCCATTCGCCCCACACCTTGTAGGGTCCGCCCGTGCAGCCCAGTTCGGGGTAGGCGGCGAGGGCAGCCTGCATGTGGCCGGGAAGGTCAATCTCCGGCACAATCGTCACGTTGCGTTCCTCGGCGTAGCGCACGAGTTCCTTGAGCTGTTTCTGGGTGTAGAAGCCGCCGTGCGGCGTGCCGTCGAAACGGCCCGTGTTGTGGCCAATGACGGTTTCGGAGCGCATACCGCCCACCTCGGTGAGGCGCGGATATTTCTTTATCTCGATGCGCCAACCCTGGTCGTCGGTGAGATGGAGGTGGAAGCGATTGATGTTGTGAAGTGCAAGAATATCTACGAAGCGACGCAGAGAATCGATGCTGAAAAAGTGGCGAGCCACGTCAAGGTGTGCCCCGCGGTAGGCAAAGCGCGGCGCGTCGGCCACCTCGACGGCAGGGAGCGTCACTTCGCGAGCCACGCCAACAGGCAACGCCTTGCGCAACGTCTGTACGGCATAGAAAGCCCCTGCATCCGAAGCTCCTTCAAGCAATACGATTTCGCTGTTCACGCGTATGCGGTAGGCTTCGGCCGACGAGGCGTGAAGGGTGTTTGCCAAGCGTATGCAGTTGCGCTGGGCTGCGATGTTGGACACGCTGAGCTTCATGCCCGTAAGCCCTTCTATATAGGAGGCGAGCATCTCGGCGTTGCGTTTCAGCCCCTTCTCACCCTGTGGGTAGCAGATGATGGTTTTGTCGGTCAGGGTGAACGACCCGGCGCGCGTAGCCTTGACCTCGTTGGGCAGAGGCACCACGCGAAAGTCGGCCTGCTGTGCCTTAGCCTCAACGAAGGGCAGAAAGAGCAGCAGCAGAACGGCGGAAAGGAGTGTGCGGAGTGGAAAAGTAGGTGTTGTCATGAGTTATTTTTGATACTCTGCAAAGATAGAAAAAATAGAACGGAGGGGGCTATGCAAAAACTAACGAAGCACGTAGGATTTCTCCGATGTACAAAGAGATTTCAAACATCATAGCAAGAAAACTGTTGCCTCTGTTGTCGTCAATATGACAACGATTTCGAACTGTTTCTTATGAATTTAGACAAAACGTCCTTTTTTGTCGATGGACCTTGTTCTTTGTACGCCCTATGTGGCAAAATTGGGGCGGGTTGTTAAGAAATTGTTGCAAAAATGTAAAAGGTTTGCTTTGCGAGGTATTTATAAAAATCTATCTTTGCCGGGCGCAGAAGCAAAAGAGATGGCTGACGAAACGCCTCTCCGCCGCTGGGAAAAACACACTGGCGCACAAAGGGGCGTATACCCTTTTCTTCATGTAAACCACACAATGTGACAGTTCGGGCACGACGTAGGCCGGACTGCATTTCCCGTTATCTCCCCACAACTTATGCAAAGCATCGCTGCTGACATAGAACAGATTGCGGAAACATTTCCTCGCATCACGCTCGACGAAATGAAGGACATTCGCCTGATGAACCGCACCGACTGCAAGTACGTGACGAACATCGGCACTCTGCTTCGTTTGCTCGAGCGAGCCAAGGGCTACTACTATTCGCAGGAGGTGGAGGGCTGCCGCGTAAGTCCCTATGCCACGACTTATTGGGACACTCCCACCGACCAAATGCGCCAGAGCATGTTTCGCTGTCACGAAACGGGGCATACGCCGCGCCAAAAGGTGCGCGTGAGGACCTACGTGAGTTCGGACCTCAGTTTCTTGGAAGTAAAGAAAAAGGACAACCACGGCAAGACGCGCAAGCTGCGTACCCGTGTGCCTTCGCTGCAAGCCGTGATGAACGGCGAGGCAGGTGGCGACTTCCTGTTCGAAGAGACGGGGATGCGGCTCAATGAACTCGCCCCGGCCGTGGGCAACCGCTTCGACCGCCTGACGCTCGTCAACCTGGACAAGACGGAGCGGCTCACCATCGACTTCGACTTGGAATTTTACAACTACACCACGAAGGAACGTGCCGAGATGGACAACATCGTGGTCATCGAACTCAAACGCGACGGACGCTGCGCCTCGCCCATCCTCCCCTTGCTGCGCGAACTGCGCATCAAGCCTTCGGGTTTCAGCAAATACTGTATCGGCGCATCGGTGACGAACAGTTCGCTGCGTATCAACCGCTTCAAGAAACGCCTCGTGAAAATCAGAAAGATCAGAGAACGCGGCGCAGCTGCAAGCGTTTAAGCCAGAAATCAAAAACATAAAAACTAATACAGCATTAGCTCCATGTGTGAACTCCTAAATGAATTTCACCTCCTTCCGCTCCTTGCGAGCTTTGTGATCAACACGATCGTCACCTGGGTGGTGGTACACTTCTTCTACTATCCCAAAGGCCGCCGACGCGACTACTACTTCACCTTTATGCTGCTGAGCGTGAGCATATTCATGCTGATAGCCCTGCTCATGCGCGACGCTCACGATGTGGGCATCGGTGCAGCCCTGGGTTTGTTTGCCATCTTCGGCATCATACGCTACCGTACGGAGAGCGTGCCTATCCGCGAAATGACCTACCTGTTCTTCCTGGTGGCGCTGAGCGTAATCAACGGCAAATGCTCTGGCACAACGCTCAACTGGGGCGAGGCAGCCTTGGTGAACGTGCTGTTCCTTGTCTGCGCGTGGGTATGCGAAAACTTCCTGACTACGAGCCACGAGGGCTGCAAGTTTGTGAAATACGACAACATTGACCTCATCAAGCCCGAACGCCACGACGAACTGAAAGCCGACCTTGAAGAGCGCCTGGGGCTGGAAATCACGCGTATCGAAGTAGGCGCGGTGGACTTCCTGACCGACATGACTATGCTTCGCGTGTTCTACAACGATCCAGAGGGACGCATCAAGAACGTAGACCGTATCACCAAAATTCCCCGTGAGGAATGACACCTATATTTAAGAAAGCTGGACTGCTGCTTTGCGCTGCCGCTCTCTGCGCAACAGGCAGGGCGCAAAATGCCGACGGCGGATTGTGGCTCGACGCCACGGTGCAGAAGAGCGTGACCAAATGGTTCTCGGTGGATGCCGGGATTGACCTTCGCCTCGAAGACAACTTCAGCACCGTCACCCGCAAGGGCTTCGGCGTGGGCCTGACGTTCAAGCCCATCAAGCACGTGAGTCTGGGTCTGGGCTACAACTTTCTGCACGACTACAATCTGTCGGAAACAAAGGAGAAGTACGACGAGGAAGACGGCGACCTGAAAGGCTACAACCTGAACAAAGGCTATGGGCGCAACAAGCACCGCGCCACGTTCGACGTGACGGGCCAGCTGCCCGTTGGGCGTTTCACCATCTCCGTGCGCGAACGTTTTCAGTACACCCACTTCAATAGTGCGTGCTACGAGCAACTGAAATACCGCAAGGAGATAGCCGAAAGTTCGCTCGGCGGATATACGGGCGAGGTGTACGACTTTGCCGGTTCGCACTGGCGCAAACTGACCACCGAAAACGAACGCAAGGAGCCGAAGAACCGCTACTACTTGCGCTCGCGCTTTGGACTGGAATACAACATACGCCACTGCAACTGGACACCCTATGCCACCTACGAGTTCTCGAACGACCTGAGCAACGGGATGAACCTCGACAAAATGCGCCTCACGGCTGGCGTGGAGTGGAAGATAACGAAGCAACACCGCCTCGACTTTGCCTACGTGTTCAACAACGGGCAGGACGATGACGACGCAAAAGACAGCCATATATTAAGTATTGGTTACAAATTCAAGTTCTGAGCGTAGTTCGCATACGAAAGTGGGTGAAAATGTTGCAGTTTCCGTACAACACCCCTAACTTCGCAGCGGAAGACACATTAAACAAGACACTACTATGAAACAGTTCTTTTCACTCCTGCTTGCGGGCATGACGACGCTTGGTGCATCGGCCCAGAGCTACGACTACTTCACGTTTAAGACTGCCGACGGCACAGAAACATCGGTCGGCGCGGAGAATCTGAAAATCACGTTTCAGGACAATAAACTGGTGGCCACCAACGGCACAGAAAGCTTTACGGCGGCCGTTGACGACATGAACGTCATGTTTTTCGCCCTCACCCCTACAAGCATCAGCAAAGCAGCTGCAGACAGCCCCATGAGCGCAACCATCGTGGACGGCAAACTCCACCTGAACGCTCCCGCCGGCACGAAGGCCACGGTCTACGGCATTGACGGACGGCAGTACGGCACGAGCGGCCTGCAAAAGGGTACTTACCTCGTGCGCATCGGCAACAAAACGCTTAAAGTGGTAGGGAAATGAAGATAAAAGCACTCCTGGCACTGGCGTGCCTCCCTCTGCTCGGCGCAGCGCAAAGCACAAAGACACAGGTTGTCAACGTATACCAAGGTCACGTGGTGTGGCAGTTTCCCGCCAGCGGCCTCAGCGAGAAGATTTATTTTGAACACACCGACGACGGCAACAACGACCCCATGATGGGCTTTGCCGACTGCGGTTTCCGCACGACGAACGTTGACTCTATCGTGGTGAAGACCGTAGAAACACCGTCCTCGACCGTACAAATAAAATATGACGACACGGAAGGCGCATGGGTGACCTTCGCAGGCGACGTGGCGTGCTACATGGACGCTGTGGTAAACGGCAACCATGTGAGCATTGTAGCTGCGAGAGACCTTGAAAAGGAGGTGAACTACGTATTGACAGGCAAAAGTACGAACGGTTCGTTCTACATGGACGGCCACTACAAGGCAAGTCTGACGCTCAACGGCGTGGAACTCACCAACCCCGACAGTGCGGCCCTTTGCATTGAGGACGGCAAGCGCATCGCCGTTACGCTCACCGACGGCACGACAAACACATTCACCGACGGCACGGGCGGCACACAAAAGGCCTGCTTCTTCATCAACGGCCACGCCGAAATATCGGGCGGAGGTACGCTCAACATCACGGGCAACACCAAACACGCCTATGCTTCCGACGAGTACACTTGGCTGAAAGCGGATTGTGGCGCTATCAATATCCTTGCCTCGGCCAACGACGGCATGCACATTGAGCAGTACTACAAGCAGGAGGGCGGCACTGTCAACGTGAAAGGCACTGCCGGCGACTGCATCGACGTGAGCATCACCAGCGACTCCACCGACGTGCAGAACGGCGAGGTAATCATCGCCGGCGGCGTGCTGACGATGGACGTGGCAGCCGAAGACGTAAAAGGCCTCAAGAGCGAAAACAATACCACCATCAGCGGCGGCACCATCAACGCCACCGTGAGCGGCGACGGTTCGAAGGGCATGAGCGTGGGCGGCGACCTCACCATAGGTCAGGACGAAGGCGCAACGACGCAAATCACCATGACCGTGTCGGGAACAACCTACCACAAAGGCCAAGAAGACGAGTCGAAATGCCGCGGCATCAAGGTGAAAGGCAACTACACCCTGGCCGGAGGAAACATCCACATGGACGTGACAGGCAAGAAGGCAAAAGGCATCGCCATCGACGGCAACTACACCTACAAGGGCGGAACGACCAACGTTGTCCCCGAGTAACCACGCTAACCGAAAGGCCGCCCGACAAGGCGGCAACCACGTGATACACAACAAACCCATTGGCGCAGTTTTTCAAAACAGAGAACTGCGCCAATGGGTTTAATTTGTACTTTTGCACATCATTAATAAGTAAAAGCACAACCAACCTATGAGTTTACAATGCGGCATAGTGGGCCTGCCCAACGTGGGCAAGTCCACCCTTTTCAACTGCCTGAGCAACGCCAAGGCACAATCGGCCAACTTCCCCTTCTGCACCATCGAGCCCAACGTGGGGGTCATCACCGTGCCCGACGAGCGGCTTACGGAACTGGCCAAGATTGTAAACCCCGGACGCATTGTACCTACTACGGTGGAGATTGTGGACATTGCCGGCTTGGTGAAAGGTGCGTCGAAGGGCGAGGGCCTGGGCAACCAGTTCCTCGGCAACATCCGCGAGACGGACGCCATCATCCACGTGCTTCGCTGCTTCGACGACGGCAACGTGGTGCACGTGGACGGCAGCGTAGACCCTGTGCGCGACAAGGAAATCATCGACACGGAGTTGCAGCTCAAAGACCTCGAAACGGTTGAGAACCGCATCAAGCGCGTAGAGAAGATTGCCAAAGTGGGCGGCGACAAGAACGCCAAGGTGGAATACGAAGTGCTGCTGGCCTACAAGGCTGCCCTTGAAGAAGGACGCAGCGCACGCAGCGTATCCTTCGACACCCAGGAGGAGGAGAAGGCCGCCAAGGGTCTGTTCCTGCTCACGTCGAAGCCGGTGCTTTACGTGTGCAACGTTGACGAGGCTTCGGCCGCCACGGGCAACCACTATGTGGAGGCCGTGCGCGAGGCGGTGAAGGACGAGGGCGCAGAGGTGCTGGTGCTAGCCGCACAGACCGAGGCCGACATTGCCGAACTCGAAACCTACGACGAGCGACAGATATTCCTGCAAGACATCGGCCTCGAAGAGAGCGGCTGCAACCGCCTCATCAAAGCTGCCTACCACCTGCTCGACCTGCAAACGTTCATCACCGCCGGCGAAATGGAGGTGAAGGCGTGGACGTTCCACAAAGGATGGAAAGCTCCGCAGTGCGCCGGCGTAATCCACACCGACTTCGAGAAGGGCTTTATCCGCGCCGAAGTAATCAAATACGACGACTACATTCGCCTCGGTTCGGAAACGGCCGTACGCGACGCTGGTCTGCTCCACGTGGAGGGCAAAGAATATGTAGTAGAAGACGGCGACATCATGCACTTCCGCTTCAACGTGTAATGACAACCAGCGTTGAAGCCGTTTCGCCATTTTTTGGCAAATGCCTCTTGTTAGGCTTTTCGGCCAACGTGTTACGGCGCATTTAAGCAAACATCAAAGTATTAAGATGATCAACTGGGACCCTTCTATCGTGGCTTTCTCCATCGGGAAGCTCGACGTGCGCTGGTACTCGCTGTGCTGGTGCATTGGGCTTGCGCTGGGCTACGTCGTGGTGTACAAGCTTTACAAACGGCAGCACATTCCGCAGGAGAAGTTTGAACCGCTGTTCTTGTATTGTTTCGTGGGCATTCTCCTCGGTGCAAGGTTGGGGCATTGCCTGCTCTACGAACCGGGCTATTTCCTCTCCCACCCTCTGGAAATGATTTTGCCCATGCAC
Source organism: bacterium (assembly GCA_963661625.1). Lineage (GTDB taxonomy): Bacteria > Bacteroidota > Bacteroidia > Bacteroidales > Bacteroidaceae > Alloprevotella. The sequence goes on from CAVLCM010000070.1 coordinate 8,734, forward strand.
CGGATGGCAGACGGATCGTGGAAGTTTACGGGCTATGCCGGACTGGCCTCACACGGCGGTACGCTCGGACTGATGATTGCCCTGTGGCTCTACGTTCGGCGCACGAAGGTGAACATCCTGCGCGTGCTTGACAACATCGCCATCGCTACGCCCATCTGCGCTTGCTTCATCCGCTTGGGCAACCTGATGAACTCAGAGATTGTGGGCAAATACACACAGAGCGACTTTGGCTTCGTATTTGTCCACCTCAACGAAACAGCACCGCGCTACCCTGCCCAGCTCTTCGAGGCTGTGGCCTACTTCGTGATATTCCTTATCGGCCTGTTATTATATAGGAAGATGTCCGGCCGCGTTGGCACGGGTTTCTATTTCGGCTACTGCCTGACAACCATCTTTGCCTTCCGTTTCTTCGTGGAGGTGCTCAAAGAGGTGCAAGAGCCGTGGGAACTGCACATGCAGCAGCTCATCGGCCTGAACCAGGGGCAGTTGCTCAGCATCCCCTTCGTGGCCCTCGGCCTCTACTGCCTGTTGGGCGGCAAATGGTGCAAACGACTTGCGCAACCTGCCGACCTGCAGTAGTCCTTCCCTTCCCAATGAACGTCCTTTTATACCTCAGACACAAATGAAAGTCATCAACCTCGGCGAGAAAAGTTCCGTAATAAATTCTTACATGGCGCAGCTGCGCGACGTGAACGTACAGGGCAACCGCACGCTCTTTCGTCGCAACCTGCAACGCATAGCCCGCGCCACGGCCTATGAAGTGAGCCACACACTCTCGTATACAGAAAAAGAAATCACCACGCCCTTAGGCACAAAGAGTGTACCTACCTACGACGACCGCATTGTGGTGGGTACGGTGCTGCGTGCCGGGCTGTCGTTCCACGAGGGTTTCCTCGACACGTTCGACCAGGCCGACTCGGCCTTTGTGGCAGCCTATCGCGAAGAGAACGAAGGCGGACGCGACGAACTGAAAATCCACGTGAACTACATTGCCGCCCCTGCACTCGACGGCTGCACCTTCCTGATGGTAGACCCCATGCTGGCCACGGGCGGTTCGCTCGAACTCTCATACAAGGCTTTCCTCACCCACGGCACGCCGAAGAAGTTGCACATCTGCTGCGTGATAGCCGCACAAGAGGGCATCGACCACTTGAAGAAGGTGTTCCCCTCCGACGACGTGACGCTCTGGGTGGCCGCCGTCGACCCGAAGCTCAACGACGACGCTTACATCGTGCCGGGGCTGGGCGACGCGGGCGACCTTTCCTTCGGCCCGAAGCTCTAACGCATTGATTTACACAAAATAGCTAACTTTGCAGCGCAATGGCGGAAAGCGCGTTCCTTTTTGACTTTCCGCCGCTATCCGATCAACCACAGACATACTCCAAGCAAGCAATGAAGAAGTTTCTTTCGCTGACCCTGCTCCTTTTTGCAGCCGCCCTGACGGCGGCAGTGGCTCAGGTGAATTTCACCGTGAGCTACAAGCGCACAAGTCCCACTACCATCGACATCGTGTTCAACGGAACGGCTCAGGCCGGCTGGCACATCTATTCCACGAACATTCCCGACGGCGGCCCCACGCGCGCCTCGTTTGGCGTGGACAACATCAAGGGCGCAAAGCTCAAAGGCGGCCTCAAAGCCGGCCCTGGGGCAAAGACGATGAACGACCCTATCTTCGAGATGCCGGTGACGTTCTACGAAGGACACGCCACTTTCACGCAGACGGTGGAGCTGCTCGACAAGAACTATGAACTGAAAGGCTATTTGAAATACGGCGCTTGCAACGACGAGAACTGCCTGCCGCCCACCAGCGTAAACGCCAAGGTGGAGGGTTCTGACGGCCCCGCCCCAACCGCCGAAACAAAGAAGCAGGAGGCTCAGGCCGCTGCCGAGGCTGCCGCCGCACAGGCCCAGCCTACAACTGCCGACACCGCTGCCGCACAAACGGCAATGACCGACACGGCGGCAACCGTCAACGTGCAACCGGCTGACTCTGCTGCAATCGGCGCATGGTGGACTCCCGTCATCAAGGAACTCAAAGCTTTCGGTACGGACGACAACGCCGACGTTGCTGGCAAGGCTTGGTACTACATCTTCTTCCTCGGATTTATCGGTGGTTTAGTGGCGCTTTTCACGCCCTGCGTGTGGCCCATCATTCCCATGACGGTGAGTTTCTTCCTGAAGCGTTCGGGCAACCGCCGCAAAGGCATACGCGACGCCATTACCTATGGTGTTTCAATCGTGGTTATCTATGTGGCGCTGGGCCTCATCATCACCACGCTCTTCGGCGCAAACGCGCTCAACAATCTTTCGACGAACGCCATCTTCAACATCCTCTTCTTTCTGATGCTAGTGGTGTTCGCGGCAAGTTTCTTCGGCGGTTTTGAAATCACGCTGCCCTCAAAGTGGGGCGATGCGGTGGACAATAAGGCCGAACGCACCACGGGCTTGCTCAGCATTTTCCTCATGGCGTTCACGCTCTCGCTGGTGAGCTTCTCTTGCACGGGTCCGATTATCGGTTTCCTGCTCGTTGAGGTGAGTACATCGGGGGCCTCAGCCCTCGCTCCTACCATCGGCATGCTGGGCTTTGCCATCGCGCTGGCTCTGCCGTTCACGCTCTTCGCCCTCTTCCCCACGTGGCTCAAAAGCGCACCCAAGAGCGGCGGCTGGCTCAACCAGGTGAAGGTGGTGCTGGGCTTCCTCGAACTGGCCTTCGCCCTGAAATTCTTCTCCGTGGCCGACCTTGCCTACGGCTGGCACTTGCTCGACCGCGAAACGTTCCTCGCCCTCTGGATTGTCATCTTCGCCCTGCTCGGCATTTACTTGCTCGGGGCTATCAAGTTCCCCCACGACGACGAGAACGAGCGCCACACTTCCGTGCCGCGCTTCTTCCTTGCACTGATTTCGCTGGCTTTCGCCGTGTACATGGTGCCGGGCCTGTGGGGCGCGCCGGTGAAGGCGGTGAGTGCATTCGCTCCGCCTATGTCTACGCAGGACTTCAACCTCGACCCGGTGAAGATTGAGGCAAAATTCACTGACTACGAGGCGGGCATGGCCTACGCACGCCAAACGAACAAGCCCGTAATGATTGACTTCACCGGCCACGGCTGCGTAAACTGCCGCAAAATGGAACTCGCCGTTTGGCACGACGCAAAGGTGCGCGACCTGCTCACCAAGGACTACGTGCTGATTTCGCTCTACGTAGACGAAAAGGCTTCGCTCCCCCAACCCGTGGAAGTGACGGAGAACGGACAGACCACCACCCTGCGCACTGTGGGCGACAAGTGGAGCTACTTGCAACGTACGAAGTTTGGCGCAAACGCACAGCCCTTCTACGTGCTGCTCGACAACAACGGCAAGCCGCTCAACACGTCTTACTCGTACGACGAGGACATAGACCATTTCGTAAGCTACCTCAAAACGGGCCTTGCAAACTACCAAAACGCAGCCCAGTAGCCCTGCCTCCCTCATCGGCACTCCTTATTTGTCCCTACGCTTTTTCCGTGGAATGAAATAATGCCCACAGAACTCACAGATTTCACAGAGTGTATTCTGTAGAAGAAAAAGCGTGGGACAAAAACCCGAAACGATACTCGAAACGTTTAGGACAATATCATAAAGCGCAAAAAGAGCCACAACAGTTTGGTAGTTGCGAATATATGCCTATCTTTGCACTCGCAAACCAAACAATGGCGCGATAGCTCAGCTGGTTAGAGCGCATGATTCATAATCATGAGGTCGACAGTTCAAGCCTGTCTCGCGCTACATTGCTCAAACCGCCTTGGAAGATGACATTCATTTTCCAAGGCGGTTTTGTTACTTGTATACCTTGTAGGCGACAAAGCAGATGCAGATGATTTCCGTTGAAAATCAGAGCGTACATTTATGCGATGAGTGAACGTACGTCATGAGGGTGAGTGAACGTACGTCTATAAGTAGAGTGAACGTACGTCTATAAGTCGAGTGAACGTACGTCATTAAAGAGAGTGGACGTACGTCGTTAGATAAAGCCTTCTTCAAGTTTTTCGTTTACGTCACCCAAAGTTACCCTATAAAAATACGTAACTCGTTGATTTTCAAGATGCGCCA
>CAVLCM010000071.1:0-12441 GCA_963661625.1 bacterium
ACGTACGTCATTAAAGAGGGTGGACGTACGTCGTTAGATGAAGCCTTCTTCGAGTAATACGTAACTCGTTGATTTTCAATATGCGCCATTTGGTGGTGCAAAAAAGTGATGAAGTCAGGAGTACTAAACGGGCAATTCCTTTGTGGGCGCCTTGCCCAGCGCACGATATACCACGTATGTAACCAAAAAGGCTGGCACCTCGCGAGGTGCCAGCCTTGATTGTGATGTAGCGGTCGTCTTATTGCGCCGCAATCTCCTTCAGATAGCGGTCTACTTCGATGCCTGCCTTGCAGCCACTGGCGGCTGCGCTGATGGCCTGGCGGTAGTGAGGGTCAGCCACGTCGCCAGCGGCGAACACGCCGGGGATGCCCGTACGGGGCGAGTCGCCCTCGGTGAGGATGTAGCCCGTTTCGTCCGTCTTCACCCATTCCTTGAATAGCTCGCTGTTGGGGCGGTGCCCGATGGCGAGGAAGAAGCCGTCGATGGCGATGTCGTAAGTGCGCTCATCGCTTTCGCCCTTGCGGAACACCACGTGTGCGCCCTCTACGCCGCCGTCGCCGAAGAGGCCCACGGTATTGGTTTCGAAAAGCACCTCAATCTTGGGATTGTTCAACACGCGGTCCTGCATGGCCTTCGAGGCGCGCAGGAAGGGTTTGCGCACAATGAGGTAAACTTTGCTGGCAAGTCCTGCCAGATAGCTTGCCTCCTCGCATGCTGTGTCGCCTCCGCCCACCACGGCCACCGTTTTTTTGCGGTAGAAAAAGCCGTCGCAGGTGGCGCACGCGCTCACGCCAGCCCCTTGGTATTTTGTTTCGTCGGCCAAGCCGAGGTATTTGGCTGATGCGCCGGTGGCAATCACGAGCGTTTCGCACTGTATGGTGGTGTCGTCGTCAAACCAAAGCGTGTAGGGGCGTTGGCTGAGGTCGGCCTTGACAGCTGTTGCCGTGCGTATTTCCGCTCCGAACCGTTCGGCCTGCTTGCGCATATTGTCCATCAGTTCGTTAGCATCGATGCCTTCGGGGAAGCCCGGAAAGTTTTCCACCTCGGTGGTGATGGTGAGCTGTCCGCCCGGTTGCAGACCCTCGTAGATGATGGGGCGCAGTCCGGCGCGCCCTGTGTAGATGGCCGCGGTGTATCCCGCAGGTCCGGAACCCAGGATGACGCAGGGTTCCACGCCTGTGGTTTGGGGTGTGGTAGTCATTGTAGGTGTTATTTTGGAGATGATTGTTTGTTTGAACTTAGTGGGGATGAGCGGGGTTGTTAGCGCAGGTCGATGACCTCTATGCCCGGATGGCTTTTCGCATCGAAGCGGAAGTTTGCGTCCGCCCAGTGCTTCTTGGTGCTGATGCTGTTGATGCGGATGCGCGTCCATTCGTTGTGCGAATCCTTCATGCGGATGGAACTGGGCAGGAGCGTCTGCTTGTCGATGACCACAAGCACCGTCTGTATGCTGTTCTTCTTGCTTTGCGCCGTCATGCGCACCTCGTAACAACTCTTTCCGTGGTAGTTTGTGTTGCCCAGCTTGAGGTCGTAGCCCTGACGGTAGAGGTTGACGAACGTGTAGGGATTGATTTGCTGCAATTCGGCTGCTGTGGGGTTGCTCACGTTCACCTCGTCGCTGCCGTTCATGAGCGTCCATTGCGTCCGGCCGTCGAACCACGTGGTCATGGAGTTGGACGCAATCTTGAACTTGCCGCCCTCCACCTGTATGCTGCCTGTGGCCGAACCGGCCTCGTGCGTGCCTTTGAACTGCGTGCCCTCGAAACGGGCTTCGATGCCGCCGCTGCTTTTCAGCTTAGAGGCGGTTTTGTCCAACACTTCGCGCGCCGTCTGAGCCGCGCACGACAAACTGACGGCGCAAGCCGCTGCGAGGGTGCAAAGAATATGCTTGAACTTCATGGGAGAATATGCTTTGGGTTTGGAATGGGCAAACAAACTGGCGCACTTGCGCCCCTTACGTGCGTTTGCCTCAAATAGGACTTATCTCCTACAAATATAGCGCATTCCGCCCACAAACGCGTTATGCGTGAGGGCTTTTTAGTTTTTGCAAAGACGAATTGACGGTGCAAAAGACTTCGGAAAAGCGATGGGGAAGTGTACGAGGGAAGAAGTCAGAGCATCTCGAAACGCTCCTTCAACTTGCTGAAATAGCGGCGCGAAGCCTTTACGTCGATGTCGTTGAAGGGCGGGGAGAAACGGCACTGCTGCGTATTGTTCTCGATGGCCGTGAGGTAGGTGAGGTTGATGATGCACGTGTTGCTCACCCGGGCGAAGGACGAGCTGAGGCGCAGGATGTCCTCCGCCGTCACGCTCTTTTTGAGCGGATGCACACTGCCGTCGGTCAGGCGAATGCGCCACGACCGTTGCTCGCTGGCGTAGTTGAAAAGCAGCGTTTCCTCCTGCTTGACGAGAAGCAGTTCGCTGACGGTCTGCATGGCAATCTTGCGCGGCAGCCCGTCGTTCTCAAAAGCTTTCAGTCCCTTGTTGGGCCCGTCGTTTTGCACGAGGCGTTCGACGATGGCCGCGAGTTCGGAACGCTTGTAAGGCTTGAGCAGAAAGTCGAATGCCGAGTGGCGGATGGCGTCGAGCATGTAGTTGGCATAGCCCGTGTAGAACACCACCTTGAACGAGAAGGAAATTTTGGAATAAATGGCCTCGAGAAAGTCAAGCCCCGTCATGCCCGGCATTTCCACGTCGAGAAACAGCACGTCGGGCTGATGCTCGAGGATGGGCAGCGTGGCTTCGTTGTACGAGCTGTATGTGTGCACCTCTTTAATGGTGCTCATCGTGTTGAGGTCGGCTGCCAGCGTTTCTGCTGCTTTTGCGTTGTCGTCGACCACAAAAACGGTAAGTCTTTTGCCTGGGGGTGTTGTCATGCTCTCAAAGGTCAGGTGGCGGTTAAGTCGGCCGCTCGCCTTTTGCAAAGCAAGAATCGCGCTCATTGCAAAAGGACGGGGACGAAAAGCAATGCAAATTTACGATTAACTACTGAAAGATAGTTTGAGTATGTTAACGCTATGGCGTAGTGTGCGCATTTTTAAGGATAAGCGGCTCGAAATCAGCAGTGGATGAACCGTCGGGGAATGCGCTCGCCACCCCCCGTCGCCGCTATTTTCCTTCGAAAGCCCTCCGGGCGCAGGCATATCCCTCCTCGTAGAGAGCCGTGAGCCGCTTTGTGTCGCTTTCGAGCCGTCCCACTTCGAGCGGACGCTCGGGGCGGATGGCCAGGATGCGCCCCTCCGCTTCGAGGCGGTCAACCAGTTCGAGCTGAGCGTTGTAGATGGCGTGGCGCTTGCTGAGCAAAACACGGAGGCGCGGGAAGCGGCGGTAGATGTAGCGAGGCAGCTTTATGTCGCGCGACTTTTCGCGGTAGCCCTTGTTGCGCGTCAGCACCACCACGTTGAAGCTATGGCCGCGCTCCATGGCACGCTCCACGGGGATGGAGTCTGCAATGCCGCCGTCGAGCATTGGCTGGTGGTCAAGCCACACGATGGGGCAGACGAAGGGCAGGGAAGAGGTGGCCCGGGCGATGGTGAGCAGGCGGTCGGGATCGTTGCGCTCCGTCATGTAGTGCGCCTTGCCCGTCAGGCAGTTTGTCGTGACCATTTCAAACTCCATCGGGTTGGCAAAGCACGCCTCGTAGTCGAAGGGCAGGATGTCGTTGGGAATCTTGTCGTAAATCAGTTCGCGGTCGAAGATGCTGTGCTGCGTCCACAGGTACTTCATGCCGATGTAGCGGTACTTCTCGAGCATGTCTATATTCGTGACCTTTGCCCGTCCGCGCTGTCCACTCATGAACGACAGACCGTTGCACGCCCCTGCCGAAACGCTGACGGCATAGGGAAACGTGATGTGGCGGTCGAGGAAATAGTCGAGCACGCCGTCGGTGAAAACGCCGCGCATTCCGCCCCCTTCAAGCACAAGTCCCGTATTTTGTGGAAGAGTCAATGACATAAATTCTGCGATTGATGCGTTAAGTCTGCGAAAGCTTAAATAGTATTGCAAATATACGCCATTACGGATGAAAATACGTACTTTTGCCTACTAATGTGGGCAAAGAGAGGCAATCTGAAAGGCGGCTCTTTGCCAGCGAAACCAAAATAATGCACACTATGCTATTTCCCAAAGCAACTTATGTGGAACGCCGAAGCCGTTTGCGCCAACTCGTGGGCAGCGGACTTATCCTCCTCTTCGGCAACAACGACAGTCCCAATAACTACCCCTCCAACGTTTACAAGTTCCGTCAGGACAGTTCGTTCCTTTACTTCTTCGGACAGCACCGCGACGGCCTTGTGGGCGTAATCGATGCCGACACAGGCACAGAAACGCTCGTGGGCAACGACATCGACATCGACGATATCGTATGGTACGGTTCCGTCACCTCCGTAGCCCAAATGGCCGAGGAGTGCGGCGTGGCCCATTCCGCCCCCATAGCGCAGCTCGCCCAGATGGTGGAGCAGGCCGTGACGGCCGGACGCAAGGTGCACTTCCTGCCCCCCTATCGCCACGACACGAAAATCCAGATTATGGATCTGCTCGGCGTGCATCCCTCGCAGCAGCGCGAGGCCGCTTCGCTCGCACTCATCAAGGCTGTCATCGAACTGCGCACCGTGAAGAGCGAGGAGGAGATTGAAGAACTCGAACGTGCGGCCGTCATTGGCTACAAGATGCACACCATGGCTATGCGCCTGGCACGTCCCGGCGTGACGGAGCAGTATATCGGCGGCGTGCTGGACGGCATTGCGTCGAGCTACGGCGCACAGGTGTCGTTTCCAAGCATCGTGACGATGCACGGCGAAATACTCCACGGCTATCCCTCGCCCCGCGCCCTCGAGGCCGGACGCCTCCTGCTGGTGGATGCCGGCGCGGAAACCAACGAGAACTATTGCTCCGACAACACGCGCACCACGCCTATCAGCGGACGGTTTACGCAAAAGCAGAAGGAGATATACGACATCGTGGCCGACTGCCATGACCTGGCCCTTGAACAGGCACGTCCCGGCGTGCGCTGGTGGGACGTACACATGGCCGTATGCACCCTCATGACCGACCGCCTCAAAGCCCTCGGGCTGATGAAGGGCGACACGGCTGAGGCTGTGCGTGCCGGTGCGCACGCCCTGTTCCTGCCCCACGGCCTGGGCCACATGATGGGCATGGACGTGCACGACATGGAAGGCCTCGGCCAAGTGTATGTGGGCTTCGACGAAGAGACGCGCCCCTCCACGCAGTTCGGCACAAACGCCCTGCGCTTCGGTCGCCGTCTCGACGTGGGACACGTTGTGACCGACGAACCGGGTATCTACTTCATCCCCGACCTCATCGACCTGTGGCGCAAGGAAGGTACGAACGCCGCTTTCCTCAACTTCGACAAGATTGACGAATACCGCGATTTCGGCGGCATACGCATCGAGGACGACGTACTCATTACGAAGGACGGATGCCGCTTCCTGGGCAAAGACCGCATACCCTACCATACGGAAGACGTGGAGGCGTTCGTGGCGCAGTACAAGGACGAAAGCCCCGTTATCTATTGATGAAACATACTAAAATAAACCAATAAAACATTATCACAAACAAACATGAAAAAGACGCTCCTCATTGCAGCTGCGCTGATGTGCTTGCTGCCGGGAAACATCTCTGCACGCAAAAAGGCAACTCCTGCCAAGACTGACGAAGTGACGTTTACCACCGTCAAGGAAAACCCCATTACCTCCATTAAGGACCAAAACCAGAGCGGTACGTGCTGGGCATACTCTTCGCTCGGCTACTTCGAGGCCGAACTGCTCCGCATGGGCAAGGGCACGCACGACCTTTGCGAGTCGTTCCTCGTATACAACACCTATATGGACCGTGCCGACAAGGCCATCCGTACGCACGGCGACGTTAGCTTCTCGCAGGGCGGCTCGTTCTACGACGCTGTTTACTGCTTGAAGAACTACGGCATGGTGCCGCAGGACGCTATGCCCGCTCCCGGCACGCTCTACGGCGACAGCCTTTTCAACTTCAACCAGCTCGACGCTGTGGCCTCTGCCTACGTGGGCGCTATTGCCAAGGGCAAGCTCAACAAAATCTCGCTCACTTGGAAGAACGATCTTTCCAACATCTACAAGGGCTACTTCGGCGAACTCCCCAAGGAGGTGAAGACCGCTGACGGCAAGACGTACACCCCGACTTCCTACGTAAAGGACTATCTCGGCCTGAACATGGACGACTACGTGTCGCTCACGTCGTACACGCACCATCCTTTCTACTCAAAGTTCATCCTCGAAATCCAAGACAACTGGCGTTGGGCTGAGAGCTACAACCTGCCCCTCGACGAGTTTATGACCGTAATGGACGAGGCTGTGAAGAACGGCTACACCTTCGCTTGGGGCGCAGACGTGACTGAGGAATACTTCGGTCGCCGCAACGGCAAGGACTACGCTTACGTGCCCAAGAACCTCAAAGTGCGCGATCTCACTGGCTCTGACGCTGCACGCTGGGGCGGCACCATCAACACGGGTTCGCAGGTGGCTTCGAACGACGAGCTCACCATCACTCAGGAACTCCGTCAGCAGGGCTACGACAACTGGGAAACTACCGATGACCACGGCATGGTTATCTACGGCCTTGCAAAGGACAACAACGGCCGCGAGTACTTCATGGTGAAGAACTCATGGGGCGACTACGGCAAGTATCACGGCATGTTCTACGCTTCGAAGGCTTACGTGGCTTACAAGACGATGAACATCCTCATCAACAAGCACGCCATCCCCGCCGACATCGCCAAGAAACTGGGCATCCAGTAATTGACAACGGTAAAGAATACAAAAGAAAGTCTCCTGCCCCTCGCAATTGTGAGGGCAGGAGACTTTCTCGTTTTGCAGCTGTGTCGTAGCCTCACTCAGGCTCCGCGTCCTTGCGGCTGCGGCTCGCCGTGACGAGGTAAACGCCACCGAATATGAGAACCACGGCACAGGCCTTCACCCAGTTGAAGCTGTCCATGCCCCACAGGACGGCTACGATGCAGGCCACGATGGGCTGAACGTAGTTGTACATGCCGGCCACGGTGGGGCGCAGGTTTTTCTGTCCCACCACAACGAGCATGTAGCTGAGGAACGTGCCACCCACCACGATGAATGCCAGGCCGGCAACCTCCCAGCCTCCCAGGCCGCCCCACTGCACACTCATGAGGTCGCGGGCGGAGAAGGGCAGAACGCAGATGAAGGAATAGGTGAACATCCACTTCATGATGGTGACGAGCGAGTATTTGTTCACGAAGTTCTTGTAAAGCACAATGTATAGCGCATAGCAAAACTGTGCCGTAAGTACGAGCAGGTCGCCCCAGATGGCGTAGTTGCCTCCCTTGCTGGCTGAGACTGTCACGCTGCCGCTGCCCATGATGAGCATCAGTGCGCCGGCCGCTCCGGCGGCAATGCCCAGCACCTTCTTGCCCGTGATGGGCTCTTTCAGGATGAACGCCGCCAGCACCATGGCCCAGAGCGGCATGCTCGTGGTGATGATGGAGGCATCGCCCGGCGACGAAAGGCTTACGCCGAAGATGAAGCAGCCCTGGTTGAACACAATGCCCAGCAGAGCCGCGCCGAGCAGTCGCATGAGGTCCTTCGAACTGACGTGCTCGGGCTTTTGGAAGAACGATACAATCCAAAACAACACCATGGCCCCGGCGATGCGCAGGTCGGTGACGATGAGCGGACTGACGATGCCGCCCAGCATGATAAACTTTGAGATGGGCGACATGAGTCCCCACATGCAGTTTGCCCCAAACATGGACAAATGCCCTTTCAGTGATATTTGCATTCTGTTTGTTTTGTGTTAGTCTGTTTTTGTGTCGGAGCCAAAAAGGAGAAGCCTTCCCACTGCCTGTGTGCAGGAGGGAAGGCTTCTCTTCGGTCGGTGCCGCAGTGCAATCAGCGAATGATGGTGGCTTCGCGGTCGGGGCTTACCGATACAATCTTCACGGGTGTCTGCGTAGCTTTTTCAATGTAGGCGATGTAGTCGGCGAACGCCTTGGGGAACTCGCTCTCGTGGCGGATTTCGGAGAGGGGGGTCTTCCAGCCGGGCAATTCCTCGTAGACGGGCTGCCAGCCCTCGGTGTCGTAGGGCATCTCCGTCACTGTCTGGCCGTCCTTGGTGTAGGCGGTGCAAACCTTGATGGTATCGAAACCGTCGAGCACGTCGCCCTTCATCATCACGAGGTCGGTCACGCCGTTAATCATGATGGCGTATTTCAGGGCTACGAGGTCGAGCCAGCCGCAGCGGCGGTTGCGGCCCGTCACTGCGCCGTACTCATTGCCGATGTGGCGGATGGTGTCGCCCGTCTCGTCGAAGAGTTCTACGGGGAACGGACCGCCGCCCACACGGGTGCTGTATGCCTTGAATATGCCGAACACGTGGCCGATGGTGTTGGGGGCTACGCCCAGTCCGGTACATACGCCGCCGCTCGTGGTCGACGAGGACGAAACGTAAGGGTAGGTGCCGTGGTCGATGTCGAGCAGCGAACCCTGTGCGCCCTCGGCCAGCACGTTTTTGCCCTCGGCAAGGGCGCGGTTGATTTCGTATTCCGTGTCGGTCAGGTGGAACTTGCGCATATAGGCCACGCCTTCCATCCACGCCTTCTCCTCCTCGGTGATGTCGTAGTCGGTGAAGTGGAGGTCGCGGAGTATCTGCTCGTGGCGGGCTTTCAGTGCCTCGTATTTAGCCTCGAAATTGTCGAGGATGTCGCCCACGCGCAGGCCAACACGGGCAGCCTTGTCGCTGTAGGTCGGGCCGATGCCCTTGCCCGTAGTCCCTACCTTGTTCTTGCCCTTGGCGGCCTCGTAGGCGCGGTCGAGCAAACGGTGGGTGGGCAGGATGAGGTGGGCGCGGCGACTGATGTGCAAGCGGTCGCAAAGCTCGTAGCCGGCCTTTTCGAGTTCGTGAGCCTCGGCCATGAAAAGGTCGGGGGCTATCACGCAGCCGTTGCCTATGATGTTGACTTTGTTCTCGTCGAATATGCCCGAGGGAATGGAGCGGAGCACAAACTTCTTTCCGTCAAAGATGATGGTGTGCCCGGCGTTGGGACCGCCGGCAAAGCGTGCCACTACGTCGTACTTCGGCGTAAAGTAGTCGACCACCTTGCCTTTACCCTCGTCTCCGAACACAATGCCCAACAAGGCATCTACCTTTCCTTTTGCCATGTCTTTCTAAGGATGTTTCTGTGTATATATAATATATGTGTGCGGCGCAGCCCGTGGGCTTACGCCAATGCAAACGTGGCAAAGGTAGCCCATTTTTGCGGTTTGAAGAAGTATCGCCCTGAAAATAAGGAATATGCAAAGCCGGGGCGTGGATATGTGGGGCGTAGTTCGTAACTTTGCTACAATCACACGATAACACACAATGACTATGAACGCAAACGAAACACAAACTGTGCTCAACGCCATCAAGACGCGCCGCAGCATCCGCCGATACAAACCCGACGCTGTCCCCCAGGAACTCATTGACCAAGTGGTTGAGGCCGGCACGTTCGCCGCCTCGGGTCACGGCGAACAGCCCTGGATAGTGGTGCAGCTGACCGACCCCGCTGTGCGCGACCGTCTGCGCAGCGTCAACGCCCGTATCATGGGCCAGAGCGAGGATGCCGACCCGTTCTACGGTGCGCCCGTGTGGCTCATTGTGCTTGCCGACAAAGCCAACGCCAACCATGTGTACGACGGCACGCTGATGATGGGCAACATGATGCTGGCGGCGCACGCCCTTGGACTTGGCTCGTGCTGGATAAACCGCGCTCGCGAGGAGTTTGAACAGCCCGAATGGCAGGAGTGGCTCCGCAGCATCGGCGTGGAGGGCGACTACGAGGGCATTGCCCACCTCGCCCTGGGCTATCCCGCCTCGTTCCCCCATACCGTCAAGCCGCGCAAGCCGTGCTTCATCAAGGCCTGACGGCTCCTCCCTCGAAACTCGTAAATCCATACATACACTCTTTTTACCCCACACATGAAGAAACACCTTTTAGGCGCAACGCTGCTGCTCTCCGCCCTCGGCGCAAGCACTGCGATGGCGCAAATCAGCCTTGTCAACCCCGTTCCGCAGCAAACGACCTTGGCTGGCACGCAGCTCAGCGATGCCCCCACGTCGTGGAAAATAGTGACTGACAAAAAGCGCAGCGAGGCAATCGCCGTGAAGACGCTGCAGGGCAGTTCGCTCGCTACGACAGCAGACAAAGCGCCGTTCACCCTGACGCTCGGCGTGAGGGGCGACAAAGCCGTGAAAAAAGTGGCCAGCCTCATTCCCTCCAAGGCCGAGGGCTACTACCTTGCCATCACTCCCAAGGGGGCAACCATTGCTGCCGCCGACGAGGAGGGCTTGTTCTACGGCGTGCAAACGTTCCTTGCCTCCATCGCCGCCGGCAAGTTGCAGTGCGCCACCGTTACCGACTGGCCCGACGTACCCTTCCGCGGCACGGTGGAGGGCTTCTACGGAACGCCCTGGAGCCACAAGGCGCGCCTGAGCCAGATTGAGTTTTACGGACGCAACAAGATGAACGTTTACATCTACGGCCCGAAGGACGACCCCTACCACCGCGACCACTGGCGTCAGCCCTATCCCGAGGAGGAGGCAAAGCGTATCAAGGAACTCAACGACTGCGCCAACGCCAACGGCGTAAACTTCTACTGGGCTATCCACCCGGGCGTGGACATCAAGTGGACCGACAGCGACCGCGACGCATTGGTCAAGAAGTTTGAGGACATGTACGCTCTCGGCGTGCGCTCGTTCGCCGTGTTCTTCGACGACATCTGGGGCGAAGGCACGCGCGCCGACAAACAGGCGGAACTGCTCAACTACGTCGACGACCATTTCGTGAAGACGCACAAGGGCGTTCGTCCGCTCGTAATGTGCCCCACGGAGTACAACCGCGCCTGGGCCAACGATGCCAAGGGCTACCTGCGCACACTGGGCGAGAAGATGAACAAGAGCGTGCAAATCATGTGGACGGGCAACTCCGTGGTGCACTGCATCGACAAGGAAAGCATGGAGTGGATCAACCAGCGCATCGACCGCAAGGCGTACATCTGGTGGAACTTCCCCGTGAGCGACTTCGTGCGCGACCACATCCTGCTCGGTCCGGCCTACGGCAACGGGCAGGACATTGCCTCCGATGTGTCGGGCTTCGTTTCCAACCCCATGGAGCATGCCGAGGCTTCGAAAATATCGCTCTACGGCATTGCCGACTACACGTGGAACATGAAGGCGTACGATTACAAGGCCAACTGGGAAAAGGCTTTGAAGGCCGTATTGCCGGGCAATAGCGAGGCATTGCGCACCTTTGCTCTCTATAATAAGGACCTCGGCCCCAACGGTCACGGCTTCCGCCGCGAAGAGGGCGAAGAGTTGCAGACCACGGCGGCTTCGGCTCTCAAAGGCGACAAAACAGGCATCGAGGCTCTGCACAGCACGGCTGCCGAGTTGCGCAAGGCGGTCGACGAACTGCTCGCCGACAACGAAAACCCCGAACTGGTTCGCGAGTTGAAGCCCTGGCTCTTGCAGGGGCGCAACGTGGCGGACTATGCCTCGGCCGTTACGCTCATGGCCGGTGCGGAGGGCAAGACGGATTCCGCCTCGTTCAACCGCCTCTATACGCAGGCCCGCACCTTGCAGATGCAGATGTACGAACTCGAAAACTCTGACGTTCGCCACGCTTTGCAGCCGGGCATCAAACTGGCCACGAAGGTGTTGCTCCCCACCGTCAACCAACTGTTTGCCCAGACGGTCGACACTTACAACAGCGAACACGGCACGTCGCTCTTCAACTCGGCGGAATACAACCCGTTCAAGATTTCGTCTACCGTGCCGCAGCTCGCCCAGCTCCCCGTCAGCGTGCGCGGCAACGAGGTGAGCGTGGCTCCCTCGCTCGAGGTTGTTAAGTGGGACAAGGACGCACAGTTCACCATCGCCTGCGACCGCGACATCACGTTCGCCGGCATGGACTTCAACTTCGGCGTGGCCGGCATAGCGAAGAACTTCAAGCTCGAACTCTTCACCGGTGGCCAGTGGAAAGAGGTGAGCCTGCTCCACTACAAGGACACCGACCCCGTAATACACACGGGCAACGAGCTGGGCGGCATGCAGGCCTCCAAACTCCGCCTGACCAACATCAGTGGTGCCCCCGTGGAAGCTTAC
Source organism: bacterium (assembly GCA_963661625.1). Classification (GTDB taxonomy): domain Bacteria; phylum Bacteroidota; class Bacteroidia; order Bacteroidales; family Bacteroidaceae; genus Alloprevotella. The sequence goes on from CAVLCM010000071.1 coordinate 12,163, forward strand.
TTCAAGAGTTTCCGCTTCGTCAAGCAGTAAGCACCTCCCGCAGCTCCCTAAGGGCAGCCAATATCCAAAATCCCCGTCCCTGCGAGGCAAGTAAGCCGATGCAGGGACGGGGATTTTGCATTAACGGCATACCCACAAGGATTTATTACAGTTGTTCCTTGGTGCTCAACGTGATTATTTCTTGACTTCGTCAATGCGTCACCCAAATCAGTTTTCGGAGGTTCCTCCGTTGAAAATCAGAGCGTACATTTATGCGATGAGTGAACGTACGTCATGAGG
>CAVLCM010000072.1:0-12407 GCA_963661625.1 bacterium
ACGTACGTTCACTCACCCTCATGACGTACGTTCACTCATCGCATAAATGTACGCTTTGATTTTCAACGGAAATACTTTACTCCGAAGCATCCCTTTTTACGAGACGCTTCTTCCTGGAAAGCTTTATAGTTTAAGAATGCGTCGGATCTGTTTTAGCGGACAGCAATAATTATGTATCAATCGTAGAACGCTCTTCGTTCCTTGCAGAAGTCAATGAGTTCCTTGAACGTGCCGTCTACCGAGAGCAGGGGAGCGTTGCCCACGAGGACGAGTCGTTTGCGGGCGCGGGTCAGTGCCACGTTGAGCTTGCGGTCGATGACGTGGCCGCTGTGCGGATCGATGTAGGCAGTGCTGGTGAGGAAGCGCAGTTGATACTTGCGCTTCACCGTGAAACCGTAGATGATGTAGTCGCGCTGCGAACCTTGGTAGCGTTCCACCGTGTCGATGGTCAGCGCTTGCAGTTCGGGCATGCCGAGCTTTGCTATGGCGGCGCGGACGGTGGCTATCTGGTTGCGGTAAGGCACAATCACGCCGATAGAGCCTCGCGGCTCAAAGTCCTTTTCGCCGATGTTGAGATAGGCTTGGCGCACCAAGGCGGCAATTACCTCGGCCTCCTGCTCGTTGAGTTTGTCGGGCGTGTCGTCGTCGGGCGGCGTTGGCACCGAAACGAAACTCATGCGGCTCCGATCCAATATGTCCGCAAAGCGGTCGTGCGCATCCGAGCGGCTCTCCGTCGGCTCAATCTGGTGGGGCAGGGGGACGGGTTCAAGCAATCCTTCGTAGAAAGCCGTGCTGGGAAAACTGGCAATGTCCGTGTGCATACGCCCCTGGTGGGTGAGCATGTGGCAAACCTCTTCGTTGATTGTGCCGTCGGGATTGTAGCCATATAGGCGCAGAAGTCGTTCGAAGAGCGACAGGGCGCAACTCGTCAAGCCGGCACTGCGCAGAAGTTCATCGTTGACGGCTGCCTCCTCTTCGCCCTGCTGCACCACTGCGGGCAGTTGTTTCTCGTCGCCAATCAGCACAAAGCGGCTGATGGCGCAATCGCCTTCTGGTGAAACTGCACTCAGCAAACCGAGAATTTGCGGTTCGAGGATTTGCGAAGCCTCGTCGATGATGGCGAGCGAGAACTGTTTGATTTTGAAAAGGTCGCTTGCCGATGTGAGCGAGGTGGTTGTGCCGCAGAACACGCGCGTTCGCCTCAGCAGCTGTCTCACCTTCGTAGCGTTCACGTCGCCCATCTCCTCAATGCGCTTCGTGAGCAGGTGCGGGCGGAATGCCTCGTCGCACGTGTAGTCGTTGCCGATTCGCAGGTAGTCGATGCCTTCCTCCTCAAGCTTGCTGCAAATCTCGTCTACGGCGCGGTTGGTGTACGAGAGCAGCAAAACGTTTGCGCCCTCTTCTTGCAGTTCTTCGAGCAGCAGGTTCTTCAAACCGTAGGAGGTCTTGCCCGTTCCCGGCGGACCTATCACGAGGTAGATGTCCTTGGCTTGGCGTGCGTGCAGTACGAGGTTGTTGAACTCTTCCGTGCCGTAGTCGCCGCGTAGTTGCACATGGGTGTCCACTTCTGGTTGTCTTTGCCCCAGCAGCAAGTCGCGCCGCGCTTGGGGAGCGGAGAGAAAAGCGTGCAGACTGCGGTATTGCGAGGTGAACGACGAGTCAAGAAAGTCGTGTTCCATAGCCCATACCCTGTTGTCGTTGCGTTGGAAGTACTTGAACACGAGCGTACTCGTCTGCGGGTTGCGCAAACGCACGTCGATGCTCTCGGGCGTTAGCTGCGTGATGGTACAGCGGAATACGATGTGCGCCGTCGCGTCGGGCGTTTGCCCCTTTTCGTAGGCATAGAAAAAGGCAATGTCGCCCTCGCGAAAGTTTGCCAAGTCGGCATTGTGCGCTGCGTCGGTGGCAAATGTAAAGCGAACGTCCTCCACTTTCTGCGCCTTCCCGTCGGTAGTTTGGGGAACGTCCATGCGGAGATTCTCGAAAATGTTTCCAGCCTCGCGCTTTTCTTCCAAAAGCGAGTTCCACACCGAGGCAAAGCCCGAGTTCTCCTTCGTGTGGTTGCCTATCTTCGCCAACACCTGCTCGTTGGCCACAAACTGCATGAAGCGATAGTAGTACGCTCGCTCCAACGGTGAGGCTTTGCGCAACGGTTTGAGCAGGTCGTTTATTTGCGGGGCAATGTAGTTATTCCAGAGCTTGCTTTTTGCATTGGGGAAGATTTTTTCCGGCGTAATCGTTTCGAGCAACCGCATGCCGCCCTTGGCATACCACGTTTCGGCGTAGGCCAACTGGTTGCGCAGTTTGAAGAGCGTGAAGAGCAGTCGCGGCGCACTGCCCACCTGTTCAAGTCCTTCAGCGTAGCGCGAGTAGAGAAGGAATGAGTGCATCCCCTCCGCCGTGTTGCGGTGGTAGTCGTAGTGCATCAGGGCACGGTAGAGCAGTATCTGTGCGAAATGCACTTCCTGATAGCCCACATAAGCGTCCTTGGGCGCGCCAAGCTGCCAACGGCATTTGCCCGATTTTTGTTCGATGATGCTGCGGTAGTCGAGCGTCAGGAAGTCCATACGCCCTTGCAGGCCGAGCAGGTCGGAGAAGAACGAAGGCTCGAGCATCACCTCCTCGGGGCGAAACGGCGAGCCGTTGGCTTCCTCGTACACCTTGCCCATCAGGTGCCGTATGTTTTCGTACTGTCGCTGCGCCTGTTCGTGAAAGTCGGGCGACATTGGTCCGTGCGCTGCGAGGCAGAGTGCGTTGCGACGGAAAAACTCCGATGCACTCCGCCGGTAGTTCGGTTCTTCACCATACACAATCTCATCGAGCAGCTGTCCGGCAAAGTTGCCCATCAGTTGGGCTTCGCTTTGGCTGAACGGCTCGATGCGCGCAAGCAGGTCGAGGTAAGGCGACGCTCCCACCTCGGTAAGGCACCTCGTGATGGACGTGACGCTCACAAGGTAGTCCGGCGCATAGACAATTAGTTCGGGGAGAATGTTGCCGTGCTCGTCCGTTCGTGGCCGCACCACGTTGATTGTTTCGCCCTCCACCATTGTGCGGCGCAGGTAGGTCCAGTCGCCCGGCACATAGGGATTTTCGCGCACGTAGTCAATGCGCACGTCCTCGCCCGTGTCCTCGCGAGTAGCATATATGTAGGTGTTGTCCCATCGGCGGATGAGGCAACGGAAGTTGTCCACCGCCTTTTCGCCGTCGTCCGTCAGCCGTTTAGGGGCGGTTGCGGCGGTGTTTTTGGGGAAGAGCGCGGCGAGTTCGGGCGGCACGTCGCTGTCGTAGGTCAGGGCGATGAACTGTGCCAATGCCTTGCGGTCGGTGGGAAAGGTGGCAGCCAGCTCTTCCTCGTTTGTTTGCCCAACGTTTCTCAGATGGTGGCGCAATGTGTTGAGCGCAAACGAGAGCGAACGGTCACTTTCGTTGCGTATATGCTGTTTGAGCAGGTAGTCAATTTGGGCGTAAAGGCCGCTCAACTTCACCTGCGTGCCGATGAGCCGTTCGTTCACACAGAGCGTGAGCGTTTGGCGCAGGGCGGCGTATTTGCGTTGCGCCGGCCATTCCTCGCGTATGTTCAGGAGCGAAGAAAACAGCTCCGTTGCTGTTTCGAGCAACGGAGCCTGTATGTTGTTCAGTGGTGTTGACATGGTGTGGTAGCTTGTTCTTGGCTATGCCTCAGTACGAACTGTTCTGTATGTGTATAGAGTTCGTGGTGCTTCGCAGGGTGGGGAAGGCACTGTCTGCGCAAGCGGTTATGCGGCAAATCTACAAAAGTCCTTCGTAAAAGTCGATGTAGCGTTGCGTCATTTTCTCGACGCTGAATTGCTGGGCGCGCTCGTGGCAGCGGTTTTCCCACGCCAGCCGTTCCTCGGGGTGGGTCATGAAGTGGTAAATCTTTTGCGCCAGTTCCTCGTCGTTGTCGGGGGCAAAAAGCAGCTCGGGGGCATTGACTACCTCGGCCAGACCGCACACGTCCGATGCCAACACCACGCGGCGGCGCGCCATGCCCTCCACAGCGGCCAGGCCGAAGCCTTCCCATTGCGACGACATCACGCCCATGTCTGCTGTTTTCCACAATCGGTCCACGTCGTTGCGCAGACCGAGGAAGTGGGCCCGCTGTGCCACGCCAAGTTTCTCGGCCAGGGCGCGGTGGGCATCGAGTGTAACGCCATAGCCGGCAAACACCGCATGGACGTTTTCGGGCAACCTTCGCAGGGCGCGCAACACGCACGCCTGATTTTTCTGTTCGGTGAAGCGGGCCACTTGAAGCAGCATGAAGTCGTTCTCGCCCAAACCTTCCACCAGTGCGGCACGCTCCTTGTGAATCACGGTGCCGTCACCCACTTGGGGCAGGGCCACGCCGTTCTCAATCACGCGTAGCGCAACGCCCCGTGGCACACGCTTTTGCATGAAATCCTTTGTCGCCTCCGATATGCAGATTATGCCATCGTGCATTCCGTACACGCCCTTGTCTATGAGCGTGGTCAGCCAGTGCCGCCCTCGCGTGTTGAATGTGGAGTGTTCGGTGGTGACAAGTATGCTGCCTTTTTTGCCGTAGAATTTGTGGGCAAAGGCCGCCCAATACTGCGAGGGAAAAAGGTGAGAATGCACCACGTCGGCCTCACGGACCAACTTGCCCAGCCGCTGCACGTTGAACGGGTTGTAGCGTCCGCCCGGCAGGTTGATCGTCACAACGTCAATCCCGCTCTCGCTCAGCGGTATGTCGTTTTGGCTGCCGCTTTGCAGCAGGGCAACCTTGACAGTGTGGCCCATGCGCTGCATGATGGGTACGAAGTCGATGAGCAGCCGTTCTGCGCCGCCCATCTCGAGCGCGTTGATGATGTGGAGTATGTTCATGGTGCGTGTAGGTCTGAGTGGTGGTTGCGCCTTTCAGCACATCTTGCGGAGCAATATCTTCAACAACAGGATGTGGCGTTTGCCGAAGAGGCGGTAGTTGCCGCGCAGGGCGTGGACGAGGCTTTTGAATTTCCCTTCGTTTTCGAACTTGAAGAAGTCAACGAATACGGCCTTTGCTTCGTCGGTCATCAACGGGGCGTATTTGTCGTAGAAACTGTGGATGGCTTGCAGGTGCTTGCCGTCGATGACCGTTTTGCCCGCATCGAAGAAATGGCGCAGCCGTTCAGTGCGGTTTTTGAGGGTAGCTCCTGTCACTGCCGCACCGTGGCGGCGGTAGAGCATCAGGCGGCGAGGCACGCAGTGGAGTTGCCCGAAGGTGACAGCCGCCAAGGTGAACAAGTGGTCGTGCATGGCAACGAAGTCGGGCGCATCGGCGCAGAGGCGGCACAGTGCGTCGTTGAACATCAAGGCGCAGCCCTGAATGCCGGCGTTGGCAAAGAGCAGTTCACGCAGGTTCTGGGGGTGCCAAAGGGTGGCAAAGCCGCTGATGTCGCCCGTGTCCATGGAGTAGACGTAGGAGTTTGACCACACCATCTGCGGTCTGCTTTGGTCCTGTCCGGCGAGTGCGTGGTACATTCGTTCGAGTTTGTCTTCGAGCCAAATGTCGTCCTGGTCGCAAAAGGCGCAGAACGGCGCATCGGCGTATTGCAGCAGGTGCATGAAGTTGGCTTGCGCCGAACCGAGGCGTACGCCGTCTTCCACCAGGCGGATGCGCGGGTCGTCTGCCTCAAAGCGTTTCACGATGTCGGCCGTGCCGTCGGTTGAACCGTCGTCGTGCACCGTGAGCCGCCAGTCGGTAAACGATTGGCTTTGCAGCGAGCGCAACTGCTGGGCTATGTAGTCGGCCCCGTTGTACGAGGCGAGCAGAATGTCTATTTGTGCCATGAATGCGGAAGGTCTGTTATTTGAGGGCAGGCAGTTGGTTGTCTTGCCTGTTGCCCACAAGGAAGGGCAGGGCGGCGAAGAAAATGTATTGCAGGTATTGCGAAAGGTTGGTGAATACAAAGTCGCCGATAAACTCCAACAGTACGAACGTCAGCGAGATGGAGTAAAGGATGAGTTCCATCTTGCCGCCCGTGCGGCTCTTCTTATACAGGAAACCGTAGAGCAGACCGTAAAGCACGGAGAAAATCACTACGCCTGCTGCTCCGAAGTCTACGTAGAACGGGTAGAGATTGGTATAGGTGTTGGTTATCTCGGGTATGTTCACGAAGGGGAGAATTGTTTCGAGCGGCTCGCGTTCCGTCAGGCCGAGTGAATGGCCGATGGCATAGAATATGCGCAGCGAGTTTCCGCCCCAAACGGGAGTGGAACAGGCCTCGGCAAAATAGTCGAACGCCACCATACTGCTCGACAGGTAGAGGGCCAGGAAACTATTGGCCTCTACGTCTTCGCCAACGGCGCGTGCGCTCTGCATCACAAAGCTCAGAGCTACGAAGGCCACAAATCCGTAGAGCAGGTGCTTCATGCGCACGTACTTCTTGGCATAGCAAATGTAGAGCGAGGAGAAAATGATAGTCAGAAACGTAGTCTTCGACATCGTGGTCAGTGCGTACAGCACATTCATCAGCAGGATGACAAACGTCAGCTTTTTGCTCTTAAAATAGGTGAGGCTGAAAAAGATTGACACGTACGCCAGAGCCGTGCAGTATATCAGGGGCCCAATCTTGGGTGGCTCAATGTTTTCGTCTGCCCCGGTGTTCATAATGCGCATGTAGCGGAACATGGTTTCCGGCTCGGTCACAAAGGCCTGGTAAAGCACAAGTCCGGCCACAATGGGCATCGTCACGATGGTCAGTGCCATATAGGCTTTCAGTACGCCTCGGTTTGGCTCGCGCACGATGGACGCTGCCGATGCTGCCGGCGTGATGCGCTCGCAAAGCAGGGCCGCACCCGAAAATCCGATGGTCCAGATGAGCAGCATCGGGGGAAAGTCGTGGCAGACGGGGTAGAAGTTGTTGGGGAGAAAATATAGAATGAGAATGGACGCACTCCACACGCCGGGACATGCCACGTAGGGGGCGAACACGTCGCGCGAAACGTATAGCCCAATCAGCGTGAGCAATAGGGTGACGGCCAGTACGGCAAGGAGCATAAGCGTAGAAATGTTTTTTGTTGTTGGTGCGCGGCAGTCGGCGTTAGGCCAGCCCCCGTGCGTAGCGGCGGTAGCAATGCGCCATGAGCAGGCACACCGCCGCCTCGGTGGCGGTTACGGCGATGCAGGCTCCCTCGGCGCGCAGCCAGGGAGTGAGGGCGAACATCAGTGTGACGGACACGGCCGCCGCGGCGAAGTAGACGTTGCGGAACTGTCGCGCCGTGCGCTCGTTGCCCAGGGCTACCAGTCCCATCTGCCCATATACGCCGCCAATGCCAATGAACAGGGGCGCAGGGGCGAGTATGCAAAGGTACGTTTCGATGCCGGTATAGTCGCTGCCGAGCAGCAGGGGCAGGAAACGTCCGCCGAAGAATAGCGCCGCGCTGACGCTTCCCATCACGACGACAACGAGCAGCCGCACTTGCGCAAAGAGCCTCATGGCCTTGTTGCGGTTGGCGGTGGCGAACGCGCTTATCTTGGGGAAGAACACCTGATTGAGCGGCACGTAGAGCAGAAAGCACACGGCGCGCATGATGCGGTCGGCCGAGGAATAGGCTCCCACCACGGCGGTGGTGCAGAAGAAGCCAAGGACGATGACCACCAGCTGCGTATAGACGCTCGTCGAGGCGGTGGAGAGGAAAAGCGGAAAACTCTTTCGTACCTCGTCTCTGATGCCAGCCCACGTGGGCCGCACGGCTGCTACCATCCGCTTGCGGTACAGGTAGATGTTGGATATGAGGGCGGTGCTGACGAACACAGCGGCTTGCAGAAAGGCAGCCAGCATGTAGTCGTCGGGCGATTTCACAAGGAGAAATATCAGGGGGAGCAACGCCACCTTCGAGAGGGTGTTCATCACGGAGAACATCCGCACCTTGCCCAACCCTTGGAACAGCCACATAAACGTGAACGTGCTGCCCACGGCCATGGGCAACGTGGCGAGGATGGCTTTGCCGTAGAGCCGGAACGTGGGTACGGCGGCTATCAGTACGCCCAGCGTGATTGTGGCGGCGAGGAGCAGCAACGTCTTTGCCGCCGCTACGTTCCAGAACACGCGGCTCATCTCCTGGCGGTTGTCGCGCACCTGTGCAATGTGTTTCGTGGCGGAGAGGTTAAAGCCGAAATCGACCACGAGCATAACGTATTGCACCACCGAGAGCGAAAAGCCTACGTAGCCGTAGCCCTCAGCTCCCAGCCGTACGAGCAGGTAGGGCAGGACGAAGAGCGGCAGGAGCTGGTTGACACCCTGCAACAACACGAGGTAGAGCGAGTCTACCAACTCGCCCTTGTTCTCCCTTATTGCGGCTAATCGTTTCAATGTTCTGTGGGCAATGTAAAACGGTTACGCCTCAGCAAGCTGCTGCTTGGCTCTCTTGACCGACCCGTGCACGAGCAGTGCCACGATGCTGCCGAAGAACGACAGACAGAAGGCGGCCGCCACGGTGAACATACGTTTCGGCCCCGACGGCTTCAGGGGAATGGTGGCGGGCTGTATGGTGGTGTAAACGGGGGTGCGTTCCTGGAGCTTCACCTGGGCGAGTTCCAGTTGCTGGGCATATTGCGAATATACGTTGAATGCCAGTTGCATTTCGTTTTCGAGGCGTTCGCTCACCTGTTGATACGAGGCGAGGGCGAGGTCCTCGTGCGAGTCGCAATAGTTGGCATAGGCTTGTTGCGCCTTGACGTATTTGGCGTGGGCCTCGGCAGCGATTTTCTTGCTGTGCTCCACGTCTTTGCGCGCCTTGTTCGTGCGGTAGTTCGTGATATAGGTTTGCAGACGGGCGCAGATGAGGTCGGCTATTTGCTGGGCCACTTCGGGGTCCTGCGCCTCCATCTCAATGCTGATGATGTCGGTCTTTTTGTCCACGGCGCAGAAGAGCGCGCCCTTCAAGCTTTTCATCACGCGCTGCTGCGCCTTGGTGAGCTGCTTGGGGTTGATGCGTTCGTGGTCGCCGGCTTTCTCGTCGTCTTTCAGTTTCTTGGACGAGCTGTACCACGCGTGCTGCTGGCGGTGGTTCAGGTACTCGTACACACTCACCTTGCCTTTGATGCGGCGGCAGTCCACCTTGTCGGTCAATACCTCGGCGAGAAATACCGTGGAACCCACTACCTTGGGGTAGAACTCGGGCGAGATGGCATCCTGCGACTCTCCGCCCATCTTCACGCCGGCCAAGCTGGCGAGCGAACTGAGGTTACCGGATATGCCGGGCGACGACGAGGACGTTTCGGGGAGCATGATGGCCTCGGAGGTGTAGGTGCGCGGCTGGCTGAACGATACGAGCGCAGCCAGTGCCGTCACGGCCACGGTAATGGCGGTGACGAATATCCAATGGCGGCGCACCGTGCGAAACACTTCGAGGGCGCGCAGCGTGATGGCGTCGGCGGCGTTAGCCGACGGCTGTTGTGGGGTTGTCATGGGTGGAGAGGGTATGTTTTCTTCTTTGGTGTGTTTTCTTGTTCAACAGGGCAATGGTCAGGGCGTAGAGAGCAACATCGGCCACGACGATGAGCGTGCTGCCCACGCTAAGTCCCTTGAAGAGCAGCAGGTTGAGGCCGTCGATGGCCAGTTGCAAGAGCAATACGCAGACGAGTGTGCGGCGCATGGTCATGCCGGCTGACAGGCAGAGGTGGTGTATGTGCGTCTTGTCGGGGGTGAACATTCCCTTGCCCTGGCATAGGCGGCTTACGGCCACGCGGACGAGGTCGAACACGGGGACGGCTACGAGCGTGAACGATACGAGGATGGGGCAGCCCTGCGAGGGGAATATGCAGGGGTTGAACATGCAGTATTTGATGCAGAGGTAGGTGAGCGAAAAGCCCAATACGAGGCTACCCGTGTCGCCCATAAACGTTTTGGTGAACCTTTCGGCCGATCCGAACAGATTGTAGTACATAAAGGCTATCAACGAACCGGCCAAACCGAGCGAGAACACGGCAAACACGGGCGAGCCGAGCTGGATGAACAGGTACGAGAACACGCCCAAGGCGATTACTCCCAGTCCCGAACTGAGTCCGTCTATGCCGTCGATAAGGTTGATGGCGTTGATGAGCGTCAGGGCGATGAGCATCGTGAGCGGATAGCCTACCCATACGGGCAGTTCGTAGATGCCGCAAAAGCCGTAGAGGTTGTTGATGTAGAGGTTGCACACGGGCATAAAGGCTGCCGCCACAAACTGGATGGCGAATTTCACCTTGGCATCAAGGCCCAACACGTCGTCGATGAGGCCAATGACGTAGATCATTGTCAGCGCCACGAACATCAGTACGGACGAGAAACCGAGCGAGAAGTAGTTGTCGCCCTCGCAAACCGACAACGCGCCCACGGCGAACATTCCGGCGAGCATGGCCGGGACGAAGAGCGTGCCTCCAAGCCGGGGAATGTGGTTTTGGTGCACCTTTCGGCTGTTGGGCATGTCGAACAGGCCGCGCTTACGGCAAAACCGCAGCAGTACGGGCATCAACACGAACGTGACTGCCATGGCCACCAAGAATGATATATAAGGATAGAATTGTTCCATAGGTCGCTGTTTGCTTCGTTGCGCCCGCAGGGACTTGGGGCTAATGGCCGCATGCCCCTGCGCGTGGGCATATTACCATCATAACGGCAAACGCCCCGCAATATTGCAAACGATGCAAATTTATAAAACTCTCTCCGATGGGCAAAGTGCTGCCGCTGCCGCAGCCACAAAGAAAGGGACGCTGATGCACCGAGGTGCGTCAGCGTCCCTTGTAAACGGGGTGCCTTGTAGGGCTTAGAAGTAGAAGTTCAAACCGAGGTTGCCGCCAAACTGGCCGGTTTTGAACGTAGTTTCCTTGTAGTCTTTCTGGTTGTAGCTGTCGCTGTCGCTGTCAACCGTCTTCTTGTTGCGGTTCATCGTGCGGGCTACGCCGAGGTCAACCGTTGCGGAGAGGGAAATGTTGCGGCAGAGGAAGTATTCAACGCCCACGTTGCCGAGGAGGCCGATTGTGTGCGAAGGAACGCCGTCAGACCAGTCGTTTTTGCTCTCCTTCTCGTCGTTGTACTTCGTGAAGTTCGAGTTGCCGTAAACGTAAACGAGGTTCAAACCGAGGATGGGCTGCAAACGCTTGCCCGGACGGAGCAGGTACTGACCGCCAACCATCACCATTACTTCGCGCTTTGCTTCCTTCTTGGTAGAGGCTACCTTCTCGTCAGACTTGTGTGTCTCTTCTGTGTATTTGTAAGTGGTCTTCGACTCGTTGTTGAAGCCGAGGTTCAAGGTTACAGCCCACTGGTCTGCCACCATGTACTTACCAGACATTGTAAGACCGCCGAAGAGGTCGGAGCTAAGACCCTTGAAACCTTCAAATTCGTTTTTCGTGTTGCCGTTGAACAGGTTGCCCACGAAGTTGATGACGGGAGTGGCACCGAAGCTGATGGCGAAGCCGCCCTTTTGGCTGCCGTAGTAAACGTCCTTCTTCTCTGTGCAGCAATCGCCCTTCTTGGCTCTTGCGGTCATAGCGTCGGTTGAGTTGGCGAACATTGCGCCTGCAGCCATGGCAAACACGCCGAGGAGGGCTGCTTTCTTTGCAAAATTGAACATAATTGTAAGTAGGTTTATGATAAGTGAATGTAAAATCCGAAAAGATTAAGAAATCCGTGCATCGCATTCGCATTTTGCTTTGTCTTAAAAAGTGCTTTCGGCTGCGAATGGCAGTTGGATTTCTTCGGTAGCTGATTTTGGTAAAAGTGCATTAACGATTGTCGGTAATGCTTGTAAATGAATTGGATGTTCTCTTTCTCTCTGTATGGTGCAAACGCTTCGCGATCTCTCTCGCTTTGCATTTGCGCTGCAAAGGTAAGGTGTTTTTTACAGATGTACAAATATTTTTAAGACTGGCCTTGCCGGCATTTAGTTCAGATTGGCAAAACACCGTAAGGAATGTGCAGGCAAAAGCTCGGCTTGTTTTTTGTCGTCCACCGTACGGGTGACGCATGTACCCTGTACGGTGTGTACAACGATTTCTCCCCCGGGTGGGACGACTTCCTCGCATGTGCGTACTTTATATATATAGGTAAGGCATTTTGAGAACGTGGTAGGGGCGAGATGTTTCGTTGGCTCCAAAATCGCGATGCCGTTCCAAACGTTTTATGATTAGGGTTAATGATTGGTGGGGCACTTCGAAGGAAAACGCTCTGCTTGGTGCAAAAAATTGCGCATAGGGGCGCAAATTTTTGCGCCCCTATGCGCAAAAAATTGCACCAGCGGCAAGAGAAAACCTGAGCAATGCGTTGTTTATCGGACAGAAATGAAAACGTTTAGGGCAACATCGTAAAAATCGCCAATGTTCGGTAAAATTTCAGCGATAAGTTGCACGGTATAAAACAAGTCCTTATATTTGCATCGTAAACAAAGATGTAATGATTACAAATCTG
>CAVLCM010000073.1:0-12392 GCA_963661625.1 bacterium
GTTCACTCAACTTATAGACGTACGTTCACTCAACTTATAGACGTACGTTCACTCAACTTATAGACGTACGTTCACTCACCCTCATGACGTACGTTCACTCATCGCATAAATGTACGCTCTGATTTTCAACGGAAATACTTTACTCCGAAGCATCCTTTCTTCTTTACATTTCGTTACGTACATATCCAAGAAAGCGGCGTGAAAGTGCTAATGACTTTCACGCCGCTCTTTTTGTATGTTTTGCTGGTCGCTGCGTTACCAGATGTCTTCGCCGTCGGGCGAGTCGTAAACTGAACGCGGGCAGAATTCGAAGTAGTCAATGTAGAACTCCGTCTTTTCGTTGTCGAGTACGCTCTTGAAACGCAGGTAGTACGTTTTGTCCTTGTCGAAATACTGACTCCTCAAGATGTAGCGCATCGGCGCACCATAAGCCGTTGAATTGTCGTAGTTGTAGTTGCGCACAGGAGTTTTACCCCTCGTATTACCAATGCAGTAGTAGTTAGCACCCTTCATATAGCCCTGGTTGCGCAAGTTACGGTCGCTCTCACGGCAAGCCTGCTCGTCGTTGGAGTTGTCTTCGTCGGACACCCACGGCTTACCTGGGTAATCGGGCGACGAAATGATGTCTCGCTGGTTAATGGGCAAACCAATAGGAGTGGAAGGTATGGGTTTGTCGTCGAGGTAGACCTGCATCATAGAACGCTTGGAGTTGTTCTGCGAGGCGAAGCGGAGTTCGTAATAACCGCTCACTGGCACGGGCGGCAGTTTCAATACAAAGTCGTAAACACCCATCACAAGGAACTCATCGCCCTGTGCGTCACTCCAGTTCACGCCGTTGCCGGTTTTACCCGTGAGGTAGCAAATCTTTGTAGAGTTGCTCTCGCGCGTAATGTTGTCGAAATAGCCCGTCGGGAACACACGGTATTCGCCGTTCACACGCAGGTCGTTCGAGAGTATTTCGGGAAGCATCGTGGTGAAATCCATGCGGATGCGTTCCGAACCGAGTGCGCGACTTGTCTCTTCGGTGTTGATAAGGATGTGGTCAATTGTATAGATATAGCCGTTGATAGCCGAACCAGACTGCACAGAAGTGTTGCCTTGCTCGTCGGTATATTCATTCTTCTCATAGATACGCACGTTTAAGCCGTTGGTTACGGAGTTGGGAGTGAAGCTGAGTTCCTCGTAGTTGCCCGTAAACGAATTGTCGTACTTGCTAATGCGGTTCAGGTAGTACTCGTGGTTGCCCTTGGCCAACTGCGTCACCTTGACGAGGGCGCGCTTCGGCCCTACGGTGGTGTAGTAGTCCCACACGTTGACAGGGTACAGGTTAGACTGCGGATTGCCCGCATCTGAGCCAAAGTCGTAGCCGAACTCGTTGTAGTGCTGCACAATGCCGTTGAGGGGCATACCGCCGTAGATGAAGTGGTAAGCCACAAACTTGTTGACAGCGTTGTCGGTATTGGTGCAATCGCTGTTGCCCGTGCCGAGAAGACGCTCGCAATTTTCCTTGATTACGCTGTATATAGCGTCCCAGTTGTCAATGTTGCCGGTGAGTTTGTTGTACTCAGGCGCGGGGCAGCCCCATTCCTTTTCGAACACGTCGTCGGTCTCGACAAAGCCCGTGTAGCGGATGCGGCGTTTCTCCATGAAGTTTACCTTGTGGTTAACGTCGGAGGGGATTGGCATCTCAGTAGTTCCGATTTTGCTCGCCCATTCGCGCAAGTAATAGTCTTCCTCGTCGGCCTGGCTCGCAAGTGAGTCTGTCCACGTGGTCTCTTTGAGCAACTGCCCAAGGATGCGCGTGTTGGGGGTGGCGGCTATCACCTCGGCAATGCTCTCCGTGGTGGGGAACACTACGCCGTCGAGTACGTGGAGCATACCGTTGCTCGCCTCGATGTTGCTCTCAACCACCTTGGCGTCGCCGTTGATGTAGTATTCGTTGTCGGTTTTCTGCTCGCTCGTCAATCGGCGGTCGTCGAGCGTGGCCAGCACGAAGGTTGTGCCGTTGGAGGGGAAGTCGGCCAGTTCGTAGGCCGACGACGAACCGTTGTCGATGATGCAGTTGTAGGCCAATACCTTTTTGCGGTCGTAAGGCACACTGTCGAGCGAGGACACGCCAAACTCCTCCTTGATAAACTTGCGCAAAGCCTCGTTGGTAGGCACAATCACGGTGTAGTTGCCGCGCGCACTCAGCACGCTGCGCAGGGTAGAGGCGTTGTCGGACACACCGAGCTTCACCTCGGAGAACAACTGCAGAATGTCGGAATATTCGTCGGGGTTGGCTTCGAGAAGTTCTACAATCTGTTTTTTCGATGCAATGCTGTACGAACTGTCGTCTATCTTCTCCTTACAGCCCGAAAGCGTGCCGAGCGTTGCTAGTCCGAGCAAGGCGGCGGCGAAAGTGACGTGTATCTTCATGACTTTGTCTTTGCTTTGTTACGTAACTATCCGCAAATGTATTAAAATATCCTTAAACCTACGACTACTGCCACTTTATTGACTGTTTTTCGGCTATTGTGTATAGCTCCCTGCACACAACAACGCGCCCCCAAACAACCATTGTTGCCGGGGGGCGCGCTTGTCAAAAAGTATAATTGTGCAGTTGTGTTGGTTGCGTATCAAGAGTTAGAAGTCGCCGCCGAAGCCACCACCGAAACCACCTTGGGGCATTCCGCCGCCGAAGCCACCCTGTCCGCCAGGACGCATCTGCCCGCCGGAACGGCCGCCTTGCTGCATGCCGCGGTTAGCGTTCATTGCCGGACGGCAGAAGATTGTCACCATCTGCTGCGGAGTGAGTTTCTCCTTGAAGCGAGCGTAGTAGGCGCGCTTGAGCTGCAACTCCTGCTCTTCCTGAGCAAAGGTTTCTTCGATGCGCTTCGTGGCCTGCTCATCGGTGAGTTTGCCGCGTTCGCTGTCTTTCTTGTCCTTGTCGGCCTTTTCTTTGTCGGCCTTGCCGTCAGCGGGAGCACCTGCGGGACGGCGTACACTGCGCAGTGTGTCCTGGTATTCGGCGTAGAGGGGGATGAACCACTTTTGGAGTTCGTCGCTGAGTTTCAGTTCCGAAGCCATGCGCGTGGCCTGGCGTGTGCCGGCCTCCTTGCGGTCGGGGCGTTCGTTCTTGTCTTCTTTTTTGTCGCGTGCAGAGAGGGTGAGGGTTGAGCCCATTGTGAAGGCTACGAGCAATAACAGAAAAATTCTTTTCATATTCTTTCTTGTTTGAATGTTAGCAGATGCAACCGCCATCCATGGCAAGGCGGTTACATACGTAGGACGGGAGGCAGCCGAAATGGTTTAAGACAACAGTTTCCCAACTCGACAAAATGCGGTGTTTTGTAGACGAAAACGGCTTTTGCCACACGCCAGCCAAGAGTTTTCGGCAAAGAAAGCCTAACTTTGCCGCACATGGTTTAAGCCGCCACGGAGCGGGCTACACCTATTATATATATATTCAGACACTATGACAATAGACCACGTGATAGACGCTGCGCTCAAAGCCGGGCGCGCCATCATGCAGATATACACTCACCCCGACCTGGACTGGCAGGTGGAGCGCAAGGCCGACAACTCGCCCCTGACAATCGCCGACCGCAGTTCGCACGAGGTGATAGCCGAAGCCCTGTCCGCCAGTCCCTACCCGCTGCTTAGCGAGGAGGGGGCGCACCTTCCCTACGAGGAACGACGCACCTGGCACTCGCTGTGGATTGTTGACCCGCTCGACGGGACAAAGGAGTTTTTGAAGAAAAACGATGAGTTTACGGTAAACATCGCCCTCGTGACCGACGGCGTGCCTGTATTGGGCGTTATCTACGTGCCGGCTCTCTACCGCCTCTACTGGGGGAGCAAGGGCGAAGGGGCGTATACGGCCACGGTAGACCCGGAGACGTATACCGTTGGGCAGGCGGAACGCCTTCCCCTTAAAGGGGCTGACCTCAACCGCCCGTACCGCATAGTGGCTTCGCGCTCGCACCTATCGCCCGAGACGCAGCAGTTTATCGACGACCTGCGCGCCTACCACCCCGACCTCGAAACGGTGAGCGCAGGTTCGTCGCTCAAAATATGCTTAGTAGCTGAGGGCAAAGCAGACGTTTACCCTCGCCTCGCCCCCACCATGGAGTGGGACACGGCAGCCGGACACGCCATTGCACTCGCAGCCGGCCTGCAAATGCTCAACGCTGAAACCGACGAGCCGCTCCGTTACAACAAAGAAGACCTCCACAACCCGTTCTTCGTGGTGAAATAGTTTTCGGACTTTTCCGCACTAACACATTCTCCTCCCCATGCCCTTGTTTGTCATATTCATTCTGTTCCTTGTCATCCTTGCGCTGATAAAGGACCGTATGCGCCCGGGACTTATTCTCTTTTCGGGCGCAGTGGTGTTCCTGTGCGCCGGCATTCTTTCGCCCAAGGAACTGCTCGAAGGCTTTGCCAACAAAGGCATGATAACAGTGGCCATGCTCTTTCTCGTAAGCGAGGGCGTGCGCCGTTCGGGGCTGCTCGAAGCGTTGCTCCGCAAACTCCTGCCGCAACGGCAGGGGGCGAGCGTACGCCAGGTGCAGAGCCGCATGCTGCCCGTCATATCCTTTATATCAGCCTTTCTCAACAACACGCCCGTAGTGGTGATTTTCGCCCCGATGATTAAGCGTTGGGCAGAGAAACACGGCGTAGCAGCCACCAAACTGCTCATTCCACTCTCGTACGCCACCATCCTCGGCGGCGTTTGCACGCTTATAGGCACAAGCACGAACCTCGTGGTGCACGGCATGGTTATTGATGCTGGTTTCAAGGGCTTCTCGATGTTCGAACTGGGCAAGGTGGGCATAATCATTGCCCTTGTGGGCTTGCTCTACATTTGGCTTTTCTCCCCAAAACTCCTGCCCTCGGAACGGGCGGACAAAGAAGAGGAGGCCACGGCTGTGGAAAAGGGGAAAGGACTCAACCGCATTGAGGTGGTGCTGGGCGCACGTTTCCCGGCCATCAACCGCAAAGTGATCGACTTTGACTTCAAACGAAAATACGGAGCGGACATTCTTGAACTGCGCCGCGGCGGCCAGACAATGATTATGCACGACATGCGCCGTGAACGTTTTCACGAAGGCGACACGCTCGTGCTGCTCGCCGACGACAACTTCATGAGCAACTGGGGCGACTCGTCGTTCTTCCTTATGGTGTCGAACGGCAAAGAAGCAGACTTCAAAATGCCCCGGTGGAAGTGCTGGCTCTCCGTAGTGTTGCTTGTACTGATGATTGCCGGCGCTACAATAGGCGAACTTCCGGCTGTGCGCGAAGCTGCCCCGCGGATGAATCTCGATATGTTCTTCTTCGTAAGTGTGGTGACGGTGTTGATGGCATGGCTCAACATTTTCCCGGCACGCAAATACACAAAGTTCATCTCGTGGGATATTCTCGTTACCATTGCCTCGGCTTTCGCCATAAGCCGTGCCATGCAAAACTCGGGCATGGCAGACATGGTGGCGCAGTTCACGCTCGACCTTAGCCGCCAGTGCAGCCCCATCGTACTGCTCGGTGTTATTTTTGTCATCACTAACCTTTTCACCGAACTGATGACGAACAACGCTGCTGCTGCCTTGGCGTTCCCCATATCCCTGAGCCTGGCTCAACACATGGGAGTAAGCCCAATGCCGTTCTTCGTGACCATCTGCATAGCCGCCTCGTCAAGTTTCTGCACGCCCATCGGCTACCAAACCAACCTCATCGTGCAGGGTGTGGGCAACTACCGCTTCAGCGACTTTGTCCGCGTGGGACTGCCGCTCAACATCATCTCGCTCATCATCACGCTACTGGTTGTTCCCATATTCTGGCCGTTCTGAACCTGACGTTTACCACCGCCGGAACACTTCATCATAGATTAGGGCTGATACCTCACGAGAAGTATCAGCCCTAATCCGTGTTTGTACAATCATCGGCAGAAAAGGCTCAGCCTATTCCACGAAATAGCCATGCTCTTCGAGGAAATGGGCTATGCCGTCGTTGTCGTTGCTCAACGTGACGAAAGCGGCTGCCTCGCGCACTTCGGGGGCGGCATTAGCCATAGCCACGCCATAGGCCGAAAGGCGTATCATTGAAAGGTCGTTGTAGCCGTCGCCAAACGAAACAAGACTGTCGGCGGTAAGTCCTACGTGCGAGAGCAAACGTTGAAGCGACTGCGCCTTGTCGATGCCTTTCGGCACAATCTCTACAAAGAACGGGGCTGAACGGTATGCCTCGACATGGTTTCCCAAGAGAGCGGCAATTTCCTTTTCGGCTTTCTCCATCAGGGAGGGTTCGCCAGCAAGGAGGAGTTTTACGGAGCGCGGAGGAAGGCTTTCGGCCAAGTTGTCCACACGCCGCAGGGGCATACGGTTGATGCGGCTTTCCTCGTGGGCGTACGGGTTGTCGGGCAACTCACTCACAATCTCCTGCCCCACATAGCCCAGCAGCGTGTAGCAGTGCTGTCGCGAATAGTCGATAAGTTGCGGAATGGCTTCGGGGGGCAACGTGTTGGAATAGAGTTCCTCCTTGGTGCGCCAGTCCACAATTTTTCCACCGTTGTAGGAAAGTATGTATCCGCCCTCAGTCTGCAAACCGAGTTCGTCGGCCAAGGGGGCAATGCCGTAGGTGGGGCGTCCCGAAGCCAGCACGAGGATGTGGCCGAGCGACTGCGCCTTTTTTAGGGCTTGGAAGGTGCGGGGCGTAATTTTCTTTTCGCTGTTGGTAAGCGTACCGTCGAGGTCGAGAGCTATGAGCATATTATAGGTGCGTTGAGGTTGAATATCAGAAAAGCTGGCGCGCAATTTCCCACATCACGATGCCGGCCGTCACACTCACGTTGAGTGAATGCTTGGTGCCATACTGGGGAATTTCGAGGGCTTGGTGACAAGCGTCAACCACTTGCTGCTGTACGCCCTTCACTTCATTGCCCATCACCAGGGCATAGCGTTGGCCGGGGGCGAAACTGTATTTGCCGAGCGTTTCACTGCCTTCCACCTGTTCCACAGCAAGGACTGTATAGCCAACGGCTTTGAGCTGCTCCACCACGCTGAACGTACTTTCAGCATATTCCCACGCCACAGAGTCCTCAGCCCCAAGAGCCGTCTTGTGGATTTCGGGCGAGGGCGGAACGGCGGTTATTCCGCACATATACACCTTCTCCACTCGAAAAGCATCGGCCGTACGTAGCACGCTGCCCACGTTGTGCAGGGAGCGGATGTTGTCGAGCACCATGACGAGGGGAAGTTTCTTGGCCTCTTTGAACGAAGCCACGTCCATGCGGTGAAGGTCCTCTACGGTTAGTTTGCGCATATATATCGTGTCTTTTCTGTAATTGTCTGCGACGGCGTGCAACAAGCCGCCGTTTGCCGTGTGCAAAAATACGAAATTAAGAGCCGTGGACAAGGCTGTTGAAAACCCGTAGACAACCCGTGGAAAGCAGATGGGATAACTTTCAGCCCCTATGCGGCACGGCCCGTTTCAAGTTATACACCGATTCACAGCGTTCTCCATCCCCTTTCCACAACATTTGCCATAGATATCACAAGGCGATTCCTCATTTTTCTTTTTCACACATGAGTTTTGCACAGACTGGGGACAAATGCAAGCTATATATAAGGTAAGACTATTGACATTAAGGCTTTTGCCGTCCAACTCCGTTGTGGACAAAACTGCGTACAACTCCGAGACCGCAGAGGACAACGACATAGCCAAATATCGGGACGAGAAAGTATACACACTTTCCACAAACCATATACCCCACCATAGGTTTCTTTCATTTTTAGAAAAGAATAAAAGAAGAACGATAGTATAAAATGAATAGACGGACTGGGGACGGTGGATAACGGGGCCGCGGTGGAGTGGGGCTTGCGCCGCGCCTCAAAGCCGCCTTATTTGTATGATGGGATTGGAGGGATAATTGAGGGCTTTGCACTAATTTTGCAAGACAATGAAAGACGCTATAAAGATAAAAGGCGCAAGGGTCAACAACTTGAAGAACATTGACCTTGAAATACCGCGCGACAAACTGATTGTGATCACAGGCCTTTCCGGGTCGGGCAAGTCATCGCTTGCTTTCGACACGCTCTATGCCGAAGGGCAGCGACGCTACGTGGAAAGTCTGTCGGCTTATGCGCGCCAGTTTCTCGGTCGAATGCACAAGCCCGAATGCGACTATATAAAAGGACTTCCGCCCGCCATAGCGATTGAGCAAAAGGTGACAAGCCGCAATTCGCGTTCAACTGTTGGCACGAGTACAGAGATATACGACTACCTGCGTTTGCTCTTTGCCCGCGTGGGGCATACCTTCTCGCCCGTAAGCGGAGTGGAGGTGAAGCGGCACACCGTCGACGACGTGGTGGCTTGCACACAGACTTATTCTCCCGGCACACGCTTTACCGTGCTTGCTCCGCTTGCCATCCGAGCCGGGCGAACGCTCGTTGAGCAGTTGCGGATGTATTTGCAGCAGGGCTTCTCGCGCATCGATGTCGACGGCGAGATAGTTCGCATTGAGGACTTCGCCGACCAATTGGAGAAAGGCGAAACCGTTGTTTCGGATAAGGCGGAAAGTGGTTCGGCCAACCAATACAGCTTTGAACAGTTGTCGTTGCTCATCGACCGTCTGTCGGTCAGCAACGAGAAAGACACACTCTCGCGCTTGGCAGACAGCGTAGAGACCGCCTTCTTTGAGGGCGACGGCTGCTGCATGCTCCGTTTTTACCCTGCGCGCATTCTTGAAAAGTTTTCCACTCGTTTCGAGGCCGACGGCATCACGTTTCGCCAGCCCGACGACCATATGTTTTCGTTCAACTCCCCTGTCGGCGCGTGCGAGAAGTGCGAAGGTTTTGGCCGGGTGGTTGGCATAAGCGAGGATTTGGTTGTGCCGAACACTTCGCTCTCGCTGATGGATGGAGCGGTGGTGTGTTGGCGCGGCGAGAAGATGCGTATGTGGCTCAATGAGTTTGCTCGCCGATGCAGCCGCAAGGGATTGGACTTTCCTCTCTATACGCCTTATTATAAGCTCACGCAGCGGCAGAAGGACATTCTGTGGCACGGCGACAGCGTAGAGAAAAGTCTGCCAGAGGACGAACAGGTGACGATAGACGCCTTTTTCCGTATGCTCGAACGTGGACTTTACAAAATTCAGAACCGCGTGATGCTGGCTCGCTACCGCGGAAAGACTGAATGTCCCGAATGTCACGGCTCGCGCCTCAGGAAGGATGCCGACTACGTAAGGGTGGGCAACCACACCATCAGCGAACTTGTGCGGAAACCCGTAAAGGAATTGCTTCCCTTCTTTGAAAACCTCGAGCTTCCCGAACACGAGGCGGCCGTGGGCAAACGTTTGCTCACGGAGATAACGAGCCGCCTGCGCTTCCTTGTCAACGTGGGCCTTGGCTACCTCACCCTCGACCGTGCGTCGAACACGCTCTCGGGTGGCGAAAGCCAACGCATCAACCTGGCTACGTCGCTGGGGAGTTCGCTCGTCGGTTCGCTCTATATACTCGATGAACCGAGCATTGGTCTCCACCCCCGCGACACACGCCAACTCATCGGCGTGCTGAAAGACCTGCGCAACTTGGGCAACACCGTAATCGTGGTGGAGCACGACGAGGAGATGATGCGCGCAGCCGACTACATCATCGACATTGGTCCCGAGGCCGGACGGCTTGGCGGCAAGGTGGTGTACGAAGGAATCTATGTGGCCAACGAGGACGAACTCCCCAACCGCAGCAAACTCTTCGACCAATCAACGGGCAAATACCTGTCGCATACGCTCAACTATCTCTATGGCAGGGAGTGCGTTGAAGCCCCTCTGTCGCGCCGTGCGTGGAACAAGAGTATCACGGTGCTGGGCGCAAGGGCAAACAACCTGAAAGGCATCGACGTGGAATTTCCGCTAAACGTACTGACCGTGGTAACGGGCGTGAGCGGATCGGGCAAGTCAACGCTTGTGAGCGACATCCTCTACCGCGCCATGAAACGGCAGTTGGACGAACCCTGCGACCGTCCGGGCGAACACCAGGGACTGAGAGGCAACGTGAATGCCATAAAGGCGGTGGAGTTTGTCGACCAAAACCCCATCGGCAGTTCCTCGCGCTCAAATCCCATAACCTACGTCAAAGCCTTCGACGAAATACGCAAACTCATGGCTTCGCAGCCGCTGGCAAAGCAAATGGGCTTTACGGCTGCTTACTTCTCGTTCAACACCGACGGCGGCCGCTGCGAGGAGTGCAAGGGTGAGGGGACTACAAAGGTGGAGATGCAGTTCATGGCCGACCTCGTATTGGAATGCGAAAGTTGCCACGGCAAGCGTTTCAAGAGCGACCTGCTCGAGGTGCGCTATGAGGGGATGAACATCTACGACATCTTGGAAATGACGGTCAATCAAGCCGTTGAGTTTTTCGGACAGCACAATCAGCACCGCATTGTCAAACGCCTGCTCCCCTTGCAGGAGGTGGGGCTTGGCTACATCAAGCTCGGGCAGTCCAGTTCGACGCTTTCGGGCGGCGAAAACCAGCGCGTGAAACTCGCCTACTATTTGGCTGAGGAAAAGGCCGTGCCTACGCTCTTCATCTTCGACGAACCCACCACCGGACTTCACTTCCACGACATCAACCGCTTGTTGCGTGCCTTCAACGCCCTCATAGAGCGCGGACACACACTCGTGGTGATAGAACACAACATGGAGGTGATGAAGTGTGCCGACTACATCATAGACCTTGGTCCCGAAGGCGGACGCGAAGGCGGCACGCTGGTGGCAGCCGGCACGCCTGAACAAGTAGCGGAGCAGGGCCGGGGCTACACGGCGCAGTGCCTGAGACAAACTCTTTGCAAAAAAGAAAACCTGCACACCAAGTACTGCTAAGCAGACACTGGTGCACAGGCGCACTTTTGTATTCGATTTTCTGCCGGCCGCTTCGCAGCGGTTGGACATCGCTACGGCAAGGGATTTACCCCGGCCAAGGCGATGCGTCAACAAGGTTCTAAATAAAAAAAGGGATACCTCTGTATCCCAACCTTGTTAACCTTAAATCTAATACTATGAAAAACACGATGCAAAAGTAGGGCTTTTGGCACGGGCGGCAAGAGGCAGCCGTTGTTTTTGAGATTAATTATAAGAATAGCCTAAGCTTTGGCAAGTGAACTTACAAAATGGCTCTCGTACAATGTTTTTGAGTAGATTGGTTCGTTGGGCGTTGCGTTTTCGCAAACGTTGCGGCTACGGCATTCATTCGCCTTTCGCCTTTCAGTTTGTTACGGGCGTTGTCTACGAAAAGGGGGCGTACTATGCCTATCGCAAACTCCATGACGACTTTCCCCATTCTTCCACCCTGCGCTTGAAGGACTATAAGCTGTTGTTTCGCATAGCCAACTTCCAACAGGCTGAAACGTTCACCCTTTTCCCCAACGAAGAAACAGACACCTTTGCCCTCGAAGCCCTCATGCAGGGCAAACGGATGAGTTTTGTGCCATACGGCAGTGCAGAGAAAGTGGGGCTTGTATACGCTGCCGATAATTGGGAGGCGCACATTGATGACATCACCTCGCGACTTGCTGAGGGCGGTACGTTGGTGGTGAAAGATTTGAACGGACGTACCCGTCGCAGGGCTTGGAAAAGTCTCCTCATGCGCCCTGAGGCGGTTGTTACCTTCGATTTGGGCGACTTCGGCATCGTGATGTATCGTCCGAACTTGCAGCGTGAGCACTACGTGGTCAACTATTTTTGAAAGAGCAATGGCAAACATATTTACCCGCACGGGTGACAACGGAACCACTTCGCTGCAAAGCGGCGAAAGGGTGTTGAAGACGGACTGCCGCATAAGGTTCCTCGGCACGCTCGACGAGCTGAGCAGCCGCATAGGACTTTTCGTGGCACACATCGAGGCGGCTAACGCTGCCTTTTTGACGGAAGAAGTCAATACGCTGGTGCTTGCACAGCAACTGCTGTTCTGTATGAGCGTGGAGAACGACAAAGCCAACCGCTACCCCCTACCCACGCAAACTGACGTAGAGAGCCTTGAACGGCAGATTGTTGCGATAGACGCTGAAACGGGAGGGTTGTTCAAAGGCTTTGTCCTGCCCGGCGGACACGTGCTCGCCGCTGAGGCGCACGTGCTGCGCTGCTTGTGCCGCCGTGCCGAAACGGAGATGTACGAGGTCCTTACTCACTGGGATGCGCTTCGAAGCCGCTACGAGCAGTCTGCCGTCTTTGCTTACGTCAACCGCCTCTCCGACTATCTCTATGCCGTGGCAAAAAAGGTCAATCATTTTACGAAAACAGCCGCATTAGAGCGAAGCAACTGTTTTTTCCGTTGAAAATCAAAGCGTACATTTATGCGATGAGTGGACGTACGTCATGAGGGTGAGTGAACGTACGTCTATAACTTGAGTGAACGTACGTC
>CAVLCM010000074.1:0-12382 GCA_963661625.1 bacterium
GTTCGTCGAAGACGGTGTAGAGTTCCTCCTCGCTGATGCCGCAAATCGCCTCATACTGTTCGTCCATACTGATGTCGTTCGGCTGGTTGAAACCGCTGAAAACGCTCACCTGCGAGAATTTCGTAACGCCCGTCAGCAGCACAAACTGCAAGTCGGCGTCGGCAGCCTTAAAGACGGAGTAGAAGGCTTTTAGCACCTCGCGGTTCCAGTCCTCCAACTTACGCTGCTGTCCGTCAATATCAATAGAAAGATTTTGGTCCATCACGTCGAGCAGAGGCTTGTCGTATTCGTCGATCAGCACCACGGCACGCCGCCCCGTTTTCTCGTGCGCCGCTTTAAGCACCGAGGCAAAACGGGTTCCCAAGTCTTTTGCATACTCATCTTGTCCGTAGACACTCTCTTGCTTCTCCACAAAACCAAGCAGTCTGTCGTCCAGCATGCCGGCTTTTGTGAAGTTCATGCCATTGAAGTCGAGGTGGAAGACGGGGTACTGTTGCCAATCCTTTTCGAGTTTGTCGATTGCCAGTCCCTTGAAGAGTTCTTTGCGTCCCTCGTAGTAGCATTTGAGTGTAGACACAAGCAGAGACTTCCCGAACCTGCGCGGTCGGCAGAGAAAATAAATTGTGCCGTCGTGTGTCAGATTGTAAATCAGGTCCGTCTTGTCTATGTAGACGAAGTCGTCTTCTCTAATCTTCTCAAAGCTTTGTATTCCGATAGGGTATTTCATGACTGCTGGATTTGGGGCGTTATTCGGGAGCTAAGTTACGAAAAGTCAGTTCAGCACCACACGGTCGCCCAGCACTTTGGCGAACTGGCGTTCCATTTCGCTCAGCTCCATGTATTGGCGCATGAGCGTTTCCTGCCGGGCGGTGTCGTGCGCAAGGAGCGGGCTTCTCAGTTCTTGCAGGATGCTTTTGAGTTGCTCTTTGAGGATGGCGTGCTTGTAGTCGTGCAGCACGTGCGGCACAATGTCGTCGAGGCGTTCCGCATCGTCGGTATACTGTGCGCGCTGGTTTGTGCTTAGGGTGAACTGCTCTTGTCCCAGCTCTGAGGCCGCCTGGCTCACGTCGGGGTCGGGCTGCGAGAGGAAGTAGGGCAGGGCTTTCCACCCCTCCGCGCGGCAGTTGGCCACCGCCTCCTGCAATATGCGGGCGTAGAGGGCGTTGCGCAGAGCCAGTCCGTCGTCTTGCAGACTTTGGCTGATGTATTCCGCCACGCACGCTTCGGGCGCCTGTCCCTCTTCTCCTTCGGCAGCGGCGGCGTGCATTTTGCGTTCGCCGTAGAGGATAACGAGCGTGGCGAGCAACCGTTCGCTGGCCAGTTCCTTGTCGGTTGGCAACTGCATAGGGGCTTCGGCCTCAGCAGCGGTTTCGACTTGTTCAGCCTCGTTCTCTGCGCCTCGCTTGTTTTCCTTTGCCCGCTTGGCGCGCTGCTCCTTGTTTATCTGGTTGACGATGAGTTCCTCGCTGATGGAGAGGCGCGAGGCGCACTCGTGGATGTACATCTGCCGCACGATAATGTTGGGAATTACGGAGATGTCCTTCACGATGTCCGTAATCATTTCGGCGCGCTTGATGGGGTCGTTTTGTGCCTCCTTGAGCAACAGGCCCGTCTTGAACGTGATGAAGTCCACCTGGTGTTGCTCAATGTAAGCCTTGAAGGCGTCGGCGCGGTGTTTGCGAGCAAAGCTGTCCGGGTCGTCGCCGTCGGGCAGGAGCAACACTTTGATGTTGAGCCCCTCAGCCAGTAGCATGTCGATGCCTCGCAAGCTTGCCTTGATGCCGGCTGCATCGCCGTCGTAGAGGATGGTGATGTTGTCTGTGAAGCGGTGCAGCAGTTTTATTTGCCCTTCGGTGAGCGACGTACCCGATGAGGCCACGACGTTCTCCACGCCGCTTTGGTGCATCGATATTACGTCGGTATATCCCTCAACGAGGTAGCAGCAGTCGTGCCTGACGATGGCGTTCTTTGCCTGGTAGAGGCCGTAAAGTTCGTTGCTCTTGCTGTAAATAATGCTTTCGGGCGAGTTGACGTACTTGCCCACGTTCTTCTGCTTCTCCTTACTCAGGATGCGGCCGCCGAAGGCCACCACGCGCCCTGACACGCTGTGGACGGGGAATATCACGCGGCCGTGGTAACGGTCGACTATGCCGCCGTCGCCCTCGCGGCGGTAGCACAGTCCCGTGTCGACAAGGTATTTCTCGTTGAAGCCGTGCGCCAGGGCCGCTTGGCTCATTGCGTCGCGCCGTTCGCTTGAATAGCCCAGGGCGAACTTGCGGATAATGTCGTCGCGGAAGCCACGCTCGCGGAAGTAGGCCATGCCCTGCGCCACGCCGTCCACATCGTTGTGGAGCATGTCCTGGAAATAGTTGCACGCCCACTCGTTGAGGGCGAACATGCTCTCGCGCTCGTTCTGTTGGAGGCGTTCCTCGTCGGTCAGTTCCTTTTCCCTCACCTCGATGCCGTACTTCTTGCCGAGCCATTTGATGGCCTCGGGGTAGGTCATGTGTTCGAGTTCCATGAGGAAATGAACGGCGTTGCCTCCCTTGCCACACGAGAAGCACTTGCACATCTGGCGCGAGGGCGACACGGTGAACGAAGGTGTCTTCTCGTTGTGGAACGGGCAGAGTCCCTTGTAGTTCACGCCCGACCGTTTGAGCGTGACAAACTCGCTGACAACTTCTACGATGTCGGCTGCATCGGTCACTCGCTGTATGGTGGCTCTGTCTATCATTTTCGTTTCGGATAGTGCCGCTTTGCGCCTTGCAGGACGGCTCTTTTGCAAAGTTAGAAAGTTTCGGGGAATGAAACTTCGGGAATTGTCAGTTCGTCCTCCGCAGCTGTGCCGTTGTGGAAGAACATACAATAATATATAGGCAGATAGGTGATGCCGTTCTCCTGTTTCACGGCTTGTTCGTTGTTTAGCACAACGGCTTGGCTGATATGGTATTCAGGCGTGGCCAAGAATTTGTCGAGCGCACTGTGTACGGTATAGTCCTTGCCCGATTTAATCTCAAGCGGAAGCACCGTCAGGTTTTGGTAGTCGTCTATCAGGTAGTCCACTTCGCCTTTCTGCTTGTTGTCGTAGTAGTGTAGCTGAAATCCGTGCGCATGGAGTTCCTGTGCAATGACCGACTCGTACACCGCCCCAAGGTTTACGCTCCGTTCGTCCCGTAGCACGGCGTTGATGTTGTGGCCGTAGAGAATGCCCGTAAGCAGTCCTACGTCGCTCATGTAGAGTTTGAGCAAGCTCTTCGTTTCCGATTCAATCAACGGAAAGGCTGGGCAACTTATTGCCTGAACAGCCAAGGCCACGCCTGAATTTGTGAGATACTCAAATTCTTCTGCGTAAAGGCCTCGGTCAACGTGTGTAGACGTTTTCGATTTCGGCTATGTAGAGGGTGTGGAGCGAACCGCCGGGCTGGTCGTTGTACCAACGGCTGAGGGCCTCCTTGTCGAGGAACTGTTCGGGCTGGAACTCCGAGCGGAACATTTTGCGACATTCGAGGGTGAGGCGGCTCTGTTCGAACGCTACGCTGCCCAGGGGCGTGGCTACGGGGATGAGGCCTGTTTCCTTGGCTTTGTCGAAGTCGCTGCCCGACTTTGTGCCGCAGAAGTTGAGGGCTTGGCGCATTTCCTCGCTGTGGCCGAGGAAAGAGAGCGTGAAACGGTCGTTTTGCTCAACGAATTGGTACGTGTGTCGCTCGGGACGCACGAAGATGAAGGCAACAGACTTGTTCCAGAGCCAGCCTATGCCGCCCCACGAGGCAGTCATGGTGTTGTAGCTTTGGGGCGTGCCGGCGGTGATGAGCATCCACTCCTTGCCGATAAGTTCGAAGGCGTTTTCCTTGGCGAGTTCGTTGATGGTGGTCTGAGTCATGAGTTTGTGGTTTTGCGGTGGAATATATGCCGCCAATGCAGCGGCTTTGGCGTAAAAGAAAAGCACCGACGCTCCGCTTGTGCAGGGCCGGTGCTTTGTGGGTGAGCGTTGCGGCGGCGAGGCCTCGGGGACTTTGCGCGCCGTTCGCTATGGGTTGTTGCCACCCCCTGCGGAGGGGATTAGAACATCTTTTCGGGGTAAACGCCGTCGTCGGCGAGCTTTTGGAACTTCTCCACTACGCCCGGACGATCCTCGGGGTAGGTTACGCCGAACCACTTGGAAGTAGTGTCGAGTACCTCGCAGGTGGCCTGACCGTTGTGGATGAGGTGGTCAACCATGAGGGGAATGAAGAACTCGCTCTTGAGGTTCTCCATGTTCTTCGGGTCGGAGAGGAACGTCTTGAAGTACTCGTCGCTGTGTTTGAAGTAGTCGGGAGTGAAGCCCCAGAAGTTCATCGAAACGGGCGTGTTGTCGGAGATAGCCACCCATTCGCCGTTGTCGTCGAGGTACTTCACAACGCCGTCGAAGCGCTGAATCTTCGTGCGCTCCACTACGGAGGTGAGGTGGTGGTTCGCGTCGTTCTCGCAAACGCCGCGGCTCACTGTACCGCTGTCGCTGAGCGTGTTGCCTACGCGGAAGCCAACCATAGCATACTTGCCCGTAGAGCCTTCGGGGAGTTCAGAGAGCCACTTGCCCATCACCTTGAAAGCGTCGCGGTCGTAGAAGTCGTCGCAGTTGAGCACGGCGAACGGCTCGTTGATGACGTTCTTGCCCATCATGAGGGCGTGGTTAGTACCCCAGGGCTTTGTGCGGTCGGCGGGGCAGGTGAAGCCCTCGGGAAGCGCGTCTAGGCTCTGGAAAACGAGTTCGCAGGGGATGTGGCCTTCATATTTAGAGAGGACAATGCGGCGGAAGTCGTCCTCAAAATCCTTGCGGATGACAAACACCAACTTGCCGAAGCCAGCCTGGATAGCATCGTAGATGGAATAGTCCATGATTGTTTCGCCATGAGGACCGAGTTCGTCGAGTTGCTTCAAGCCGCCATAGCGACTGCCCATGCCGGCTGCAAGCAGAAAGAGTGTGGGTTTCATTTGGTATGAATGTTTTGGTATAGTTAGTGTGTGAATTGCTAATAAGGCATTGCAAATGTAGGAAAAAAGCAGGGAACAGCGCACGTTGGCCCTGATTTTCCGTCGAAAAGGCCCTGTTCAGCCAAAAATGGCAAGGGCGATTGAGCAAAGCAGGGCGAAAAGGAGCATGTTGCGCGACGTTTGGCCGAGTATGCGGTTGAGTTCGCGCCCCCGGCGGATGCGTACCATTGTGCGCCACGTCAGAGCGTGCGGCACAAGGTAAAGGGCCGGCAGCAGTGCGGCAGCCGTATGCCCCCAAAGGGCCAGCATGGCCACGCAGCAGTAGGCCAGAACGCCCTGTGCGAGGTAGAAGAGCGACCCGAAGCGTTCGCCGAGGAATACCACGAGCGTGCGTTTGCCGCTGAGGGTATCCTGCTCGCGGTCGCGGTAGTTGTTCAGCACCAGCAGTGTGTCCGTCACCAGGCCGCAGGCCGCGGCTAGCCACCACACGGAGGGCGTGAGGCATCCGGCTTGAACGTAGTACGTGCCGCAGACCGGCACAAGGCCGAAGAAGACCCACACGAGCAAGTCGCCGCACCCCATGTAGGAGAGCAGTGTGGTGTAGAGAAAAGCGAAGACCACGCACGCCGCACCGATGGCCACAAGCGTCAGTCCGCCGTAGGGCAACAGGCAGCAGCCGAATGCGCACGCCAAAACCAAGACTACGGCGATGCCCCACGCCATGGCGCGCGGCGAAATCCAGCCCTGCGCACAAGCCCTCTCGGGGCCGAGGCGGTCGGAGCGGTCCGTGCCGCGGCGGAAGTCGAAGAGATCGTTGATGAAGTTGGCCGCCACCTGCATAAATGCGGCGAAGAGGCAGCAAAGAACGGCTGGCACGGCCCTAAACCGCCCTTCGGCATAAGCCAGAGCCGAGGCGCAGACTACGGGCGTGAGGGCGGCGGTGAGCGTTTTGGGACGCGCGGCGAGAATCCAGTATCTTATCAAAACGGGACGAGGTTGCGGTGATAGACTATTGGGGCAGGAAGTCGAGCAGCATTTTCAGGCTGTTCTCATCGCGCCAACTCCAAAAGCGATTGGCCATCAGTGTTTTGAATGCCTGCATCTGTTCCTTTTCTACATACGTTTTGAACACCGACTCGTTGGCCGGAATGATGCGCCCCTTGATGTTGAAGTAGAAGGTGTCGGACAGAGGAATGCCCTGCTCATCGTCGCGCTTCTGCGTGTCGAGATTGAGGAAAATGTCGAAGTCGGGCATGTCGAAGTAGTCCATGTTGGTGCCTCCCTCCGTCTCAGCCTTGTAGAGCGTCATGTTGACGTGCGTATTGCGCAGCAAGTAATTGTAGCCCTTTCGCGCCACGACAAGAGCCATAACGGAATCCACCTTCATGAAGTGCGTGGTATCGTTGAAATATACGCCGACAATGTTTTTTGTATAGGCGCGCATCACCTTCCCCGTTTTCTCGTCGATGTAGACAAGCGAGCCGTCTTTGAGGAAGATGTTGGCCTTGGCCTTCACGTACTTGCCAAACGTCTGCTGAATGCGGGCCTCCTGAAATTCTGGATAGAGCAGCACTGTTTTGCTGCGCTTCTGCACCTGCGCTTGCTGGGCAAGCAGGCCGAGGGGGCAGAGGGCGAAGAACAGGGCGAATAGAATATGTTTCATACTTTGAGGTTTAGTTTCCGTTCCACAAATTCCTTGATAAACTGCGCCGTTCCTTCGATGCCCAGCACGCTGGAGTTGATGCAGAGGTGGTAGGTGGCGGCTGCTCCCCATGTGCCTGAACTGTAGAAATTGTAGAAACTGGCGCGCTCGTCGTCGCCCTTCTCAATGATGTCGAGAGCCTTTTCGCGCGAGCAGTTTTCCCATTCCGCCACCTTTGACACGCGATAGTCCATGTCTGCCGTGACGAACACGTTGACGCAGCGCGGATGCTCACGCAGTACGTAGTCGGCGCAGCGGCCGATGAAAATGCACGAACGCTCGGAAGCCGCCTTGCGAATGGCGTCGCTCTGGATGCGGAAGAGGTTTTCGTTGGACAGTTCGTTGTCGTAGTACGCACTGCCGCTGCCCACAAAGGGGATGATGTTGCCGAGCGTGCGCAGGAAGCGGTTTTTCTCGTCGCTCTTCTCGAACACCTCGGGGCAGAAGCCGCTTTCCTTGGCGGCGAGGGCGAGGATTTCGCGGTCGTAATAGTCGATGCCAAACTCCTTGGCGAGCAGTTTGCCGATGGCGCGGCCGCCGCTGCCGAGCGAACGGCCTATGTTTATCACAAAGGGTGATTGAGTGTTGTCTGTCTCTTTCATAGTGGTAGATATATCGGGGTTAGACGGTTTGGGAAGCTTTCTTTTTGAACTTTTTCAGTTGGATGAGCAACAGGGTGATGGCCAGCACCGACGCAAGGCCGTCGGCCACAGGCGCAGCGTGCCACAAGCCCTCGAGAGGGTCGGAGAAAACGTGCGGCAATATGAAGATGGCCGGCACAAGAAAGATGAGTTGGCGCGTGAGCGACAGGAATATGCTCTTGGCCGCATAGCCGATGCTTTGGAAAAAGGCGGTGGAGACAATCTGTATGCCCACGATGGGGAACATCATGACCATGCAGCTAAGGGCGTGCGAGGCCATGTTGATGAGTTCGGGGGAATCCTTGGCAAACACCCTGACGAATGGGGTGGGGAAGAACACGCCGATGACGAAGCCCACCATTGTGATGCACGTGCCAACGGCCAAAGCCCGTTTGAGTACACCCGTAACGCGGTCGAACCGCTGCGCACCGAAGTTGTAGCCGGCAATGGGCTGCATGCCTTGGTTTAGACCGATGACCACCATAACAATAAAGAGAATGAGGCGGTTGCAAATGCCGAACGCACCCACGGCCACGTCGCCGCCATAGGTGGTGAGGCTACGCGTCATCATGGCAGCCACGAGGCAGGCGCAAAGATTAATAAGGAACTGCGGCAGGCCAACAAGGAGCGATTCGCGCACGATTTTGCCGTTCCAGCGGATGAAGCTCCGCTTAAGGTGAATGAGGTCTTTCTGGTTGGAAAACAAGCGCAACTGCCACATCAGCATCACCAACTGAGCCATGATGGTGGCGGTGGCTGCTCCGCGAATGCCCCAACCCAATACGAAGATAAAGATGGGACAGAACACGCAGTTGAGGATAACCGTGCCAAACGTGGCGAACATGGCCTTTTGCGGACGGTTGGTGGAGCGGAGCATAGCGTTGAGCCCGAGGTAGAGATGTGTCACCACGTTGCCCGCCAAGATGATGGTCATGAAACTGCGTGCGTAGGGGAGCGTCACGTCGCTCGCACCGAAGAAGCGCAGGATGGGGTTGATGAAACAGAGAAGTACGAGGCCAAGCAGAATACCCATTGAGAGGTTCATTATCACCACGTTGCCGAGGATTTTCTGCGCCGTGCCGTAGTCTTTCTGCCCGAGTTTTACGCTCATGAGCGTGGCTGCGCCCACGCCGACCATAGCTCCGAATGCTGCCGTGAGCGACATGATAGGACTGGTAAGGGCCAAGCCCATGATGGCCTCCGGGCCTACACCCTGGCCGATGAATATGCCGTCGATGATGTTGTAGACCGACGATGCCGCCATGGCCACAATGGCCGGTATGGCGTATTGGATAAGGAGTTTGCCCACCGGCTTTTCGGCGAGCACGTTGAATTGGTTTGTGTTGGAAGTTTGCGTCATTCAGTAGGGTTAGAAGTTTGCGCGCTTGCAGAGAGTTTAGTCGTTTGCGCCCTGCAAGATTTCGATGGTGTAACCGCCAGTCCATTGGCCGTTGGCCTCAACGCGGTTGATGTAGGGGCGCTCCGCAATGTCGCCCTCAAAGCCTATGCGGTCGCACAGGCCATACCACGGTTCGCAGCAGATGAACGGCGTATGCACGCCCTGCGGGCTCCAAAAGAGCCAGACGGGAGCCGTACTCTCCACTCGGGCCACGGGTTGCTTCTGCTTGTTGAGGAGCGTGGCGGCTGAGATTTGATTATTATTGAATATCAGTGCTTCGTGGCAGAACGTCTCAACCGAAAGTGGAATGAGATTGTCCTCGTTGAAAGGTACGGGGAACGTTACCTCCTCCTGGCAGCCCTGCTCGCCGGCCCGCACAACGTGGGTTGCGTTGCCTTCGAGACGGAGATAGCCGTCGACAGGCTCGGCTTCGTTCCACCCCGGCAGGTTGAGGGCCGGGTGTCCGCCAACTTGGAAGAACATTTCACGCGAACTGAGGTTGTCTACGCTGATTGCGGCCGTGAGGCGTGAACCTTCAATTGTATATGTGACGGAAAGGCAAAAGGCAAAGGGAAAATCGGCGAACGTGCCGACCGTGCTGCGGAACTCTAACCGTACACTGCTTTTGCTCTTGCTCACCACATGCCACGGGGCGCGGCGCACGAAGCCGTGCTTAGGCAGTTTGTATTCCTTGCCGTTGAGGCGGTACGTGCCGTTCCACAGTCCGCCCACAATGGGGAAGAGCAGCGGCGAACGGCCGCTCCACCACTGCGTGTCGCCCTGCCACAGGTATTCGCGGCCGGTGCGTACGTCCTTGATGCTTTGCACCTCCGCGCCCGTTTCGCTGACGGTGGCGCAAAGGGTGTCGTTTTTTATCGTAATCATGCGTTTTGTGCTTGTTGTGTCCGTTTCTTCTCGTCCCGTTTAGCCCACGCTCCCCTCGAGCGAAACGCTGAGGAGTTTGGTGGCTTCTACGGCAAACTCCATCGGGAGCTTGTTGATTACCTCTTTGGCGTAGCCGCCCACGATGAGCGACACTGCGTCTTCGGTGGGTATGCCGCGCTGGTTGCAGTAGAGCAACTGGTCTTCTGAAATCTTCGAGGTGGTAGCCTCGTGTTCCACCGTTGAGTCGGGGTTGGCCACGTCGATATAGGGGAACGTGTGCGCACCGCACTCCGAACCGAGCAGCAGCGAGTCGCACGAGGAATAGTTGCGCGCCCCCGAGGCTTTGCTGCCCACTTTCACAAGGCCGCGGTAGGAGTTCTGGCTCTTGCCGGCCGATATGCCCTTGGATATGATGGTACTGCGCGTGTTGCGCCCTATGTGAATCATCTTGGTGCCGGTGTCGGCCTCCTGGTGGTTGTTAGTGACGGCCACGGAATAGAACTCCGCCTGGGAATTGTCGCCCATCAGTATGCACGAGGGGTATTTCCACGTGATGGCCGAACCTGTCTCTACCTGCGTCCACGAGAGTTTGGAGTTGGCGCCGCGCAGTTGTCCGCGCTTTGTCACGAGGTTGTAAACGCCGCCTCGCCCCTCCTTGTCGCCGGGGTACCAGTTTTGCACGGTGGAGTATTTCACCTCCGCGTCTTCGTTCACCACAATCTCCACGATGGCGGCGTGGAGCTGGTTCTCGTCGCGCATCGGGGCCGTACAGCCTTCGAGGTAGCTTACGTAGCCGCCGTCGTCGCACACGATGAGCGTGCGCTCAAACTGTCCCGTGTTGCGGGCATTGATGCGGAAGTAGGTGGAGAGTTCCATGGGGCAGCGCACGCCGCGGGGGATGTACACGAACGACCCGTCAGAGAATACGGCACTGTTGAGGGCGGCGAAGTAGTTGTCGCGGTAGGGTACGACCGAACCGAGGTATTTGCGCACAAGGTCGGGATTTTCGCGCACGGCCTCCGAGATGGAGCAGAAGATGATGCCCTTCTCTTGCAGTTTGTCCTTGAACGTCGTCTTTACGCTGACGGAGTCCATCACGGCATCCACGGCCACGCCGGCCAGCTGCATGCGTTCCTCGAGGGGTATGCCTAGCTTGTCGAACGTTTTGAGCAGTTCGGGGTCTATGTCCTTCTTGCCCTCTTCGCGTTGCTTCTTGGTGGGGTCGGCATAGTAGGAGATGGCTTGGTAGTCGATGGGCGGCAGGTTGACGTGCCCCCAGTCGGGCTGTTTGAGCGTCTGCCAGTAGCGGAAGGCTTTGAGGCGGAAGTCGAGCAGCCATTCGGGTTCGCCCTTCTTTTGGGAAATGAGCCGCACCACGTCCTCGTTGAGACCGCGCTCAATGATGTCGGTATGCACGTCGGTGGTGAAGCCGTACTCGTATTTCTTGTCGGTTATTTGCTTTACAAGTGTGTTCTCGTCTGCCATGTGTTTTCTTTCATCAGTTTAGCTGTGCGCTTTCGTC
This sequence comes from bacterium, assembly GCA_963661625.1. Lineage (GTDB taxonomy): Bacteria > Bacteroidota > Bacteroidia > Bacteroidales > Bacteroidaceae > Alloprevotella. Next base: position 11,121 of record CAVLCM010000074.1, read on the forward strand.
ATTTCGCTTTGCGCGTGGTGTCCTGCAGGTTTACCCAGATGGTGTCGGACTTCTCGCCCGTGCTGTCGGTGGGCTGCGCTGTGCTTTCGCCTTCCTTGTCGGAGAAGAAGAGCTGCATAGCCCCGGCTACGGGCTTGAGCAGTTTGGAACTGTCGGCCTTTTCGGTGTTGAGGATGTGCAGCCCTGTCATCACGTTGAACACGCAACTGAGTATCACGAGGTTTTTCAGCACGCTGACCAATGCGCCGAGAATGCTGTTGGGTATGCCCAGCTTCATCCCCTTGAGCGACTTGGTAAGGATGTTAGCCACAAGGCCGAGGGCTATCGGCACGATAATCCAAAGCAGGAGGAAAGCGATGATGCTCGTCACCATGTTCGTTTCGCTGCCGTTCACCGCCAAGTACTTGCCAAAAGCAGAGTAGCACGTGGCGGCGACGAGCAGTCCCACAAGTATGCCGAGCGTAGAGGTGATTTCTTTGAGAAAGCCTGTGCGCCAACCATTGTAAACGGACCACAGGAATACAATAATAATAAATGCGTCAATCATAACGGACGTAGGAGAGTTTGTGAAAGAAGCGCGCGAAAGAAGTTGTGTAGTGTCAGTTTCAAACGTGGCGCGCCATGCACTTTGACTGCGCAAAGTTACAACATACTTGCTTTATGCCGTCCGCCGCACCCTTAATTATCCCAAAACTTCGGTAACAGGCAACCGTTCAACAACAACCGTACGGGCGGTATAGGCAAAAACTAAACGGGAATAGAGGCAACTTTACCGACAATAAACAAATATAACAAAAGGGATACACACTGTGCATCCCTTTCTCAGATAGTCAGTCCCCCAGTCGCAATGCTGAGTTGTCTGTTGACTTTAGCTGATTATAGGTATCAGCAAAAAAACCTTTATTTAAGCACGTCCACTGAGAACGTTCATTGTCTCATCTAAATCAAGTAGCCGTGGTTTACCACCCTCAATGACTATATAAAGTGGTAACCCAATCATACCACCTTTTTCTTTCCTGTGATACCAACGAATGTCAGCAACATAATGAGCTTGCTTTCCGAACAGCCCATCTCTGTGTGCATAGTCGAAACCTAAGTCTCTTGCAAAACGGCATGCGATTGCTTTCTTACTAAAGTGTCCCATAACGTTTTCTTTTTGCAAAAATACGAATAAACTTGGCGCAGGGGGATTTTTCCGTGGATAACCCACAACCTAACCAAATATCTTACTGCAACGGAACGGATATCGTCTAAAAGCGTCA
>CAVLCM010000075.1:0-12279 GCA_963661625.1 bacterium
GTGGACGTACGTCGTTAGATGAAGCCTTCTTCGAGTAATACGTAACTCGTTGATTTTCAATATGCACCATTTGGTGTGCAAAAAAGTAATGAAGTCAGGACGTTTAGGACAACATTGGCTTTTCGTGCCGTTTTGTTCAAAACGGCCCGTTCGAGACAAAAACAACGAGCCGGCAATGTGTGTTTGCCGGCTCGTTGGTGAGAGTGATTATTTGCTTGAAAGTTGCAGCGTTGCCGTTTTCAGACCCTTTGCGGTAGCCTGCACGGTGATGCTGCCTGGCTTCTCGGTCGACGAGATAATTGCCGTGAGCATGCCTGAAAAGAGCTTCATCTTAGGGCGTTGCAGCGGTTCGAGCGAGGCAGGGTTGCCGCCCGTTCCGGCCCGGTAGGTGCCATTGCCCGATACCTTAAAACTGATTTCGTTGTCGGCCGTGGGGCAGGGAATGCCGTCTTTGTCGACCACGCTCACCGTAATAAAGCTCAGGTCCTTGCCGTCGGCCGTGAGCGATGTGCGGTCTGCGCTCAGGCGTATGGCATAGGGCTTGCCGGCTGTGCGCACCTCGGTGGTATCGGCTGCGTTGCCGTTTTCGTCGTAGGCAACCACCTTGACCGTTCCCGGCTCATACTTCGTGTCCATCCACATGAGGCGGTAGCGTGTCTGGCGCTTCAACGTGCGCTGCGATTCCTCGTCGCCACTGTTGTACATCGTTACGCTTGTGTCCTTCGTGCGTCGGCCTTGGCTCTTGCCGTTAATGAACAGTTCTGCGCTGGGATAGCTCGTATATACAAATACGGGCGTCGTTTCGCCTTCGCGGCCCGGCCACGTCCAGTGGGGCAGTACGTGGAGCGTGGGCGAGGCGGTGTTCCAGTGGCTGCGGTAGAGGTAGTAGCGGTCCTTGGGGATGCCGCCCATGTCGATGATGCCGAAGAGCGAGGCGTGGCTGGGCCAGTCGGTGTAGTAGGGCGAAGGCTCTCCGAGGTAGTCGAAGCCTGTCCATACGAACTCACCCATGCACCAGGGTAGGTCGTCGTGCTGTATGAAATCGTCCTCGGGCAGGTTGGACCATGAGCAATGCTCCACGTCGTACGACGAAGCCTGATGGTCGTCGTACTTAGCCATTGCCTTGCGCTCGACGGGGAATTTGTACACGCCGCGCGAACTTACCGTTGAGGCCGTTTCCGACCCGAGCAGCATTTGCTGAGGCAGCTTGCTGTAGTTTTCGAGATACTTGTGCGGACGATAGTTAAAGCCCGGCACGTCCATCGTTGCGCCCATGCCGTTGGCGGTCACCGCGTCGGGGTGGTCCATACCCTGCGTGACGGGACGCGTCGGGTCGAGCTGGTGGCAAAGTTCCTGCAAGTGGTAAGCAATCTTCACGCCCTTGTCACTGTCGTCCTGGTCGGGCACCTCGTTGCCGATGCACCACATCACCACCGACGGATTGTTGCGGTAGTGGCGCACGAGGTTGGTAATGTCCTTGTCTGCCCACTCGTTGAAAAAGAGGTGGTAGCCGTTTTGCACCTTCGGCGTTACCCATTCATCGAACGATTCCGCCATGAGCATCATGCCCATTTCGTCGCACGCCTTTACGAGTTCGGGGGCAGGCATGTTGTGCGAGGTGCGTATGGCGTTGCAACCCATGTTTTTGAGGATGCGTATCTGGCGACGTATGGCCGCTTCGTTGACTGCCGCACCCAAGGCACCGAGGTCGTGGTGCTGGCAAACACCCTTGAACTTGAGCGGCTGACCGTTGAGGAAGAAGCCCTTGCCGCCCTCCACCTTCACCTGGCGTATGCCGAAGGAGGTGGTGTATTCGTCGCGCAGGTCGTTGCCTTCGTAAACTTGCGAAACGGAAGTGTAGAGGTTGGGCGAGTCGGGCGTCCAGAGTTTGGCGTTGCTCACCTCGAACGTTTGTGAAAAGGCCTTCTCGCCGTTGTCCGAAGGCTGGCATTCGCTGCGAGCCACGACGGTTCCCTTGGCATCCTTAATCTCCGTGACGAGGCGGTAGTCGCTGAGTTTTTTGCCCGGGGCTGTTTCTAGTTCCGTGCGCTGCGTGAGGCGGGCGTATTGGCCGCTGATTTCCTCCGTGATGACCTGCGTGCCCCACATGGGTATGTGCGCCTCGTTGGTGAACACAAGGTGGACATTGCGGTAGATACCTGCGCCGGGGTACCAGCGCGAACATTCGTTCTCGTTTTCGAGGCGCACGGCGAGCTCGTTCTTTGCGCCGCGTTTGAGGAACGGCGTAGCGTCAACGTAGAACGTGTTGTAGCCGTAGGGCCAGAAGATGGCCTTCTCGCCATTGATGTAAACCTGGGCGTGGCTCATGGCACCGTCGAAAACGAGTGTGCATTTCGTTCCCTCTTTCAGTTCGGGCGCATCGAACGACAGGCGATACCAGCCCGTACCTACAAACGGCAGGCCGCCGGTTCGTCCGGCGTGTTCCATGGCCTGCGTCTGGCCGTCTTGGGCAATGGCGGTGTTCTGTTTGTCGTTGTTGATGCTAAACGGGCCATTGATGGCCCAGTCGTGGGGGACGGTGACGTTTTGCCACTTGCTGTCGTCGAACGACGGGGTGGAAAACGACGGATTGTCGTCGCGGGTGAATTTCCATCCCTTCTCGAGGGTGCGTTCGCTGCGCTGCGCCCAAAGAGAGAAGGGCAAGGCCAGCAGAGCAGCGCATAAGATGGTGTGTTTTATCATGGTGCTTTAATGTGTATTGGTGTCGTAAAAGGTTACTGCGGCCTTCGCCTGCGTATGAGCCACAGGCCGGCGAAGGTCAGCGCGCCGTTGAGCAGCAGCAGTTCGTAGCCGAACGTGTAGCCCCAAAGGCGCGGTGCGTAGAAGTCGAGCAGGGCGCAGAGGATGGGGGCGAGCAGGCAGACAATCGGCGCGAGGCGGTCGCGAACGGCATGGCGTGTGAAAAGGCCGAACGAGTAAAGTCCGAGCAACGGCCCATAGGTGTACGAAGCCATCACGTAAATGGCGTTGAGTATGTTGTCGTTACCGATAACTCGGAACAAAACGATGCAGAGTGCGAAACAGAGGGCGACAACCACGTGCACCGTGCGGCGGATGCGCACTGATCGCGGCGTGTTGTCGTTTTGCTCGTCCATTTGCAGCAGGTCGACGCAACAGGTTGTGGTGAGAGCGGTCATAGCCGAGTCGGCACTCGAAAAGGCCGCGGCCACGATGCCGATAGTAAACGGCACGATGACCCAAGCTCCGAGCACGCCCGAACTGACCAGCGAGGGAAGAAGTTCGTCGCCCGTGGCAGGGACGGCAATGCCCTGCTGCTGACAAAAGGTATAGAGGAGAATGCCCAGCCCAAGGAAAAGGGCGTTGACGGGAAGGAATGCGAGGCCATAGACGCACATGTCCTTTTGAGCTTCGCGCAGGGTGCGGCAAGTTAGGTTCTTCTGCATCATATCCTGGTCGAGGCCCGTCATGACCACCACGATGAACACGCCGCTGAGGAACTGCCTCCAAAAAGCCTGCTTGCTCATCGGATTCCATTCCCAAAGGTGGCACATGGGGCTGTCCGTGACGGTTTGCCACACGCCCGACGCATCAAGTCCCATCTTTGAGGCTACGGCCACGAGAATGCCCACGGCGGCGAGCAGGAGGCAGGTCGTTTGCAGGGCATCGGTACGCACAACCGTTTGGATGCCGCTGCGACGCGTGTAGAGCCAGATGAGCAAAAGAACAATGAGTGTAGTAAGGATGAACGCCCCCGTGCCGTTGCCCAGAAAGGGGGCTGCAACAAATTGCGTCAGCACAAGGCAAACAAGATAGAGCCTCGCCGCCGAGCCAAGCAGTTTGCTCGCCACGAAGAAGAGTGCGCCCGTGCGATGAGCCGATGTGCCTAAGCGTGAGCCGAGCCACGAGTAGATGCTCGTGAGGCGTAGGCGGTAGTAGAGCGGAAGTAGTACGAACGCCACCGCCGCATAGCCGACGATGAACCCCATGCACATTTGCAGGTACGTCAGGCCGGTTGACGCGGCCCAGCCCGGCACGGAGATAAACGTCACGCCCGAGATGCTTGCCCCAATCATGCCGAACGCCACCATCCACCAGGGCGACTGCCTTCCGGCTCGAAAAAAAGCGTCGTTGCCCCTGGCCCCGCGGCGTGACACGCGGTGCGAAATGAGTAGCAGCAGCACAAAATAAGCTGCCAGCGTGGCGATCATGAACAGGGCGGCGTTCATTGTCGGTAGGGGTGAAAATCTACGGTATGCTCAATGCCCTACGTCGTTACAAAGTTGCGGCGAAAGAGGCTGCGGAAAGAGCGCAAAACCAAACAAAAAATACAACGAGGAAGAGGAGCAGTACGTAGGATATAATGCCGGCTATCACGGAATACTTCACCCATTTGCCTGCTTCGGTCGAAGCAATAAGGGCTTGGTTGTACTGTCCCATGCGGTAGAAACTCGACACCTTGTCGGCCTTGACAATGGCTATGATGCCTGGGATTAAGCCGAAGATATTGAAGCCGATAATGAACCATATTACAGTCACGATGATGGCGGATGTCATGTGGTCGTTGGGGCAGAAGGGCATCTCCGTGTTGGCATAGCCGCCGGCGTAGCCTCCTTGCCAGGCGCTGTTGCCTGCTGAATAAGAATTGCCGGAGGTGGAGGCGGAGTTGTTGGGAGGAGGCATTGCGCCCGCCGTTTGTTGGAAGATTTCTTTGAGTTCATCAACCTGTCCGGCCGGAAGCCAGTCGGTCATTCCAGCGTGCCAAACGAGAGTGGAAGTGTTTATGCCGCAGCTGGTGAGGGCTTGCGCCGAAACGGGACCCTGCTGGTTGCCGCTGGCGTCGATATAGAAATAGCTGTTTTCCATGTTCTTTGATGTGATGTGTAGTGGTGCAAATATAGGAGTTTCTGATGAAAGGAAAGCGCGCATCTGTGCGCTTACTTTAAGCGTATCCACCGAACCATCTCGCGCAGGGTGGGCTTTTTGCCGTACATCAGAATGCCCACGCGGTAGATGCGGCCACTCAGCCATATCAGCGTCAGGGCTGTGCCGTAGAGCAGGGTGAGCGAAACGATTTCCTGCCAAAGCGGCACATGGAACGGTATGCGCACCATCATCGTCATGGGCGACGTGAGGGGGATGAACGATGCCCAGAAGGCAAGCGGTCCATCAGCGTTGTCGACGGACCCAATGGCAGCGTAGAGGCCGAACGTCATCACCATCATAATAGGCATCATGAACTGTGACGAATCCTCCGGCTCGTTGACCGCCGCGCCAATGGCCGCGAAGATAGAGGCAAAGAGCAGGTAGCCGCCAATGAAGTAGAGCGCGAAACAAATGGCCAGTTCGGCGAGCGGAAGGTTGAACAGGGCAGTGAACACTTCGTGTACCATGTTTGCGTTTTCGCCCGTAGTAGCGGCAGCTTGCGACATATCAGCAGCAGTAAGCCCCATTGCCGCTCCGCCAATGGCTAAGAGAGCGGCGATGAGCGCACCCCAAATAACGATTTGCACAATGCCCACAAGAGCCACGCCGATGATTTTGCCGAGCATGAGCTGGAAAGGCTTTACGCTCGATACGATGAGTTCGACGATGCGGTTGGTCTTCTCCTCCATCACGCTTTGCATCACCACTGCGCCGTAGGTCATTACAAAGAGGTAGATGAGAAACGTTGTTACAAAGCCAGCTGCCACAGCCACGTCGGAGTTTGACACCGAGGCCTCGCCTTCGGCATTGTACTTCATGGTGGCTACGTCGACGGTAGTCTGAACGTCTTCGATAACCTTGTCGAGATTGGGAATGCCGGCGTCTTGCAGTTTCTCCTGCCGCACGCAGTCGTTGAGCGTGCCTTTTATGTCGGAGAGCAGACCGGAGGGTACTTCGTTGCGCGAGTATACTGTGACTGCCTTGGGCGTATCGGCGAGCCTTCCGCTGATAACGATGACCGCCTCGTAGGGAGAGTCGTCGGCGTAGAGTTTTTTGTCGCACCCGTCTGGCACACTCACGAAACGGTATGCCGGGCTGTTCTTGAAGTGACGGAGATATAGTCCCGTTTGGTCGGCCACGCCCACGGCTTTCTGCGTGCCGTCCTTTATCGAGGCGAACCACATTGGCACGAACACGAGGGCTGCGAAGAGCAAGGGCGTGAGCAGGGTGAGCAGGATAAATGACTTTTTGCGGACGCGCACGGAAAATTCGCGCCGGATGACGAGTAATAGGTTGTTCATGGCTGCGAGGGGTGATTGGTTACGGTACGGAGGAAAATCTCTTGCATGGTGGGCATTTTCTCGCTCACGGAACGAAGGTCAGCCTGCTGGGCCAGGGTGGTGATGAGACTTGCCGTGTCTACGCCTTCGTGCTTGCTTATTTCGTACGTGTGGACGTTGTGGCGCACGCTGTGGCTGTTTACGTCGTATAGACTGTCTGCGCCGTCGGGCAGGGGAGTGGTAGCCACAACCTCGTAGCGGCCCGTGCGGAAAAGCTCTTTCACTTCGTCCACCTCGCCGCTCAGCACCACCTGCGAGCGGTCTATGAGGGCGATGCTGTCGCACACGTCCTCAACGGATGCCATGTTGTGGGTGGAGTAAATGATAGTGTGCCCCTTGTCGCGCAGGGCGAGAATCTCGCGTTTGAGGAGTTCGGCATTGACGGGGTCGAAACCCGAAAACGGTTCGTCGAAGATAAGCAGGGGCGGTTCGTGAAGCACCGTGATGACGAACTGCACCTTTTGCTGCATGCCCTTGGAGAGTTCTTCGAGCTTGCGGTTCCACCAGGGCATGATGCCGAATTTCTCAAACCACGAGCGCAGACGGCTCTCCGCCTCGTGGCGCGAAAGGCCCCGCAGCTGCGCCAAGTAGATTGCCTGTTCGCCCACCTTCATCTTCTTGTAGAGGCCACGCTCCTCGGGCAGGTAGCCAATGCGCCGCACGTCGTCGGCGCAAAACGGGTGGTTGTCGAACACCACCTCGCCGCTGTCGGGGAGTGTGATGCGGTTGATGATGCGCAGAAGGGTTGTCTTGCCGGCTCCGTTAGGGCCGAGCAGGCCGAACACCTTGCCGCGCGGAACGCTGAGGCTCACGTCGTTGAGAGCGGTGTGGGAGGCGAAGCGTTTCACGATGTGGCGCACTTCGAGAAAGGGGGATTGTTCCATAGTGTCGTTAGATGTGGCGGCTGACTACATTTGCGTTTCGCCCTCGATGAAGTTTTCCATAAACAGGTTCGTACCGTCGAACACGGCATAGGTAAACTGACTTATCCAGTCGCCGAGGATGAGCAGGCGGCTTGTGCGCGAGAGCATAAGGTCGAGTTCAATGTGGCGGTGGCCGAAGAGAAAAAAGTTGATGTCGGGATGTGTTTCAAGATACTTCTTGGCAAAGCATACGAGTTCCTCGTTGCGTTCGCCCTGGTAGGGAGGCTCTTTGCCGTCCTCGCGTTTGAGGCGCGAGTGTTTCGCCCATTTGCGACCGAAAGCCACGCCCCAACGGGGGTGGAGGGCAGAGAAAAGGCGTTGGCAAAGGGGCGAGTGGAACACGGCGCGGAGCATTTTGAACTTGCTGTCGGTTGAGCCAAGTCCGTCGCCGTGGGCGAGGTAGAACGTCTGGCCGTGCAGCTCCACCGTCTCGCTTTGGCGGTGCAGCTGCATGCCGCATTCCGTCTGGAAGTAGTCGCCTTGCCACAGGTCGTGGTTGCCGCAGAAGAAGTGTACCTCTACGCCCAAGTCGGTCAGTTCGCTGATTTTTCCCAACAGGCGTGTGTAGCCCTTCGGCACCACGTTGCGGTACTCATACCAGAAGTCGAAGATGTCGCCCAGCAGATAGACGGCCTCGGCCTTGTGCTTAATGCTGTCGAGAAAGTTGACGAGCCGGCGTTCCTGCATTCGGGGATGGGGAATAGCCAATGAACCGAGATGAGCGTCGGAGATGAAATAAATATTGCCGTTTGCCATGGGTTTGCGTTTCTTTGAGTTTGTGGCGGCTGTGGGGTGGGGCGGTTGAGCCGCCGTGTGCCGCGTTGCATATGGTGACTTGGGGCTACATGAAGCCGAGTTCGAGCTTGGCCTCCTCGGTCATCATGTCCTTGTCCCATTCGGGCTCGAACACTAGTTGCACCCTTGCGTCCGTCACGCCGTCAATGCCCTCGAGCTTTGTGCGTACGTCCTCCATGATGAAGTCGGCGGCCGGGCAGTTGGGGGCTGTGAGCGTCATGTCCACTTCGAGCAAGCCGTCGTCGTGGAGGTCGATGCGGTAGATGAGGCCGAGGTTGTAGATGTCGACGGGGATTTCGGGGTCGTAGACGGTTTTCAGCACCTCTACGATGCGTGTTTCTATGCGGAGCTTTTCTTCTTGTGTCATTCCTTGATAGTGTATGCGTGTATAGTCATATAATGCCTTCGTCGCGGTAGCTGAAATAGCCGTTTGCGGTAACAATGAGGTGGTCGAGCAGGACGATGTCGACCGTCTGCGCGGCCTTTTTGAGCCGTTCGGTGAGGTTGTTGTCGTCGCGGCTGGGGCGTAGCGTGCCAGAGGGGTGATTGTGGCAGAGAACGATGTGCGTTGCGTTGGCGAGCAGAGCCGCTTTGAGGATGACGCGGCAGTCCACCACCGTGCCCGTAAGACCTCCGCGGCTGATGAGCTTTGTGCCGATGATGGCGAGGCTGTTGTTGAGCAGCATGACGTGGCTCTCTTCGTGGGGCAGGCGGCCGAGCTTTGGGAGGAATACGTCGTAGATGTCGCACGACGACGAAATCTTCTTGTGCGTATGGTCCTCTTCGAGGCGGCGGTCGCTCAGTTCGCAGGCGGCGAGCAGCGTCACTGCCTTGGCCATGCCGATGCCCTTGTATTGGCAGAGTTCGCTAAGGTCCATGCGCCCAAGCGTCGAGATGCTGTTGCCGCAGTCGCTCATGAGGCGTTTCATCAGCGAAACGGCCGTCTCGTCCGTGTTGCCCGAACCGATGAGGATGGCTAGCAGTTCGGCTTTGCTCAGGCTCTTAGGCCCTTTGGTCGCGAACTTTTCGCGCGGGCGGTCCTCCAAGTCCCAGTCGGTGATGTTCTGTTTCATGTGCGTATGGGCCGGGCCAGTGGGGTTATTTGTAGAAGTTGTGGCGGAAGGCGTCGAACTCACCCCGTCCGAGCACACAGCGCTGCCACCATGCGCGCCAGAAGCCCGTACCGTAGCCCCATAGCTGGATGTAGGCTGCGGCGACGGCCTTTGCACCCACGGCAAGGCTCCGTTCGGTGCGCGACGCGTCGGCGAAGATGATGAGGGCAAACAGGGCGAAGGGCAGGAGCATGGCCCACCAGTGGGGGCAGCCCGCCAGCAGGGCAACGACGGCCAGCACAAGGAGCAGGGCGCAGCCGAGCGTGAAGAGCGCAGGGAGCATGTGCACGGCTTTGAGCGTGCCGGGGTGGCGCTTGCTCAGGTTGATGCGCGCAATGCCCGAGTTGTGCACCTGTTTGAAAAACTTGCGGAAGTCGGTGCGCCGCTTGTGCCACACCCATGCTTCGGGGAACAGGCGGCACTGGCAGCCAGCCTTGAAGATGCGTGTGGAGAAGTCAATATCCTCGCCGAAGCGCATGGCGGAGAAGCCGCCCAGGCGGTTGTACACCTCGCGGCGCACACCCATGTTGAACGAACGGGGATAGAACTTGTCCATCTTCTTTTTGCCGCCGCGGATGCCGCCCGTGGTGAAGAACGACGTCATGGCGTAGTTAATGGCCTTCTGCGTGGTGGTGAACGACGGGTGCGCACGGTCGGGGCCGCCGAATGCGTCGCACGGGTTGGCGGACAGTTCACTGTCGATGGCGGCAAGGTAGCTGGGGGGCAGAACCACGTCGGAGTCGAGAATGAGTACGTAGTCGCCCTTAGCGCGTTCCACGCCGTAGTTGCGTGTCTGTCCCGGGCCGCTGTTGGCCTTGGCATAGTAGCTTACGGGCAGGGTGGCGGCGTACTTTTCCGCCACGTCGCGGCAGGGAACGGACGAGCCGTCCTCGACAACCACGGCCTCGAAGTCGCGAACGGTCTGCTTAGTGAGACTTTCAAGCAGTTCGTCCACCTCGCCGGGGCGGTTGTATACGGGAATTACGATGGAGTATTTCATGATGTGCGGATAGCCCGAAGCGAAAGCGGCGCTGTTGTTCACGTCGCGGCATGGCTATCTAATGCAAAGGTAATGAAAAAGGCGGTAACGGAAGTTTTTGCCTCCTGTTACCGCCTTTTGGCGTAGCGTGCGCTGCACGGGCTTATTCGCCGCGCTGCACGTAAGCTATCACGTCGCCCTTGTTGACGCGTGCGCCCTGCTTGGCACCGATCTCCACGAGTTTGCCGCCCAATGCAGCCGGGATTTCAAGGATTTGCCCATGTGTGTTCTCGATGTAGCAGAAGCGTTCGCCCTCGGCGTATTCCTTGCCGATGAAGGGTTCAATGCTCTTGACACATTCGCCGTCGCCGCCAATCTCCCAAAGGAGTGTGCCGCTCTCGGTAGCGGTCACAGCGTCGGCCTTGGCGTGCTTGAAGGCCGTGGCCTCTTCGATGCTCATGCCGCTTGCACCAGCTTTGTCCTTGGCTGCTTGCAGGTCGGCGAGGAAACGCTTCTTGGCCGCACCGCTCTTGTAGTCGCGGTATTGCGTTTCGTGCATGGCAAACTCAAAGAGTTCTTCGTCGTCTTCGCCGCGTTCCCAGCCGTTCTCTTCCATTTCCTTCTCGAAGCGGGCAAGGTCGTCGGGATAGTAGCTCTGAGGGTCGGCATCGGTAAACTCGAAGCCTTTCTCCTTGGCCAGCTCCTTGATTTCGTCGGCCACGGGGCCGGGCAAACGGCCGCTCTTGCCGAGAATCATGCCCCAGATGGAGTTGTCCATCATGCTGTAACGGGGCTTGCCCATCGACTCTGTGAGGAGATTCATCAGGGCAATGTTCTTCACATACTGCGAGAAGGGCGTTACCAAGGGAGGATAGCCCACACGGGGCCATACGTAGGCAACCTCGTTGAAGAGCTTGACGAGAAGCTCATCCTCAGAGAGTTCGTTCTCGCCCTTGGCCTTGCGATTGTTGTTGATGGCGCCCATCACACCCGTGAGGTCGGCCATCATAGAACCCATCATGCCGCCGGGAAGGCCGCAGCCGAGGAGCAGCGAACTCATGAGCTTGTTGGCAGGGTTCATGAAATAGCCGAGGAAGTCGTCGATAAACTCTTGCGTAAGCTTTCTGGCCTCCATGTATGCGTCCATGTTGATTTCAGGCACGTCGAAACCGGCGTGCTTGAGCATGCTCTGCACGGAGATAACGTCGGGATGCACCTTGCCCCACGAGAGCGGCTCGATGGCCGTGTCGATCACGTCGGCACCGTTGCGGCACACTTCGAGGATGCTCGCCATGCTCAGGCCCGGGCCCGAGTGTCCGTGGTATTCAATGATTACCTCGGGGTGCTTGTCCTTGATCATCTTGGTGAGCTTGCCGAGCATTGCGGGCTGGCCGATGCCTGCCATGTCTTTGAGGCAGATTTCGGGTGCGCCGGCCTCGATGAGCTGGTCGGCAATGTTGGCGTAGTATTCAGCCGTGTGGATGGGCGAGTTGGTGATGCAAAGCGTGGCCTGCGGGGTCATTCCGCCCTCGATGGCATACTTGATCGAGGGGATGATGTTGCGAACGTCGTTGAGGCCGCAGAATATACGCGTGATGTCCACGCCCTGGGCGTGCTTCACACGGTACATCAGTTTGCGCACGTCGGCCGGAACAGGGAACATGCGGAGGGCGTTGAGACCGCGGTCGAGCATGTGTGTTTTGATGCCTGCTTCGTTGAAGGGCTTTGTGAATGCGCGCACGGCCTTGTTGGGGTTTTCGCCGTAGAGCAGGTTGACTTGCTCAAAGGCACCGCCGTTGGTTTCGACGCGTGCAAAGCAACCCATCTTGATGATTACGGGAGCGATGCGTTCGAGCTGGTCCTTGCGCGGCTGGAACTTTCCGCTGCTTTGGAACATGTCGCGGTAAACCAAGCTGAATTGTATCTTACGCTTTGTCATTGTATGTGATGTATTTTACGTTGTTTCCTTGTTGCATGCACCGACGGCGAGCATTGCCTCCGCTCGGTGCGCTGCAAAATTACAAAAAACTATTCAGCTAATCATTCTGCACAATAAGGAATGGAATGTGCGTTCTTGGCAATATCTGTTTGAGGGTAGATGTTGCTCCATTTCAGTAAAACACTTCTTAAACTATAAAGCTTTCCAGGAAGAAGCGTGTCGTAAAAAGGGGTGCTTCGGAGTAAAGTATTTCCGTTGAAAATCAGAGCGTACATTTATGCGATGA
>CAVLCM010000076.1:0-12270 GCA_963661625.1 bacterium
GTGGACGTACGTCGTTAGATGAAGCCTTCTTCGAGTAATACGTAACTCGTTGATTTTCAATATGCTCCATTTGGTGGCGCAAAAAAGTGATGAAGTCAGGAGTAGTGATTTCCTATAAATTCCGCTTCCTCGCAAAGCCGATTTTCCTACATTTGTACAAACGTTCACAAACGGCGCATTTCCCCTTGGCCGTCGCAAAACACATTCTAGATGGATTGGCAAACACTTATCTCCTCCGAACGCTTTGGCAAAGACAATAAACCGCGCCCCCTGGAAGAACGGCGCACGGAATTTCAGCGCGACTACGACCGCCTCATCTTTTCGGCAGCCTTTCGGCGTATGCAGAACAAAACGCAGGTGTTTCCCCTCCCGGGCAGCGTCTTTGTGCACAACCGCCTGACGCACAGCCTTGAAGTGTCGAGCGTAGGCCGCTCGCTCGGCACTGACGTGAGCCGCGAACTCATGCGCTTGCACCCCGAATTGCGTGACACGGAGTTGACCGGCATGGGAGCTATCGTGAGTGCGGCCTGCTTGGCGCATGACATGGGCAATCCTCCGTTCGGCCATTCAGGCGAACGGGCCATCCGCACCTATTTCACAGAGGGCGGAGGCCGTGAGTTGTTCTCGCTCATCACGCCCGACGGTGAACAACTCTCCGAGGCGGAATGGACGGACATGATACGCTTCGACGGCAACGCCAACACGTTCCGGCTGCTTACGCACCATTTCAACGGACGGCGGCGCGGCGGTTTCGTGATGACGTACTCCACGCTTGCCGCCATCGTGAAGTATCCCTATGGGTCGGATGGTGCGCAGCGCAAACCGAAGTTTGGCTTCTTCGAGCAGGAACGTTCCACCTACTTACAGATAGCCGACGCTCTGGGCATCAAGCGACAGCCCGATGCAGGCGACGGCGTGATGCGCTTTGCCCGCCATCCGCTGGTTTACCTTGTGGAGGCGGCCGACGATATTTGCTACGAGATAATGGATATTGAGGATGCGCACAAACTCCGCATCCTTTCCGACGAACAGACAGTGGAACTTTTCCTCGGTTTCTTCGAGGAGGACGAACGCCTTGCGTTGCAGAACCGCTATACCGACGACACCGACGTAGACGACAAGATAGTCTACTATCGTTCGTGCGTCATCAATGCGCTCGAACGGGCGGCCGTGCGTGTCTTTGTCGACCACGAGGCGGAAATCCTCAACGGTACGTTCCAAGGTTCGCTCATTGACCACCTGCCCGCCCGGCTGCTGCAAGCCTACCACCGTTGCGAAAAGGTGGCACTGTCCAAGATATACCGTTGCCGCGAAGTGACCGACGTAGACCTTGCAGGTTATCGCATCATCTACACCTTGCTCGAACTCATCATTGAGGCGGTGATGGCTCCCTCAAAGGCTTATTCGCAACTGCTCTTGCAGCAAGTGCCTACGCAGTATGAGGTGAACCACCCTCGCATCGGCCACCGCCTAATGGCTGTCCTCGACTATCTTTCGGGCATGACAGATATATATGCCCTCGACCTTTACCGAAAGATAAACGGCCACTCGCTGCCGAGCGTGTAAACGCGGTGGCTGTTTCGATTGTTGGGATAAG
Source organism: bacterium (assembly GCA_963661625.1). Taxonomy (GTDB): domain Bacteria; phylum Bacteroidota; class Bacteroidia; order Bacteroidales; family Bacteroidaceae; genus Alloprevotella. Next base: position 1,598 of record CAVLCM010000076.1, read on the forward strand.
CTACAAAGGGGAAACCTAACAATATATAAGTGTGGTAAGTCTGTCGGGGTTGTAAACGGTTTCGGCTACTTGCTGGATTTGTTCGGCAGTGACTTCCTGCAAGGCGCGGGTGATGAGGCCGATGTCGCGGTGCGTGCCGTAGTGGGCGAACGTTTTGCCGAGGGCGTTGGCATAGCTCTCTGAGGCTTCGGTTGAAATGCCTATTTGTCCGCACAGCTGCTTCTTGGCGGCGAGGAGTTGGGTGGGGGTGAGCCTGTTGTCGACGAAACGGCGCAGTTCGCGGCGCACCAGTTGGCAACAACGCTTCACGTCGTGTGCGTCGCAGCCGAAGTAAACGTTCCAAAAGCCCGTGTCGGGGTACGTGTTGAGGTATGCGTCTACGCTGTATACAAGTCCGGCCTTCTCGCGCAGTGACAGGTTGAGGCGCGAGTTCATGCCGGGACCTCCCAATATGTTATTGAGCAAGATAAGTGCATAGCGGCGACTGTCCGTTCCGCCAAATGAGGGTGCGCCTATCAATACGTGCGCTTGGTGCGTGTCGCGACTTATACGGCGTTCTGTGCCTTGCTGGCGTGGCGCAGGAATTTGCGGTGAAACAGGTGAAAAAACCTTGTCGCAGAAGTCTTTTGCCGGCAAGAGACGTTCCAGTGTGCGAACGATTTTTGGGAAAGGCACGTCGCCATATACATAGAACACGGCATTTTGCGGCAGGTAGTAACGGTCGGCAAAGCGGCGTGCGTCGGCAGTGGTGTAGGTGCGCAGCCGTTCCGCCGAACCGAGGATATCGCGTCCCAGTGGTTGGTCGGGGAAGAGCAACGTCTCAAATTCGTCGAAGATAAGGTCGGACGGTGTGTCGCGGTAACTGTCTATCTCGTCGCAAATCACTTCCACTTCCTTGTCAATCTCCGCTTGCGGATACGTGCTATGGAACGCGATGTCCGTCAGTAAGTCTGCCGCACGCTTAAAGTCGTCTTTCAGCACCGTGGCAGTGAACACCGTTTCCTGTTTTGTTGTAAAGGCGTTGAGTTCGCCGCCCACGCGTTCCAGTCCGTTGATGATGTGGCAGGCGCGCCGCCGTTCCGTGCCCTTGAACGTGATGTGTTCCAGAAAATGCGCCATGCCCGAGTCGGCCGCCTCCTCGTGGCGCGTGCCGGCAAGCACTACGTAGCCGCAGTATACCACCTGCGAGCTGCGTGCCTCGTGGATAATGCGAAGGCCGCAAGGGAGCGTGTATGTATGGAAGGAATTGTCTGAAATATTCGGTTTCATCGCAAAACGAACGTGGTTATCATTTGAAGTGTTTTCCTATAACGGGGAGAGAATGCAGGGGGAAATCGTAGTGAACTGTGTGTGCCACGAACAGGACAATACACCCCGTGTTGATAAGAAGCCGCAGCGGCAAGCTGGGGATGTATGCCTTGGCGGCTTGCATCACGGCGAAGAATATCAGCGTGATAAGTACGTACGTGCCGATGCTCTTCAAGGGGTAGGCGATGGGGTAGTAGCGCTGTCCTGCAAAGTAGCTGAGGAGCATGGCCGTGCCGTAGCCGGCAAATCCAGCCCATGCGCAAGCTATGTAGCCGTATTGCGGCACGAAAATGACGTTCACCGCTATCAGTACGGCGCACCCGATGCCCGAGAACCACGCGCCCCAAATGGTGCGGTCGATAAGCTTGTACCAAAACGACAGGTTGAAGTAGACACCCATAAGTATCTCCGCCGCCATCACCACAGGTACTACGCGAAGGCCCTCCCAATAGTCGCACCCGATGATGTGGCGAAGCACGTCGATGTAGCCCATCACCACGAGGAAGGCCAGCAGCGTGAAGATGAGGAAGTACTTCATCGCGGCAGCGTAGGTGGCGCGGCTGTCTTTGTCCTTGGCTTTGCCAAACACAAACGGCTCGTAGGCGTAGCGGAACGCCTGTGTGATCATGGCCATAATCATGGCTATTTTCGAGGCCGCGCCGTAGATGCCGAGCTGGGCGTGCGCATTCGCTCCTTTATATATATAGGGGAACAGGATTTTGTCAGCCGTTTGGTTGAGAATGCCGGCGATGCCCAGCACAAGGATAGGCCAGCTGTAACCCATCATGCTGCGCACGAGCCGTTTGAATTCCCTCCACGAGGGACGGTCGCCGCAAAAGCCCTCTTTCAGTTCGCCGAAGAAGCAGAACGTGATGGTTGTCGTACAAGCAAGGTTTATGTAGAAGGCATAGCCCACGTCGTGCCCGTCGAGCAACACGTAGTACACGAGGTTGAGCAGAATATTGAGCGTGATGAACAGCAGTTTGAACGCCGCAAATTTCAACGGTCGTTTCTTGTAGCGCAGGTAGGCGAAGGGGATGCACTGAAAAGCGTCGATTGCCACCGTGACAAACATCGTCCACACGTAAGCTGGGTGGTCGGCGTAGCCCATCAGTTGGCTCAGGGGGTGAAGGAAGATTAACACCAGAGCGATAAACACAAGCGACGTCATGCCGACGAGCGCAAGGACGGATGAGTACACGTGCTTGCCGTTTTCCTCCTCCTTGTTGACAAAGCGGAAAAAGGTAGTTTCCATGCCGTACGTCAGCAGTACGAGCAGCAGCGCCGTGTAAGCGTACATGTTTGTAATTACTCCGTAGCCGCCGCTTTCAGCACTGATTTTTGCCGTGTAGAGCGGCACTAAAAGGTAGTTGAGAAAACGGCCAACGATGCTCGAAAGCCCGTAGATGGCTGTGTCTTTGGCAAGGCTTTTCATTCCGCTCGCCTTCTGGGCGGGCGCATTTGTATTGTCTGGCATGGTGAAGTTGTTTGTGCTTTATGAGAAGAAAAGGTAGCAGATGGCAATGGCTGCCACTACGCCGGCAAGGTCGGCCAGCAGACCGCAGGCCACGGCGTGGCGTGTGCGTGATATGCCCACCGAACCGAAGTATACGGCAAGGATGTAGAACGTTGTGTCGGTAGACCCTTGGAAGATGCAACTCAGTCGACCCACGAATGAGTCTGCTCCGTACGTTTTCATGGCATCCACCATCATGCCGCGTGCACCACTGCCCGAGAGGGGTTTCATCAGGGCGGTGGGGAGTGCGCCTGCCCAGTCGGCATTGAAGCCGAGAGCGTTAATGGTCCACTTTACGCCCTCAATGAGCCAGTCCATTGCCCCCGAGGCACGAAACACGCCAATGCCCACCAGTACGGCAACAAGGTAGGGAATGATGCGCACGGCGGTGTGGAAACCCTCTTTCGCTCCTTCGATAAACGCGTCGTACACGTTGATCTTCTTCCTTATGCCGGCCAAGATGAAGCAGATTATAATAAGGAACAGCAACACGTTGGCCGTTGTGGTGCCTACGGTGTTCATCATCGTGCTGTCCAATTGGCTGAACCCCCAGATGATGGCTGCCACGAGCAGCGACAGGCCGCCCAGTGTGGCAATCAATACGGGCTGAAAGAGGTTGATGCGTTGGTAAAGACTGGTTATGATGATGCCTGCCAGTGTGGAGAAGAAGGTGGCGATGAGTATCGGGATGAAAATGTCGGTTGGCTGTGCCGCACCCATCTGTGCACGGTATACCATGATGCTCACGGGGATGATTGTTAGTCCCGAGGTGTTTAGCACGAGGAACATGATCATCGGGTTCGAGGCCGTGTTTTTCTTCGGGTTGAGTTCTTGCAGTCCCTCCATAGCTTTCAGCCCCAAGGGCGTGGCAGCGTTGTCGAGCCCCAGCATGTTGGCGGCGATGTTCATAAATATGTTGCCGTACACAGGATGTCCTTTGGGAATGTCGGGGAAGAGCTTGTTGAACACGGGACTTAGTACGCGCGCCATAGCATTGACCACGCCGCCCTTTTCGCCCACTTTCATCACGCCGAGCCACAGCGAAAGCACGCCCGTAAGGCCGAGCGAAATCTCGAAGGCGGTCTTTGAGGAGTCAAACGTGCTATCCATGATTGCAGGAAACACGCTCACGTCGCCAAACGCCACGAGTTTGACTACCGCAATGACGAATGCAATCAGGAAAAAGGCTATCCAAATGTAGTTGAGTACCATGAGGTGGATGTGGTTTTACGGTGAAACGGCGTATTTTGCACACAATAGCCTTGTTCTGAGGCTTTCTGCAAGCGTTTCGCCCGCTTATTCGTTGGGCAAAAGTAATAGAAACGCTGCGGAGGGTAAAGGGAAACCGTTGTTTTTTGGATATGTCTGAATTGCGTGGCAAAGCCTATGACGTATGGCTTTGCGGTAAAGCGTTTCATAAGCCGTGAGCTACAAACCGCCTGATAACGTTTGCATTCTGCTTGCCTTGCACTACCTTTGCACGTATGATGAACAACGATACTTTTGACATCCGTTCGGAACAGCAAAGTCCGTCGTCCTCGGAGCGCGACTTCGAAAACGCCCTGCGCCCGCTGCAATTTTCTGATTTCAGTGGACAAAGTAAGGTGGTGGAGAACCTCCGCGTGTTTGTAGAGGCAGCGAAATACCGCGGCGAACCGCTCGACCATACACTCCTCCACGGTCCTCCGGGTCTGGGCAAAACTACCTTGTCGAATATCATTGCCAACGAACTGGGCGTGGGTTTCAAGCTTACCTCCGGTCCGGTGCTCGACAAACCTGGCGACTTGGCCGGACTGCTCACAAGCCTCGAACCGAACGACGTGCTTTTTATTGACGAAATCCACCGCCTCTCGCCCGTTGTTGAGGAATACCTTTACTCCGCCATGGAGGACTACCGCATCGACATTATGATCGACAAAGGGCCGGCGGCGCGAAGCATCCAGATAGACCTTAGTCCGTTCACTCTCGTGGGGGCCACTACGCGCAGCGGTTTGCTCACGGCTCCTCTGCGCGCCCGTTTCGGCATCAACCTCCACCTCGAATACTACGATGCCGCTACGCTCCAGCGCATCATTGAACGGTCGGCAAGCATCTTGCGTGTGCCTATCGACGCTGAGGCTGCTGGCGAGATAGCCAGTCGTTCGCGCGGAACGCCCCGTATAGCCAACGCCCTGCTGCGCCGCGTGCGCGACTTTGCACAGGTTAAGGGCAATGGTCGCATCGACATGCGCATTGCCTCGTTTGCTCTTGAATCTCTCAATATTGACAAGTACGGGCTCGACGAGATTGACAACAAGATACTCCTCACTATCATTGACAAATTCAAGGGCGGCCCTGTGGGCATCACCACCATTGCCACGGCTATTGGCGAAGACGCCGGAACGGTGGAGGAGGTCTATGAGCCTTTTCTCATCAAGGAGGGTTTCATCCGCCGCACGCCCCGTGGGCGCGAGGTGACAGAGTTGGCCTACAAACACTTGGGGCGTAGTATGTTCGGCTCAGACCCTATACAGCCGAGTTTGTTCGATTAATTCGCTTATTTTTGTTAGAAATATCATAAAACAATGGTTAGTTACAACGTAATAGACGTGAAGATGCCCGCCATCTCTCACCGCGACACAACCGCTTGGGTACGTCGCGTGGCAGCCTCCTACGGCAAGCGTGTGGGCGAGGTGGCCTATGTGTTTTGCAACGACGAGAAAATCCTCGAAGTAAACCGTCAATACCTTCAGCATGACTACTATACCGACATCATCACCTTTGACTACTGCGAGGGCGACGTGCTGAGCGGCGACCTCTTCATCAGCCTCGACACCGTACGCTCAAACGCCGAACTCTTTGGCAAGTCCTACGACGAGGAACTCCACCGCGTGCTTATCCACGGCATTCTCCACCTCATAGGCATCAACGACAAAGGCCCGGGCGAGCGCGAAATCATGGAAGAGGCCGAGAACAAGGCGCTTTCCCTGCTTCAAGAGAATAAGACAACCCACATTGACCTATAACTAAACCTTAGAAATCATGCACAGATTCTTTACCCTCCTTTTCTCCCTTCTGCTCTCGTCAGTAATGATGCAAGCCGTTGCCCAACGCAACATCTATGTGTGGACCAACAGCTGTATTGACGTGCTTTCATCATCTTCGGTAGACTCCCTGACTTTCAGCGATGGCAAGGGACCTTTCAAGATAACCACTTCCCCAGCTGCAAGTGTTGGCAAGGACGGCTTCAACGCAACAGGCCGGGTCGTGCTGAACGACAACGTAAAAAGATTACTCAAAGCGTACACCGTTGGTTTTTGCTATTCCGCAACTAACACCGAACCGACCATTAACGACAGCACAGTGGCTCTCACCACTGCTTTCGGCAATAAGTCTGTCTCGTTGTCAGGACTTGCCAGCGGCTCAACCTACTACTACCGTTTCTATGTGACGCTTGTGGGCGAGACGTTCTACGGCGATGTTTGCTCGGCCACTACTTTGGTTGACAAGTCGCGCACCATCAACGGCCATCGTTTTGTTGACCTCGGTTTGCCCTCTGGCCTGTTGTGGGCCGAAACAAATATCGGCGCTACGACGGCTGAGCAGTACGGTGATTATTTTGCTTGGGGCGAAACGGAAACTAAGGCTGAATACACCGCCGACAATTCCGTATGGTACGAAGTGGCTCACAGCGGCAACCTTTCAGCCACGGAAGATGTTGCCACGGTGAAGTGGGGCAGCGAAGTGCGAACGCCGACCAGTGCGGAGTTTTCCGAATTGTTGAATACTTCCAACTGTTCGTGGACGAGGACTACCGTAGAGGATGTAACGGGCTATAAGGTGGTTTCCAACGCCAATGGCAACGAACTGTTCTTCCCTGCCGCAGGCTTCTACGGTGGCAGCGAATTGAAGCGCAACGGCACGGTAGGCTACTATTGGGCAAGTTCGTCCAGCAGCGATAAAAACGCTGACTACCTGTACATGGACACAAGCTTTACCGCCGTATTCAATAGTGCTCGCCACTACGGCTATCCCGTGCGTGCCGTCGCTGAATACTCAAAGCCTACGCTCCACGAGTACGAAGGCAGCAATAATAAAAGATAAAGGGAAGTAGCTCTTGGCAAAGATGTTTGCTTGGAGTTGCTTCCCTGTTTATCTTGTAGAAACTTGTACGGCGACGGGTGCGCCCGTACTTTTGGAGAGAACTGAAACCTTTCTGCAACGCTTCCGTGCATTGGGGCGCACGGCGGTTGCGTGGGGCGAGGGGGCTGGAAGGGTGGGGCAGGACGCTGAGCCTGGGAATGTTTTGTTCAGGCTGTTTTACTTAACGGGTGGCTCAGGGCGATTGTCCTTCCTTGCAGCGGGATTGTTTTACTTAAAAAGGGTGACGCCTTTCGAGCAACGCTTTGCTTTCGGGGCGGCGGTATGGAAGATTGATTGTTTTCGGGGTGAAGCCTCGGCTAAGGGGCATTAGATGTTGAGCAACTGGTGGAGAAAATCGTCGGTCATGTTTCCTGTGAGGTTGATGAGGCGGAAGAGTTTTTCCTGCTTCATGAAGAGAACCATCTCCACGATGTATTTTCCTCGGCGACGCACGTAGAGCCGTTTGCTCTGTTCGTCGGCGTAGAGCTTATAGCGTGCGCCGTTGCGGGTAGCTAGGTTGAGAGCTTTGGCGTAGAGTGCCGTGCTCTCAGAAGGCGCGGTGTTGCTCACCATGCGGATGGATTTGAGTTGCGAAAGCACCTGCTTCGCTGCATTGCTGCCCTCCACATCGGGGAGTTGCATCATGCGTTCAAGCATGAGCGGCGAAATGGTGGTGCATTCGAGCGACGTGCCTTTTGCATAGAGCGCCATATAGCGTTGGGCAAAGTCCTGCTCGCCTTGTGCCGCGATTGTCAATACCGACACGAGGGCTATGAGGAGAGAAATCAGTCGTTTCATTGCTTAGCAGGGAGTTTATTGCCGTGCTTTGGCAGGGTTCATCGACTGTTTGTGGCTTTCGTCACCGTGTTTGGCAGAGTCGTTAACGGCCGTCTGCGCTCCCTCCTTGAACATACGCAGGGTTTCCATGCCGGCCTCGTAGGCTTTCTGCGGGTCCTGGTAGGAATCCTTGTAGGCTGCTTGGTCGTAGTCCCAACTGTTGGACGCGCTCTTGTCCGACGAAGTGAACGAATGCTGGGCGGCAGTGCCGAGCAACGTTACGATGGCCACGGCTGCTGCTGCGCGGTAGAGCGGGCGTAAGCGGTTGAAGAGCGAGATGTGCGCTGCTTTCACTGTTTTTACCGTTTTCACCGTGGAATTGGCGTTGTCGGAAGCCACGTTGGTGTTGCTTTCGGCAGCCACGGCGGCAAGCACACGCTCGTCGAAGTCGCTGCCCAGCGACAGGCTGGCCTGTTGTTGCTCATATACGAACAGGCTCTTGTAGCGCGCCAAATGTGCAGGCACGCCCTCTTGGCTGAAAAAGGCTTTCAGAATGTCCTCTTCTTGGAGCGTGGTCTCACAGTTCCAATAGCGGTCAAGGAGTTGTTCGATATATTTATAGTCCATAGTAGTTGTCTTGCTTTTCGTACGCTTCCCTCACGATTTTGCGTGCGCGGTGGAGCGTCACTTTGAAGAGTTCCTCAGAAATTCCCATTGCTGCGGCAGCCTCGGCGTAGGTCATGCCCTCGATGTCGCGCAGTTGGATGGCGGAACGTTGCCTTTCGGGTAGCTCGTTGAAGATGCGTTGCACCGTCCTCAAGCGGTCCTTCTGTTCGAGCCGTTCCTCGGGCGATGGAGCGGTGTCCAGAGCGTCCGCCTGTTCGGCTTCGATGGAGAGCGTGCTGTTTTCGTGTCGCTCTATGCGGTCGAGGGCGAGGTTGCGGCAAACCGTGATACAATAGGCTTCAAGGTTGTCGATGTTACTGCCGTTTTGGCATTCGCGCCACACCTTGACGAGCGTATCCTGCGTAAGGTCCTCCGCCTCTTGCGCATTCCGAGTGATGCGCAGCCCCATACGGTAGATTTTGTCCTTTATGGGGAGCAGGTGCTGGCGGAAGTCGATGTCGTTCATTGGGAGGCTCTCTATTAGGTAGACGGTTGAGGCGACGAAAAGTTACACTTGGTGGAAGAAAAAATCAGATTTCTTTTTCACAGACGACGAGAATGTGTTGGTTATCAGCGGTTGTGGTGGCGAAAATAAATTGGTCGCCGCCTTCTTTCAGATGCAGTTTTTTGCGCAGTGTATCCACGCGTCCCGGAAAATTGCGTATGCTGAGGTTCGCCTTGGGGCAATCTGCCTGCAACGCTTTGAGGCTCTGCTTGTCGAACCCGTAAATGCGCTTTGTGCGGAACGTGCGGCCGGGAAACCCTTCGATCTTTTGCGAGGAGGTATAAAGGTGCGAGTTGGGATGCAACTTCTTCACCCCGTAAGCCTTGCAGAGCCACTTGAACGCCCCGGCCTTCATTACTGCCGCCCCTGGCTCGTAGAGATAATCCTCGAGAGCCGTGGCGTATTCCGCACAAACGTCTTCCTCGCTGCGGGTAAACTTGATGTTCGTCTCCCCCTCGTGTACAAAAAAAGTCGGTTCGCCGCCGCTCGCCTGCATCACGAGCAGAAGTTCCTTACATTCGCCGTCAGCCCCCACAATATGCACCTCGCTCACCGATGGGAGCGAGCGTAAGGCGGCAGAGATATCGAGCATCGGGGAAAGTTTGGCCATGACGTAGCGGCTCTTTGCCAAGAGTTCGTGTTGCAAGGCGCACAAGTCCGGTTCACAGTCCTCAATAAGCACCACCTTGCCGCCCGAACTGCTCCTGCGCGCAGGGTCGATGAACAGGAAGTCCGCTCCCGAGGGCATCTGCCGCAGGTAGTCCGTGCCGTCGCCCTCCACCACTTCGGCGTGGTTCAGCCCCAAAAGCGGGAAATTGTGGCGCGCTGTCTCGCACAGTTCTTCCTTCCGTTCTACATAGACAGCCTGACGGAAAATAGGGGCCATAAACGAGAAATCTACCCCCATGCCCCCAGTAAGGTCAGCCATGCGTCCACCTCCATCAGGGAATAGCCGCCTAACGACGCTCGCCTTGTATTCCGCCGCTTTTTGACTTGAACACTGCTCGAGTGCCAACCGGGGCGGAAATACAATGCCCTCAACCGATGTCCACGCTGGCACCTTGCGGCTCATGCGTTGCCAGCCCTCTGCCTGTTGAAGGATGAAAGCTGCGTGTGGGTGTTTTTGTGAAGAGAGCGTTAGGGCGAGTCTGTCAACGGGCATTGCGCGCCATTGCGCCATGTCGGAGGGGGAAATGGTGGGATACATTATATATATAATATAGGATCGGGCTTCGTAGCCGTTACAAAGTTATGCAAAGCCGCTGAAAGCTGCATAAAATATACATATTGACGGTAAATGTCACAATTTCTTCGCATAATATTTGCGATAATTGATATTTGCGTTACATTTGCGCAGAACTTATGCAGAAATACAAACGCAATGAAAGCTTGATACCATGTAATTACGCTTTCGTGCGCAGCCCTTTGCCTCCAAAGCGCTATGGCAAAGAGCTGACGGGAAAATCCCAACCTTGACCTTAGGAAAACACACACACAGAAAGAACCCGTAAATGAAAAACAATAGAGGGGCAAGGCCGCAGAGGCGGTTTTGCCCTCTTCTGCCTTGTGGCGGAGTGCAAAGAAATGTCGTGAAAAAGAACGCCTGACTTCATCACTTTTTTTTGCACCACCAAATGGAGCATATTGAAAATCAACGAGTTACGTATTACTCGAAGAAGGCTTCATCTAACGACGTACGTCCACCCTCTTTAATGACGTACGTCCACTCTACTTATAGACGTACGTTCACTCGACTTATAGACGTACGTTCACTCACCC
>CAVLCM010000077.1:0-12164 GCA_963661625.1 bacterium
GTCGTTAGATGAAGCCTTCTTCGAGTAATACGTAACTCGTTGATTTTCAATATGTGCCATTTGGTGGCGCAAAAAAGTAATGAAGTCAGGAGGCTATTTCAGCCAGCCCTGCGTCTCCACTGCATCGAGGAGAATGTTCTCCACGCCGGCACACTGGCCATCGGGGGTACAACGGGGATAAACGAACACCACGCCGCACTCGGTGAGGGCGGGACGCGGATACCACTTGCCAGCATATTGCACCGCATAGCCGCTGCGCACGAAATAGCTGTCGGAGGCAGGGGCAGGAACGAGTTCGGCTGCGGAGGTTGCTCCCGTGGCGGCACTCAACTTCTCGCCCACAAGGCGGAACACATTGGGGAGCGCGCTTTCCTTAAAGATGTCGGTCAGCCCCATGAGGCTGTCGCCCTTCTCGCTAAACGAGAGGTAGTAGTGGTAGAGGTTTCCGATGGTGTCACCGGCCTCATAGACTTCGTCCTCCACGCAGTATGTGGTCACGCCCTTGTCCTTCAACGCCCACACGGGGGTGACGGATGTGCGGTATGAACTATTCTGCGGTTCGTACGCTGCGCCGAGTTTTTGTTCCGCCTCAGTTTGTGAGGCAGTGTATTGTTGCTTCACGGCCTTCCACTTGTTTTCGAGCATCTTGTCGAGGTTGTCGTCCTTCCACTTGGCGTAAGCCGCAGGGTCGAGCGAAGCGGAAAGCACGCGGCTGGCCATCAGGGCGTAGCCACTGCCTTTCTTCACCTCGCCCTTGCCGTTTTGGTCGGGGGTGAAGAGCGTTGCGCTGAACGTGATGCCGGTGTTAGCGTCCTTGGAGTTCTGCAAACTGTAGTCTGCGCTCTTAGAGCTATATTCTGAAAGGAGTTCGTCGTTGGGCGTGCAGAAATCGTTTTGAGAATCATCTGCAGTGCTGTCAACGGCCTCGCTGTCGCCGTCGCCTGCCCAGTCGCTGTCTTCGCTGTAACTGAACTCTTCGTCTATGCTGTCGCTCCATGCCACGGTGTCGGCGAGGGTTGTATCGGGCTCGGTGGCCATACGGCTCGCCGACGTGCTTCCATGCACGGGGAGCGTGAGTGCCAGACACACTGCGGCCGGCACGAGGATAAGCGTCTTCTTCATATATCTGTGTACTGTTTGGATGTGCGTGCAAATGTAACGCTTTTTCGTCTACCTGTTTTGCCGCGAGGCGAAAGCGGCTGATTTTTACGTGGATTGGGTGAGCGCAGAACGGCGCGCCAGATGGTGAAATACGGGTTGAGGGCCACAATCACCCTGTTTTGGTAGACAAAAATGGCAATTCCGTCGTATTCATTACACAATATGTAACACGAAGCAAAAGAAATCGTAATTTTACCGCGCATTAGGCTTTGTCGCATTTTTCCCTTGCGGCAAGGCCATTAGCCATGAATGGAGGCCAAGGGCTTCCATCCTTTATGAAAAACACACAATCTCAGATACATGAAAAGATTTTTACTCTTTCTCATTGCGATGCTCACTCTGGGCGTTGCAAATGCCTCGCCCACGTTCAAGAGCGGCACAAAGTACCGCATTGCGTGCAAGTTCTACGGAACGGGCGAAGTGGCGCTGGGCAGCCAGCACAACTCCAGCGCACTGCTCTACTACCTCACCGAAACGACCAACGCCGACGACGGCTGGTGGTACATCGAAAAGGGGACTAACGGCTACACGTTCCGCAACGCCAGCACCAACCAGTACATTGCCTATTCAAGCACCCGCATCAACGGCGTGCAGAAGGGTCTTGTGCTGTCCTCCACGCTCGATGTCAGCACGTGCGAATGGGAAATCACCGAGATGGTGACGAACGAGATTTCCTACCTCACCATCAGCAACACGGAGGAGACAAGTCAGTACTTCAACCTGCGCAAGGACGGCACATACCTGCTCGGCACGTACGAAGGCGGCGGAGGTTCAAGCAACGAACTCTTCAAGATTTACGACGAGAACGGCAACGACGTGCTCGACACCAGCGGTGGCGATTCGGGCGGCGGCGACACGGCTGGCGGTTCGTCAAGCAACTACTCCACCGACACGAAGGGCAAAAACGGCCTGAATGAATACTGGGAACGCACGCTCCTCTCGCAGCCCGTTGTCTACACCACCGACACGAGCAACCCCGTTCTCTACTCCATTATTAATGTACGCACCTCGCGCTACATATGCGTGGACAACAGCATCCTCACCGAAATTACCGATTCCACAAAGCGCACGCAGTTCTACTTTGTGCAGAGCGGCACGGGCGTGAAGATTTACACCGCAGACGGACAATACGTTTCGACGGACTGGGCTAAGAAATACGAGGAATACGCCTACCGCACGGGCTTGAGCGTATCGAGCACATCGTCTACGGGCAACATTTGGTCTATCAGCGGCGAGGAAGGCTCCGACTACAAGGGCTATGCGCTTTGCAAACTCGACAACATCTCGTACAGCACCTCCGGCACGCAGCAGAGCAGCTACCTCTACTGGAACGACTACGACCTCGACGGCTCCAACCACGTGGTGGGCCTCTACAATGTAGACGCGGGTTCGGTGTTTGTATTCTCTTCGTCCGACAAGCGCCACGTGCAACTGTTGCAGAAGAACGGCATCACGTTCGCAGATGCCGAAGTAGAACCCGAAACGCCCACATCGTTCCGCCAGGCTCTCGACTCTTTGCAGTTCGACAACAAGGAACTGGTGTACGACGAGGGTTCGTCCTCTTACTTCTTCCCCCTGCCCGAAACGCTCCGCGAAGGCGGCGACTTCCTCCCCGTATTGAAGACGGTGTTCAAGTCGGCCTACTCTGACAACGGCTACGTGGTGAAGGTGAACGGCGAAGCCCCGAACGAAGGCACGGGCGAGGTGGCGTTCAGCAACGTGGACTGCGCCACGGAATACCCCATGACGCTTTGCACCTCCGACGGCACAACGCTCTTCGAAGCAAAGGTGAAGTTCACGTTCCTGCCCATCGTTGAAATCAACTACCCCTCGTGCAACGGCAACTACTATACTTCTGGTTCTATCCGCGTGACCGACCCGACTAACGCAGGCTTCGATTCCACCTACATTGCAGCCTTTAAGTACCGCGGCGCGTCTTCGCAAAACTACTCGAAGAAGTCGTACGCCGTCAAGCTGCGCGACGCTGAGGGCAACTCCATCGACCGCAAGCTGCTGGGCCTGCGCTCCGACAACAACTGGATTCTCGATGCCATGTACATCGACCGTGCCTGCATGCGCAACCGTGTGGGTACCGACCTCTGGAACGATTTTTCCACAAAGCCCTACTACTCCGCCCAGGAGAAGAAACTGCGTACCGGCACACGCGGCAAGTTTGTGGAGGTATTGCTCAACGGCAAATACTTCGGCCTCTATTGCATGACGGAGAAGATGGACCGCAAGCAGCTCAAACTGAAAAAGTACGTAGACGCTACCAGTTCTACTACCGGCTCTGAGGAGGTGCACGGCGTGCTTTACAAGTCGACAGACTGGAGCTATGAGGTATTTATGGGTCACGAATCGGACAGCCAGATCTACCCCTACACCGCTCCGCGCGACATCTACAACTACCTGGGCAACGAAACATGGCACGGCTATGAGCAGAAATACCCCGACGCTACCGACGAGGCGGCTTACTGGACACCGCTCTACAACGCAGTCAACTTCGTGGCCACCACGAAAACGCAGTCTACATTTGACGCAAGCGTGAAGGACTGGTTCGACTATCCCGTCTTCCGCGACTACTACCTCTTCATCGAACTGCTCTTCGCTACCGACAACCACGGCAAGAACATGTTCTTCTATGTGTACGACACGCAGGCCGACGAGAACAGCCAGAAGATTTCCATCGCTCCTTGGGATCTCGACGGCACGTTTGGTCAAGACTACTACGCTGCAATCGGAAACACGAGCGACGCTACGCAGGATTTCGACAGCTATATATGGAAGAACGAGCACGGACAGCACACCGTCTTCGCCCGCCTCAAGAGCAGCACAAGCATTCCTTGGAAGAGCGATCTCACTGCCCGCTATGCAGAACTGCGCGAAACGAGCTTCAACCCCGACAACCTCGCCGCACGCTTTGCCGACTACGCAAAACTCTTTGAGGACAGCCAAGCCGACACACGCGAGGAGTCTAAGAAGCACACCTACCACAAGCAGCTTCAGAAGGAAGCCACCTATGCACAGACGTGGATACGCCAACGCGTAGCGGCTCTCGACAAGAAGTACGGCTACGACGCATCAACCACCTCGCTCAACGAGGCAAAGGCCGAGGCATACTTCAATGTACACGGCGGCAAAGGCTGCATCGAACTGAGCGTAGGCACGCCGCAGACCGTACGCATCTACTCGCTCTCCGGCACGCTCGTGCGCCAGCTCAACGTAGCTGCCGGCTTCACTCCCATCACGTCGCTCACCCCGGGCATCTACGTGGTGAACGGCAAGAAGGTCGTGGTGGAATAAAAGCCGCATGAATGGCAGAAAGCCTTGCAAGTCCACAGCCCTGGACAATGTTCAGAGCAAAGGACTTGCAAGGCTTTCTGCCTTTTTTTGCGGCTACTTTTGCCGAAGGGCAATGTTATGAAAGGTTTTCCGTAATTTTGCCTTTGTAAAAACAGACGTATTCTACACAATTTATAGCACAAACTATGGCAACAACTCCTGCATTCAAGTATGCTCCCATGTTCCAGTTGGGCAAGGACACCACGGAATACCGCCTGCTCGGCACACAAGGCGTGAGCACAGGCGAGTTTGAGGGCAAAACAATCCTCAAAGTGTCGAAAGAGGCTCTCACCCTGCTCGCACAGCAGGCCTTCCACGATGTGGAATTTATGCTCCGCCGCGAACACAACGCTCAGGTGGCTAAAATTCTCACCGACCCCGAAGCCTCAGAAAACGACAAGTACGTGGCTCTGCAATTCCTCCGCAACGCCGAAACGGCTGCCAAGGGCATCCTCCCCTTCTGCCAGGACACCGGCACGGCCATCATCCACGGCGAAAAGGGCCAGCGCGTATGGACCGACTTCGAGGACGAGGAAGCGTTGAGCCTCGGCGTGTACAACACTTACACGGAGGACAACCTGCGCTACTCGCAAAACGCTCCCCTCAACATGTACGACGAGGTGAACACGCGTTGCAACCTGCCGGCACAGATCGACATCGAGGCCGTTGAGGGCGACGAATACCGCTTCGTGATGGTGGCTAAGGGCGGCGGCTCTGCCAACAAGACGTACTTCTACCCCATGACGAAGGCCACTATCCAGAACGAAGGCACACTCCTGCCCTTCCTCGTGGAGAAGATGAAGAGCCTCGGCACAGCGGCTTGCCCCCCGTACCACATTGCGTTCGTCATCGGCGGCACCAGCGCGGAGAAGAACCTCCTCACCGTGAAGCTCGCCTCTATCAAGTACTACGATAACCTGCCCACCACGGGCGACGAAACGGGCCGTGCCTTCCGCGACATCGACCTCGAAGAGAAACTCCTTCACGAGGCTCACAAGATTGGCCTTGGCGCACAGTTCGGCGGCAAATACCTTGCCCACGACATCCGTGTCATCCGCCTGCCGCGCCACGGCGCAAGCTGCCCCATCGGTATGGGCGTTAGCTGCTCGGCCGACCGCAACATCAAGGCGAAGATCAACAAGGACGGCATCTGGCTCGAACAGATGGACAGCAACCCAACCGAACTCATCCCCGAAGAGCTGCGCAAGCCGGGCGAGGGCGCAAAGGGCGTAGAAATCGACCTCGACAAGGGCATTGATGCCGTACGTGCCGAACTCACCAAGTATCCCGTTTCGACGCGCATCAGCCTGAAAGGTACCATCATCGTGGCTCGCGACATTGCTCACGCCAAACTCAAAGCCCGTCTCGACGCTGGCGAGGACCTTCCCGAATACTTCAAGAACCATCCCATCCTCTACGCCGGTCCGGCCAAGACTCCCGAGGGCTATCCCTGCGGCAGCATGGGCCCGACAACGGCCAACCGCATGGACCCCTACGTAGACGAGTTCCAGGACCACGGCGCATCGCTTGTGATGATTGCCAAAGGCAACCGCGGCCAAGTTGTAACCGACGCTTGCCAAAAGCACGGCGGTTTCTACCTCGGCACCATCGGCGGCGTAGCAGCAGTGCTCTCGCAGAGCAGCATCAAGAGCATTGAGTGCGTTGAATACCCCGAGCTCGGCATGGAGGCCATCTGGAAGATTACCGTAGAGGACTTCCCCGCCTTCATCCTCGTAGACGACAAGGGCAACGACTTCTTCAAGCAGCTCAAGCCCTGCGCTTGCTGCCACTAACCCACAATCGCCGCACCGAGGCGCGGCGATTACCAATAGAGCGGCCTGCAAATTCACCACGCGAGTGGGGATTTGCAGGCCGCTTTGTTGTATACCCTATGGGCTAAGTTTTATTAGTTGTTCTCGGGACGGAGTTTGCGAACGGTTTCGCCGGCGCGCCACATCTCGCTTTCGCGGAGGGCTTTGAGTTCCTTCTCCAAACCGTCGCGGTAGTCGGGCTTCGAGTTGGAGTCGATAGAGATCTGAGCCTCGTTGCCGCTTGCCACGCTCTGGTAGAGCTTCTCCATCACGGGTTTGATAGCGTCGTGGAAGGGAGTCATCCAGTCAAGTGCGCCACGCTGTGCCGTGGTAGAGCAGTTAGCGTACATCCAGTCCATACCGTTCTTGCCGATCATGGGGATGAGCGACTGCGTGAACTCTTCCACTGTTTCGTTGAAGGCCTCCGAGGGAGTGTGGCCGTGTTCGCGGAGCGTTTCGTACTGAGCGAGGAACAAGCCCTGCACAGCCCCCATCAACGAACCGCGTTCGCCAGTGAGGTCGCTGGTAGCCTCACGCTTGAAGTCGGTCTTGAACAAATAGCCCGAGCCGATACCCACGCCGAATGCGATAGCCTTTTCAGTAGCCTTGCCAGAGTGATCCTGGTATACGGCGTACGAAGAGTTCAAGCCGCGGCCTTCGAGGAACATGGTGCGGAGCGAAGTGCCGGAACCCTTCGGAGCTACCATAATCACGTCAACGTCAGCAGGAGGAACCACGCCAGTGCGGTCGTTCCAAGTGATGGCAAAACCGTGAGAGAAGTAGAGCGTCTTGCCCGTAGTCACGTACTTTTTCAGTGAGGGCCAGAGCTGCATCTGAGCTGCGTCGGAGAGCAGCATGCAGATGATTGTACCCTTCTCAGCAGCCTCTTCGAGGGAGAAGAGCGTTTCGCCCGGCACCCAGCCGTCGGCCACTGCCTTGTCGTATGTTTTGCCCTGACGCTGGCCCACAATCACGTTGAAGCCGTTGTCGCGCAGGTTGCAAGCCTGACCGGGACCCTGAACGCCGTAGCCAAGGACGGCGATTGTTTCGTCTTTCAAGATTTCGCGTGCTTTCTCCAAGGGGAACTCCTCGCGGGTTACCACTTCTTCGGTAACGCCACCAAAATTCAATTGTGCCATATCTGTTTTTGTTTTTTGAGCGGTCGCGGCCGTTGCGCCTGTGCGCCTCACGCCGTTGTCCGCCTTGCGTTGTGTAATGTTTCTTCTTTAATATATTGTGCGCTCACGCCTCAACGGTCAAAGACCAATGGTGGACTGCTGCGCGCGTTTTTCCTCTTCGCGAAGTTCGAGGAACTCGTTGAGTTCTTCGCGACGGCTCTTCGTCACGGCCACCACGCCCGAACTGACGTACTGCAAGATGCAGCCGTAGCCTTTGAGTTTGTGGTAGAGTTCGAGCGTCTCTTCGGGCAGGCCCTCCTTCGACACGATGGCGTAGGTGGAGTTCACCTCCACGATTTTGCCGTCGTACTGGCGGATGGCCTTCGATATGTTGCGGTTCTCGATGAGTTTTGCCGTGGCTATTTTGTAGAGAGCCTGGTCCATCACGTAGATCTCGTCGCTCGTGAAATACTGCGCCTGAATTACGTCGATTTTCTTCTCAATCTGCTTCACCACCGTCTGGATGGTATGTTCATCGGTATAGGTTGTGATGGTGTAGCGATGCACGTGTTCAATGCCCGATGCGGACACATTCAAACTTTCAATGTTGAGCTGTCGGCGCGTAAACACGTTCGTCACGAGGTTCAGCACACCGGCCAGATTCTCCGAGAACACGATAATCGTATAGAGTGTCAAGTCGTTCTTTTCCTGCATGTTTCTTACGGGTTTAGGGAGGCGTTAAGCTTCGAGCATCATGTCGTCTACGTCGTGTCCGGGGCAGCACATCGGCAATACGTTGTCCTCTTCGAGTACTGCCACTTGCAGCAGGAACGCTCCCGGAGCGTCGAGCATGGTGCGAATGGCATTGTCAAGTTCTTTGCGATCGGTGACGGTGAGCGAGGGGATGGCGTAAGCCTCGGCAATCTTCTCGTAGTCGGGGTTCATCATCGGGGTGAACGAGTAGCGGCGGCTGAAGAAGAGTTGCTGCCACTGGCGCACGTTGCCCAAGTAGTTGTTGTTGAGCAGGATAATCTTCACGGGAGCCTGCTGCTCCATGATGGTGCCAAGTTCTTCGATGGTCATTTGCAGACCGCCGTCGCCGAGGAAGAGGCACACCGTTCGTTCGGGCGCGCCAAACGTTGCTCCGATGGCCGCAGGCAGGCCGTAGCCCATCGTGCCCATGCCGCCCGATGTGACGATGCTACGCGACTGACTGAAACGGAAGTAGCGCGCCGCCATCATTTGGTTTTGTCCCACGTCGGTCACCAGCACCGCGCTGTCATTGGTCAGTTCCGTGACGCGGCGCACCACCTCGCCCATACGCAACGGGCCTTCGGAAGGATGCACCTGCGGCTCAATGACCTTGGTGCGTTCCACGTCGTCCCACTCACGGAAACTCTCGCGCCACTCGTCGTGGCTGTTTTCGTGGAGCAAAGCGGTCACGGCCGGGAGGGTCTCCTTGCAGTCGCCCAACACGGCCACGTCTACGCGTACGTTTTTGTTAATCTCCGACGGGTCGATGTCGAAGTGTATCTTTCGCGCCTGCTTGGCGTAGGTTTCGAGTTTGCCGGTGATGCGGTCGTCGAAGCGCATACCCACAGCGATGAGCAGGTCGCACTCCTGCGTCTTCTTGTTAGAGCCGAGCGATCCGTGCATACCGAGCATGCCCACGTTGAGCGGATGGTTGGTAGGCAAGGCCGAAAGGCCGAGCAGCGTACATCCGGCAGGCAAACCCGCCTTTTCGAGAAACGCTTTCAGTTCTGCGCCGGCGTTGCCGAGTTCCACGCCCTGCCCCACAAGCACGAGCGGCCTTTTGGCCTCGTTGATGAGGGCGGCAGCCTCAGCCACACTCTCGCGGCTCGTAGGCGGCACGGGTACGTAGCTGCGTATGAAGTCGATTGTGCCATGTTCGTAGACGGTCTTCTCCACCTGTGCGTTCTTCGTGAAGTCAAGCACCACGGGGCCCGGCCGTCCGCTCCCGGCAATGTAGAATGCGCGGTGCACGGCCCATGCCACGTCCTTGGCCGAACGAATCTGGTAGGCCCATTTGCTGATTGGCTGCGTGATGTCCACCATGTCGCATTCCTGGAACGCGTCAGAGCCGAGCATCTTTGCGCCCACCTGCCCCATGATTACCACCATGGGGGTGCTGTCCACCATAGCATCGGCTATGCCAGTGATGGTGTTGGTGGCGCCCGGACCGCTCGTCACGATGCAAACGCCGGTGCGTCCGCTCACACGGGCATATCCCTCGGCAGCGTGCGTAGCCGCCTGTTCGTGGCGAACGAGTATGTGGTTCAGCCTGTCGCGGTAGTCGTAGAGAGCGTCGTAAACGGGCATAATCGCACCGCCGGGATACCCGAAGAGCGTATTCACGCCCTCATCGAGCAGAGCCCTCATCAGTATTTCAGCTCCCGTGATAGGTTGGTTTTCTGTCATCATGTTCATAGGAAAGTGTTTGGTAAAGGGAAGGGCGTTTTCGCCGCAGTTGGCTTTCTGCCCCGGAGGCAGCATGCGCCGTGGCGCAGGGTCGCCGTCAGATTTCCCTTACGCCACCCTTGTCGGCGCTGCTCACCATCGAGGCGTAGGCGCGGAGGGCTTTGCTCACCTCGCGCTTGCGCTGCAAGGGGCGCATGGGGCGCGCCGCCAGTTCTTCGTCGGAAAGATGTACGGAGATGCTGCGCGAGGGTATGTCTATTTCTATAATGTCGCCGTCAACGATTTTGCCAATCGCACCCCCAGCGGCTGCTTCGGGGGATATGTGGCCAATGCTTAGGCCCGACGTGCCGCCCGAGAAACGCCCGTCGGTTATCAAGGCGCAGGCCTTGCCGAGGTGGCGACTCTTGATGTACGACGTGGGGTAAAGCATCTCCTGCATGCCGGGACCGCCCTTCGGGCCTTCGTGGGTAATTACCACCACGTCGCCGGCGTTGACCTTTCCGCCGAGAATGCCCTCGCAGGCCTCTTCTTGCGAGTCGAACACGCGGGCCGGGCCTTCAAAGTGCCACAGGCTCTCGTCTACGCCAGCCGTCTTCACCACGCAGCCGTCCTTGGCGATGTTGCCAAACAGCACGGCCAGGCCGCCGTCCTTGGTGTAGGCGTGCTGAAGGTCGCGGATGCAGCCCTCGGCGCGGTCGGTGTCGAGCGAGGCCCACTTGCTGTCCTGTACACCCATCTCGGTGCAGAACTTCCCTGCGGGTGCGCTGTGGTAGATGCGGTCGGCCTCGGGCGAAATGGCCGAACCGGTGATGCTGTATTTGTCAATGTCCTTACCGAGCGTTGCACCGTTCACACGGGGTGCGTCAAGCGCAAGCAGGCCACCCTTGGAGAGTTCGCCGAGTATACCCATGATGCCGCCGGCACGGTTGCACTCCTGCACGGAATACTTCTGCGTGTTGGGCGAAAGCTTGCAAAGGCAAGGCACGCGGCGGCTCAGTTCGTCAATGTCTTTCATCTTGAACTCCACCCCTGCCTCGTTGGCCACGGCAAGGAGGTGAAGCACGGTGTTGGTGCTGCCTCCCATGGCGATGTCGAGGGTCATGGCATTGAGGAACGCCTGGCGGGTGGCGATGGAACGGGGAAGCACCGAAGTGTCGCCCTCCTCGTAGTATTTGAGCGCATTCTTCACGATGAGCTGCGCTGCGTCTTTGAAGAGTTGCTTACGGTTGACGTGTGTGGCGAGGATGGTACCGTTTCCGGGCAGGGAAAGGCCCAACGCCTCGGTAAGGCAGTTCATGGAGTTGGCGGTGAACATACCCGAGCAGCATCCGCAGCCTGGGCAGGCGCGTTGCTCCACATCGGCGAGTTCGGCATCGCTCACGGTGGTGTCGGCTCCCTTCACCATGGCGGTGATAAGGTCAACGTTCTCGCCGTTGAGTTTTCCGGCCTCCATGGGGCCGCCGCTCACAAACACGGTGGGTATGTTCAGGCGCATAGCTGCCATGAGCATGCCCGGGGTTATTTTGTCGCAGTTGGAAATGCAGACGAGCGCGTCGGCTTTGTGCGCCTGCACCATGTATTCTACGGAATCGGCAATGATGTCGCGCGAGGGCAGGGAGTAGAGCATGCCGTCGTGGCCCATGGCTATGCCATCGTCAATGGCGATGGTGTTGAACTCAGCGGCGTAGCAGCCGAGCTTTTCTATCTCCTCGCGCACAAGCTGCCCCACTTTGTGCAGGTGGGTATGCCCTGGCACGAATTGGGTGAATGAGTTGGCTATTGCTATGATGGGCTTGCCGAACTGTTCGCGCTTCATGCCCGTGGCTATCCACAAGGCTCTCGCGCCGGCCATTCGGCGGCCTTCTGTGCAGAAGGCACTTCGCAAAGGTATCTTTGTCATAGAGTTCCGGTTGTGTATTCTTGTCCTTAATGCCGGGCAGTGCCATTGGTTGAGTCAGAACGGCCAACTGCTTGCATTTTTCTTGTTTTAATGCTATTTTGGATTGCAAATGTAATCATTTATACAATACATGTGCGCAATATGTAAGAAAATATTGCCTTTCTTGACTTCGTCAATGCGTCACCCAAATCAGTTTTCGGAGGTTCCTAACCCGAAAAGCGGCTTTATGGCAAGATGCTTCTCAGTGAGGAACAGCGTTTCCGTTGAAAATCAGAGCGTACATTTATGCGATGAGTGAACGTACGTCATGAGGGTGAGTGAACGTACGTCTATAACTAGAGTGAACGTACGTCTATAAGTCGAGTGAACGTACGTCATTAAAGAGGGTGGACG
>CAVLCM010000078.1:0-12150 GCA_963661625.1 bacterium
GTCTTTTGTTGTGCCTCTGAGCCGCCGTGCAGGTCGTCACGAGCCGCCTTGAATGCCCGAAACGCTCCTTTGCGATGTTTTTGGGGTACATGAAGGCAAAAAGTTCGTCAAAACCATGCATTGCCCATTCCGTTTGCGTTATCTTTGCAAACGATTATAGGCAAACGCACAAAAGCACATATAAAAACACAATCCTACTATTTGTTGGCACTATGGATTTGGATATACTCACTGCCGTGTCGCCGATTGACGGGCGATACCGTTCGAAAACTGAACCTTTAGCTCCTTATTTTTCCGAGTACGCACTGATGAAGTACCGCGTACGTGTGGAGGTGGAATACTTCATTACGCTTTGCGAACTTCCCCTGCCGCAGCTCAAGGACTTCCCCGCCGAGCTCTTCGACAAGCTCCGCTCTTTCTACCGCGACTTTTCCGAAGCGGACGCTGCACGCGTGAAGGAGATTGAAAGCGTGACAAACCACGACGTGAAGGCCATTGAGTACTTCATCAAGGAACAGTTTGACAAAATCGGCGGACTTGACAGTTTCAAGGAGTTTATCCACTTCGGCCTCACTTCGCAGGACATCAACAACACGTCGTTCCCCTTGATGCTCAAGGAGGCTACGCACAACGTATACCTCCCCTTGCTCCAAGAACTCATCGACCAGCTCAACGCCTATGCCGTGGAGTGGAAGGACATCCCCATGTTGGCCAAAACGCACGGCCAGCCGGCATCGCCCACCCGCTTGGGCAAGGAGGTGAAAGTGTTCGCCTACCGTTTGGAACAGCAGGTGGCCCTGCTCAAAGCCTGCCCCATGACCGCCAAATTCGGCGGAGCGACGGGCAACCTCAACGCGCACCGCGTGGCCTACCCCTCTTACGACTGGCGCACGTTCGCCAAGAAGTTCGTCAGCGAGAAGCTGGGCCTGGAACGCGAGGAATACACCACGCAAATCAGCAACTACGACAACATGGCCGCCCTGTTCGACGCCATGAAACGCGTACACACCATCGTTATCGACATGGACCGCGACTTTTGGCAGTACGTGTCGATGGAATACTTCAAGCAAAAGATCAAAAAGGGCGAAGTGGGTTCGAGCGCAATGCCGCACAAGGTCAACCCCATCGACTTCGAGAACTCTGAGGGCAACCTCGGCATAGCCAACGCCATCCTCGAACACCTTAGCCGCAAGCTGCCCATCAGCCGCTTGCAGCGCGACCTGACGGACTCCACCGTCATCCGCAATATCGGCGTTCCTATGGGCCATGCGCTCATCGCTTTCCAAAGCTCGCTCAAAGGCCTGCGCAAGCTGCTCCTGCACGAGGAGAGCATCCGCCGCGACCTGGACAACTGCTGGGCCGTTGTGGCCGAAGCCATCCAAACCGTGCTGCGCCGCGAGGCTTATCCGCACCCCTACGAGGCACTCAAAGCCCTCACGCGCACCAACGAGGCCATCACCGAGGAACGCATCCACAACTTCATCGACGGCCTCGAAGTGAGCGACGCGGTGAAGGAGGAACTGCGCGCCATCACACCGCACAATTACACAGGCATCTAAACTGCACACATTTATAGATCCAAAACACTTCAATTGGCGGCGGAGGTCATTCGTGAGAACAAGCCTCCCCGCCCTTATCTACAAAACAAATGAACAGAGACTTTTTCAACGACAGCGACAATAGCCGTGACGGTTACAGGTCGCATGGTGACAACAACGGCGCACGCGGCAACCGCTACGGCAACGACCGCCCTGCCCGTCCGCGTTTTACCCGCAGCTCGCAGTCATTCGACAACGGCGGCTACCAGCCGCGCGAGGGGGGCTACCGTCAGCGCCGTGAGGGCGAAGGCGGCTATGGCCAACGCCCGCAGCAGGGTGGCTACCGCCCGCGCTTCAACAACGGCGGAGAAGGCTCATACGCCAACCGCGGCAACCGTCCCCAACGCCAGGGCTACGGCCAAGGCGAGGGCCGCAACAACTACGGCCGCCAAGGCGGCTACGGCCAGAGCTACAACCAAGGAGCCGGCCGAGGCGAAGGCAGCTACCGCCAAGGCGGCAACGCACGTCCGCGCTTCCAGAGCGGCAATGGCAACGGCGGCTACCAGCCCCGTCCACGCACGAACGGCTACGACCCGCACGCCAAATATTCGCACAAGAAACGTCTTGAATACAAGGAGGTGAACTACGACCCCACCGTGCCTATCCGCCTCAACAAGTACCTGGCCAACGCAGGTGTTTGCTCGCGCCGCGATGCCGACAAGTACATCGCTGCCGGCGTGGTGTCGGTCAACGGCGTAGTGGTTACGGAACTCGGAGCCAAGGTATTGCGCACCGACGAGGTGAAGTTCCACGACAACACGGTGAAGATTGAGAAGAAGGTCTACGTGCTGCTCAACAAGCCCAAGGGCTACGTCACCACGAGCGAGGACCCGCAAAACCGCAAGACGGTGATGGACCTCGTGCAGAAGGCTTGCATGGAACGCATCTATCCCGTAGGCCGCCTCGACCGCAACACAACGGGCGTTCTGCTGCTCACCAACGACGGCGAAATGGCCTCGAAACTCACGCATCCGAAGTTCTTGAAAAAGAAAATCTACCACGTGACAACCGACAAGAACGTGTCGGCAGCCGACATCAGGCAGATTGCCGAGGGCATCACGCTCGACGACGGCGAAATCAGAGCCGACGAAATTGAATACGCTTCGCCCACCGACAAGAAGGAGATTGGCATCGAAATCCACAGCGGAAAAAACCGCATCGTGCGCCGCATCTTCGAAAGCCTCGGCTACCACGTGGTGAAGCTCGACCGCGTTTACTTCGCCGGCCTGACAAAGAAAAACGTGCGCCGCGGCGACTGGCGCTACCTCACTGAGAAGGAGGTGCAGATGCTGCGCATGGGCGCATACGAGTAACCTACAAGACAACAGCAATGAAAAGAACAAAAATAATTGACTTGCTTCAGCGCACCGACTTTGGCGCAGAAGTATGCGTAAAGGGCTGGGTGCGCACGCGCCGCGGCAGCAAATCGGTCAACTTCATCGCGCTCAACGACGGCAGCACCATCAAGAACGTACAGGTGGTGGCCGACGTTGAAAAGTTCGACGCGGAAATGCTCAAACTCATCACGACGGGCGCATGCCTGAGCGTGGTGGGCACACTGGTGGAGAGCCAGGGCGCAGGCCAAAGCGTTGAGGTGCAGGCCACGGCTATCGAGGTGCTTGGCACATGCGGTGCCGACTACCCCATGCAGAAGAAGGGCCAGACCTTTGAATACATGCGCCAGCACGCTCACATGCGCCTCCGTACCAACACGTTTGGCGCTGTGTTCCGCATCCGTCACAACATGGCCATCGCCATCCACAAATACTTCCACGACCACGGCTTCTTCTACTTCAATACGCCGATCATCACGGCCTCTGACTGCGAAGGTGCCGGCCAGATGTTCCAAGTGACTACGAAGAACCTCTACGACCTCAAGAAGGACGAGGAAGGAAAGATTGACTACAGCGACGACTTCTTCGGCAAGACGACCTCGCTCACCGTGAGCGGCCAGCTCGAAGGCGAACTCGGAGCTACGGCCCTGGGTGCCATCTACACGTTTGGCCCCACGTTCCGTGCCGAAAACTCCAACACGCCGCGCCACTTGGCCGAGTTCTGGATGATTGAGCCGGAGGTGGCCTTCAACGACATCACCGACAACATGGACCTGGCCGAGGACTTCATCAAGTACTGCGTGCGCTGGGCTCTCGACAACTGCAAGGACGACCTCGAGTTCCTCAACAAGATGATTGACAAGACGCTGCTCGAACGCCTCCACTTCGTTGTGGAGCACGACTTCGTTCGCTTGAAGTACACCGAGGGTATCGAAATCCTTGAAGAGGCGGTGAAGAACGGCCACAAGTTTGAGTTCCCCGTATACTGGGGCGTAGACCTTGCCAGCGAACACGAGCGCTACCTTGTGGAGGAGCACTTCAAGAAGCCCGTCATCCTCACGGACTACCCCAAGGAGATCAAGGCGTTCTACATGAAGATGAACGACGACAACAAGACCGTTCGCGCCATGGACGTTCTGTTCCCGCAGATTGGCGAAATCATCGGCGGATCGGAGCGCGAGGAGAGCTACGAAAAGTTGCTCGGCCGCATCGAAGAGTTGAACATCCCGATGAAGGACATGTGGTGGTATCTCGACACGCGCCGCTTCGGCTCATGCCCCCACTCCGGCTTCGGTCTCGGCTTCGAACGCCTTATCCTCTTCGTTACGGGTATGCAAAATATCCGCGACGTAATCCCCTTCCCCCGTACGCCCAAAACGGCTGACTTCTAAGGAACGAGAGGAGAGATAGTTCTGCCGAACCCGAGCGTTGCTCGGCATCAAGGGAGCGACCCTTTCAGGCCGTACAGTCTAAAACCAGAACTTGAATACTCCTATAATAACATGCGGGAGGAACATTGGAAAATCCTTTGTTCCTCCCGCATTCTGTATTAGCGAAGAGATGTTTATCAAGCTACCGCAGAGTCTGCTACAGTACAATAAACATCGGTATCTACTGCGGCTGATTCCTGCTCATCATACCTCGAAGGATAGTCATAAGAAGAATCATACGAAGCCGTTCCGTCCGTATTTTCCTTCACGTCCTTATACTTGCTGATGTCGAAATCGGAGGGATCGGCCTGTCCCCATACAATCACCACCTTATTGGGTTCCATGTAAATGAAAGCCGTCTTGCCGTTGCGCAGGGTGATGGCAGCTGCACCGTTGTTCTGCTTGACGATGCGGCCCATATTGCTGAAACGCTTGATGGCAGCGTTGAGCAGCAAGTGAAGTTTGCCATGCAGTTTGCCGTTGTTGTCAAGTTCAATGCCGAATGCGTTTACCTTCACGTCGTTGTTCCATGCGTAGCCAGTGGGTACTTGCTTGTCGTCATACAGCTGCGAGCCGTCTTCGAACGTATAGTACACCACACGCTGCGTCGTGTAAGTCTGGCGGCTAAGAACACCGGTAAAATCGACATAAAACGTCGGCACCACGTTGTTCACGGCGTGAGAATACTTGAACGTTGAGCGGGCGTCGTACCAATAAGGGTCGGTCACTGGGTGTTCTTTTGTGCCACTCAAATAGTCGGACAAGGCCTTCACAACCGTCAGCGGCGAAGAAGAAAAGGTGTGGCCATCCATGCCGTTCTCGCTGATCTTCATCTCGTCGAAGAGTGCGGTGAAGTTTACGTAGTCGCTCTCAACCTCATTGTCGCCAGTTGCATACGATATGTTCACCATGTCGGGCAGTTTTTCAAGTTGCTTTCCCTCGCTGTCGATGATGGAATACTGCGAGTCGCTCACCTTCACAACGGTGTGCTTTCCGTCGAACATGAAGAAGAAACCCGCATCCAGATAAGTGTCCGAACCAATTTGGTTGTCCTCGCTGTCAACAAACTTGTAGATATCCTTGCCGTCGTTGCCCTTTGTATAAGTCCAGAATTTGCCGTTCGAGTCGAACCGAATCCCATCGTACTTGGCGCGAATAACGGTTTCGCCTTTCAAGGTCATCACGCCCCAAGCGGTGCCGTTGTTATAAGAGAACTGGCCTTTATATATTTCACCTATTACTTTCAACTTCGAGGAGGGCTTCACCTCATATTCCTGCTTCTCGTTGAGAACACCCCACATTTTCTCCCCTTCCTTCTCAATCTCAACAGGTATAAGCCCGTCGCCGTATGTGGAGCCAACATCGCTATATTTACCTTGACTCAACTCGAAAAGCACCTTGCCCCTTGTGTTGAGTACAGTGTATTTGAGGGTACCCGTGGTGGCGGAGTCTGTGTCCAGTTCCTTTTTGTACTTTGCGTCGATCGCTACAAATTTGCCGTCAGAGCAGTTGCACAAACGGCAATACTTGGCCGGGATAACGCCCTTGCCGTCCATGTCGATTGCGCCGTAGTTATCGCCCGTTTTATACACTGCATAGCCGTTGCTGAAAGCGAATACGGACGACACTTCTTTGCCGTCAATCTTGTCGAGCGTCTTCACCACGTTGCCCTCCTTGTCAATCATCGTGACGGGTTTGTTGGGTTCTGCCACAAGAGCGATGCCGTCAGAGAAGAGCGTGGCCGAAACGTACTCCTTGCCTACTTTCTTAGGCTTCTCCTCGGCGGTGTAGATTTCCCAAAGCCCCTTATCGTTCTTCACCATAAACATGCCTTCCTTCGACATTGTGGGCTTCTCCTTAAACTCATCCTTGAAAAGGACTTTGCCGTCGATGGTTATCATGCCCCACATACCCTTTTCCGTTTCTTGGAAGGGAACAGCGTCGTAGCCGTGACTGCCACCACCGCTGCCGCACGAGCTGATACAAAGCAGCAGCACGGTCAATGCCATTAAAAACAGTTTTTTTCTCATAGCTTTTGTTTTATAAGTGATTAGTAAGTAACTGATGATTATTGATTTCACATTGACGACAATAGGAACATTGAATGTATGTGCTGCAAATATACATCTTAAACTATCTTTCACAATAGCATCAGGGGGGGGTAAAATTTCTAACAATATTTATTTTCTGGGCTTTCAGTGGGTTAGAACAACAGGACATCGGCACAAGATGAAACACTTTCTTCACCGTCCATCACGCCGAATATTGTCACAAACACAGTTCGTTTACCGCAAAACACCGTAACTTTGCGGACGAAACATTACTGACAATCAATGAACAAACTTATGCATAAGACTATCGCCTTGCTGCTCGCCCTGTGGCTCGGGGCAAACGTCAACGCTGCCTTTGCGCAACAAAAGATGCGCGTGTGGGGCCTGAACGGCACGCTCACCACGCTGCCCTCGTCGCAGGTGGACTCCATCACGTTCACTGCCGAAAAGGCATTTACCGAACTTTCCATGACCGTTGCCGACGGCTGTGTGACGGAGAACGGCCTCGAAGCCACCGTGTCGGCATTGCTCAAAGACGGGATAAAGGCATTCGACGTTGCCACCACAGTGGGCGTTTGCTACTCGGCCATCAACGACGTGCCTACCGTAGGCGACCTGACACGCAAACTGGGAACGAACTGCGACACGTACCACGTGGCGTTCGCCAACCTCCTCCCCGGCACGACCTACCATTTCCGTCCGTACGTAACGCTGCTCGACGAAACTTGCTACGGCCCCGTGGTCACGCTGACTACAACGGGTACAAAGCTGGCCGACCGCTCACGCACCGTCAACGGACACCTTTTCGTTGACCTCGGACTTGCGTCGGGCCTGCTCTGGGCTGAGACAAACCTGGGGGCAGAAACGGCCAACGCTGCCGGAAGTTATTTTGCCTGGGGCGAAACGCAAACAAAAACGTCGTACACCGCCGACAACTCTGCCTGGTACGGCAAGTTGCACACGGGCAACCTCACCGCCGCGGAAGACGCCGCCACCGCCCATTGGGGCGAAGGGGTGCGCATCCCCTCGTACGCCGAAGTGACCGACCTGATGCAAAACTGCGTGTGGACGTGGACCAACCTCAACGGCACGAAGGGCTACCGCATAAGTTCGGCAACAAACGGCAACAACATTTTCCTGCCCGTCACGGGCCGCTACTCGGGCGAAGAAGTCGGCAACCTCACCATCGGAAACTACTGGACAAGTACGCCCGTCAACGACGTACACGCCTACATGTTCAAATTTATCGGCGGCCTGCGCCAGCTCATCGACGGAGAGAACTACATCGGCCACACCGTGCGCCCCGTTGTCGACGCTGACTAACATTTTCGCAATATCCTCCTCTCCCACCCCATCCAGACTCCTTATATTATGCGCAATACAAAAATCATCCTTTCGCTGCTTCTGATCCTCTCGGCGCACGCAGTCGCCTTTGCCCAGCAGAACCTGTACGTGTGGAAAGCCGACAGCACAGTCAGCGTACTGTCTACCGCCAACGTCGACTCGCTCACGTTCACGGCCGACAGCAACCCGTTCTACGTTGTTTATGCCACCGACGACTGCTCGGTGACTTCATCCACGTACATCACATACGCCACCGTGACCATCACGCAAAGCGACTACAAGTTGCCCTCCAACGCCGTCATCGGCGTTTGCCATTCAAGCACAAACACATCGCCCACCATCAGCGACACGTCGTTCAAACTCGGCAACCAGTGCAAGGGCTACCTCGTGCGCTTCTTCAACCTCGCACCGAACACTACCTATTATTATAGGGCATACATCCAGACGGGCAACAACGTCTACTACGGCGACACAAAATCGTTCACCACGCTCAACGACGACCCGGCCGACTGCTCGCGTACCATCAACGGGCACCGCTTCATTGACCTCGGACTGCCCTCGGGCCTGCTGTGGGCAGAGAGCAACATGGGAGCGGACACGCTGACGGGCCTCGGTTCGTTCTATGCCTGGGGCGAAACGCAAACAAAAACGTCGTACACGACAGACAACGCCACCTGGCACGGCGTGCCTTACACCGGCAACCTTGCCGCCACCGACGATGCCGCCACGGCCGCATGGGGCGAGGGCGTGAGAATACCCACAGCCGACGAGATGCGCGAACTTGCCACCCACTGCAACTGGATATGGACGTGGCTAAACGGCACCAAGGGCTACAAGGTGATGTCGCAAACCAACAGCAACTACATTTTCCTCCCTGCCTCGGGCTACCGCTATGGCACAAGTCCGGGCAACGCTCGCGTTTGCGGCTACTACTGGTCGAGTACGCCCATAGCCGGCGACGGCGACACGGGGGCTTACAGCCTCAACTTCGACACGGAGACGCACGGCGTTTACGAACACTACAACCGCTGCGACGGACATTCCATCCGTCCCGTGGCAAAATAAACGGCCGCAGGCCATACATATTCCACTCCCCAAAAAGAGGCGAAACGAGGGCGTTGCATGTGCAGCGCCCTCGTTTTATACACTTTTTAAGCCGTAAAAGCGAAAAATGCAATGTATTGTTTGCATTTTATGATTAACGAGATTATATTTGCGCTTGTATTCAAACAACAAAACAACAAGCACAAACCTTTTTACCCTGGCGGGCAACGAAAAACAGCAAACACGAAACAGGTTGCCCCACACACTACGAAACAGCAACTAAGAACACAGAGAAGGCTGCCGCCGGGCGGACAGCCGCGTTACCAGAAAGAAAATCATTTTACAATCAACACCATGAATAACATTAAGAGAGTTTACACTTTCGGCAACGGTAAGGCCGAGGGACGTGCAGACATGCGCAACGAACTGGGCGGCAAGGGTGCCAACCTCGCCGAGATGAACCTTATCGGCGTTCCCGTGCCTCCGGGCTTCACTATTACCACCGACGTATGCAATGAGTATTACAAGATAGGCAAGGAACAGGTTGTTTCCCTGCTCAAAGCCGACGTGGAGAAGAGCCTGCACCAGACGGAAGAACTGATGAACAGCAAATTCGGCGACGTGGAGAACCCGCTGCTCCTCTCCGTGCGTTCCGGCGCTCGCGCCTCAATGCCGGGCATGATGGACACCATCCTCAACCTCGGCCTTAACGACGAGGTGGTTGAGGGTTTGGCACGCAAAACGGGCAATCCGCGCTTTGCCTACGACGCATACCGCCGCTTCGTTCAGATGTACGGCGACGTAGTACTGGGCATGAAGCCCGTCAACAAGGACGACGTTGACCCATTCGAGGCTATTATTGAAGAGGTGAAGAAAAACAAGGGCGTAAAGCTCGACAACGAACTCGAAGTAGACGACCTCAAAGAACTTGTAAAGCGTTTCAAGAAAGCCATCGTTGAACAGACGAAGCAGGAATTCCCCAACGACCCGATGGAACAGCTCTGGGGCGCTATCTGTGCCGTGTTTGACTCGTGGATGAACGAGCGCGCCATCCTCTACCGTAAGATGGAGGGCATTCCTGCCGAATGGGGTACAGCCGTAACGGTTATGGCTATGGTGTTCGGCAACATGGGCAACACGTCAGCCACGGGCGTATGCTTCAGCCGCGACGCTGCCACGGGCGAAGACCTTTTCAACGGCGAATGGCTCGTCAACGCTCAGGGCGAGGACGTGGTGGCCGGCATCCGCACACCCCAGCAGATTACGCTCGAAGGCTCGCGCCGTTGGGCTGAACTGCAAGGCATCAGCGAGGAGCAGCGCAAGGCGCAGTACCCCTCGATGGAGGAGGCCATGCCCGACATCTACCGCCAGCTCGACGGCATTCAGACAAAACTCGAAGAGCACTACCACGACATGCAGGACATGGAGTTCACCGTGCAGGAGGGCAAGCTTTGGTTCCTCCAAACGCGCAACGGTAAACGTACGGGTGCGGCCATGGTGAAGATTGCGATGGACCTGCTCCGCCAAGGCATGATCGACGAAAAGACGGCCATTCAGCGTTGCGAACCGCAGAAGCTCGACGAACTACTCCACCCCGTATTCTCAAAGTCGGCTCTGGCCGATGCCAAGGAACTCACGCGCGGCCTTCCGGCAAGTCCAGGTGCGGCCTGCGGACAGATTGTGTTCTTCGCCGACGATGCCGCCAAGTGGCACGCCGACGGTCACAAGGTAGTGATGGTACGTATTGAGACATCGCCCGAAGACCTCGCCGGCATGGCAGTGGCCGAAGGCATCCTCACGGCACGCGGCGGCATGACATCGCACGCTGCCGTTGTGGCCCGCGGTATGGGCAAGTGCTGCGTGAGCGGTGCTGGAGCTATCAACGTGGACTACAAGAACCGCACCGTCGAGGTGGACGGCACCGTATTGCACGAGGGCGACTACATCTCGCTCAACGGTTCGAATGGCCGTGTTTACAAGGGCGAAATCAAGACGCAGGCAGCCGAACTCTCTGGCGACTTCGCATCGCTCATGGACCTTTGCGCCAAGTACACCCGTCTGCAAGTGCGCACCAACGCCGATACTCCCCACGACGCAGAGGTGGCTCGCAAGTTCGGCGCAGTGGGCATCGGTCTTTGCCGTACGGAACATATGTTCTTCGACAACGAGAAGATTATCGCCATGCGCGAAATGATTCTCGCCGACAGCGTAGAAGGCCGCAAGCGTGCTCTGGCCAAACTCCTGCCCTACCAGAAGGAGGACTTCAAGGGCATCTTCCGCGCCATGGACGGCTATCCCGTCAACGTGCGTTTGCTCGACCCGCCCCTCCACGAGTTCGTACCCCACGATGCAAAGGGACAGGAAGAGATGGCAAAGGCTATGGGCGTGACGGTTGAGTATATCCGCCAGCGTGTAGACAGCCTCTGCGAACACAACCCGATGCTCGGCCACCGCGGCTGCCGCCTCGGCAACACATACCCCGAAATCACGCAGATGCAAACGCGTGCCATCCTCACGGCCGCCGTTGAACTGAAGCGCGAAGGCCTTGACCCCCACCCCGAAATTATGGTGCCACTCACAGGCATTCTCTACGAGTTCGAGGCTCAGGAACGCGTCATCCGCGAAGAGGCTGCCGCCGTATTCAAGGAGGCAGGCATTGAGATACCCTTCAAGGTGGGTACGATGATTGAAATTCCGCGCGCTGCCCTCACGGCCGATAAGATTGCATCGCGAGCTGAATACTTCAGCTTCGGCACAAACGACCTCACGCAGATGACCTTCGGCTACTCGCGCGACGACATCGCCAGCTTCCTGCCCGTCTACCTGGACAAGAAGATTCTGAAGGTAGACCCGTTCCAGGTGCTCGACCAGAACGGCGTAGGCCAGCTCATCGAGATGGCCGTCGACAAGGGCCGTTCCGCCCGTCCTGAGCTGAAATGCGGCATCTGCGGCGAACACGGCGGCGAACCCTCGTCCGTGAAGTTCTGCCACAAGGTTGGCCTCAACTACGTGAGCTGCTCCCCGTTCCGCGTGCCCATCGCACGCCTCGCAGCGGCGCAGGCAGCGGTGGAAAAATAATCCCCAAACCTGACATAGCAGTAATAAAACCCGAAAGAGGAAAGCCCCAACAAACGGAGGCTTTCCTCTTTTCTTATTCAAGCAAAGATCTATTGAGTCAATTTCTTGACTTCGTCAATGCGTCACCCAAATCAGTATTTCCGTTGAAAATCAAAGCGTACATTTATGCGATGAGTGAACGTACGTCATGAGGGTGAGTGAACGTACGTCTATAACTTGAGTGAACGTACGTTTATAAGTAGAGTGGACGTACGTCATTAAAGAGGGTGGA
>CAVLCM010000079.1:0-11874 GCA_963661625.1 bacterium
ACTCGAAGAAGGCTTCATCTAACGACGTACGTCCACTCTCTTTAATGACGTACGTTCACTCTACTTATAGACGTACGTTCACTCGAGTTATAGACGTACGTTCACTCACCCTCATGACGTACGTTCACTCATCGCATAAATGTACGCTTTGATTTTCAACGGAAATACTTTACTCCGAAGCATCCCTTTTTACGAGACGCTTCTTCCTGGAAATCTTTTCAGTTTTAGCGGACTGCAATACTTTGTCATTGTGCCTTCTCGGCATCGCGCTTGGCAGTCTGTCGCAGCTGGAACGTGTTGTAAACGTTGTGCCAAATGCTGTAGAAACCGCCGGCGATGGACGTGATGGGATTCATGAAGGTGTAGCCCATCCATATCGCGAAAACCGTGTTTTTCTGCCCCAGCCCTTGGCACGTGCTGATGGGCAATCCGTATCTCCGTCCGATCATGCGTCCCACAAAGAACTGCAAATAGCAGCACACGAACGACACGAGGGCAATGCCCGCAATTTCGAGGATGGAGTGGTTGGTGTGCGCTAGACTTCTCGCCGTTACGGAGATGGCAATGCTCAGTGCCACTGCCCAGATGTAGAACGCCAGGTCGTGGACCGACACGAGACGGGCGTGGAGACGTTTGAAGAACGTCCTCACCAGTTGGGCGGCAATGAGCGGACAGATGAGCATGGGGAACACCTTAGCCATGATGCGTACAAACGAGGCCGTAAATGTGAGGCCTCCGTGAGGATGGACGAGCGGCACCAGAGCCGGAACGATGAGCGACACGGCAAGGTTGATAATCAGCGTGTACATCACGATGTCCGCACTGTCGCCGTGGAGCTTTTGCGTCACAACGGCTGCCGATGTGGCGGTGGGGCAGATGAGGCAGAGCAGAGCCGCTTCGAGCAATACACCACCCTTCATGTCGGGGCAGAAGTGGAGTGCGAGGCACATTGCCGCAAAACTGCCGCACTGTATGAACAAGAGCCACAGGTGGGTGATGCGCGGACGAAGGGTGCGCACGTCGACCTTGCAGAACGACAGGAAGAGCATGGAGAAAATCAGCACAGGCTGCACCACGGCGACTACGCGGGGTGCGTAGGGACGTGTGCAGTCGAAGAGCGGAATGTTTGTGTAGGCAAAGTAAGCGATTGCGCCCCAGCAGATAGCTACGGGCAGTGTCCAGTTTTTCAGGAAAACGAGCGTCTTGGCACCCACTGCGCCAAGTGCGTTCATCAGCTTCGTGTTCATCATTGTTTAGTTTGTTTTTGCGGATGGAAGTCCGCTTGTTTTCCGTCAGGATATGGCGGAAAAGTTCGTGCGTTCCTTTTTGAGCGATTGCAGGTGCGACCATACAATCTCGTTTTGCGGCAGGTTTTGCTCGGGGTCGGCTTGCAGTACTTGCGCTGCCGCTTCGCGAGCTGCCTCCATCAATTCCTGGTCCTTTACGATGTTGGCTATTTTCAGGTCGAAGGGCATGCCGCTCTGTGCAGTTCCCTCCAAATCGCCCGGACCGCGCAACTTCATGTCCTCCTCGGCTATCTCGAACCCGTCGTTGCTTTCGGTCATCACCTGCATGCGTCGCCTCGACGTGTCGGAGAGTTTGTCTTTTGTTACGAGGATGCAGTACGACTGCTTGTTGCCGCGTCCTACGCGTCCACGCAACTGATGGAGCTGCGCCAACCCGAAACGTTCGGCATTCTCCACCACCATTACCGAGGCATTAGGCACGTTTACGCCCACCTCAATCACGGTGGTTGACACGAGGATTTGCGTCTCCTTGTTCTTGAACGCCTGCATGGCGGCATCCTTGTCGGCCGGCTTCATCTTGCCGTGTACAATGCCCACCTTGTATTCCTTGAAAACGTCCACCAACTGGGCGTAGCCCGTTTCGAGGTCGCGCAGGTCGAGCTTCTCGTTCTCCTTGATAAGAGGATATACCACGTAAACCTGACTACCCTCTTGCAGTTGGCAACGGATGCCGTCGTAGAGTGCGCCGCGGTTCGACTGCCGGTAGTGGAACGTCTGAATAGGCTTGCGCCCCGGCGGTAGTTCGTTGATTACGCTCACGTCGAGGTCGCCATACACGGTCATGGCCAGCGTGCGCGGAATGGGCGTGGCCGTCATCACGAGGATGTGGGGCGGACATACGTTCTTGTCCCACAGCTTTGCCCGCTGCTTCACGCCAAAACGGTGCTGCTCGTCAATGACGGCCAGTCCGAGGTTGTGAAACTGCACACTCTTTTCAATAAGTGCGTGCGTGCCCACAAGGATGTGTACAGAGCCATTGGCAGTTGCTTCGAGGATTTCCTTGCGCCGCTTCCCTTTGACGTTTCCTGTGAGCAAGTCGATGCGGATAGGCAGGTCCTTCACCTGTTCGGCGATGGAGGCGAAATGCTGCTCGGCCAGGATTTCGGTGGGAGCCATGAGGCACGCCTGGAATTGGTTGTCGATGGCGAGCAAGCAGCACAGCAAGGCCACGATGGTCTTGCCGCTTCCCACGTCGCCCTGCACGAGGCGGTTCATCTGTCCGCCCGTCGACACGTCCTTGCGTATCTCGCGCATCACCTGCTTTTGCGCATTGGTCAGTTCGAAGGGGATGCACTCGTTGTAGAACTGCATGAACAGTGCGCCTACCCTCGGAAAACGGAAACCGTTGACGTGTGCCTTGCGGCCCTGTGAGTAGCGCAGGATGTCGAGTTGCAGGTAAAAGAGTTCTTCGAACTTCAACCGTCGGCTTGCTGCCGGAATGTCGGCTGCTGTCTGCGGCGTGTGTATGTGGTGCAGCGCGGTGTCGAGGTCCAGCAGGTTGTATTGCTGCACAAGGTAGCTGGGGAGTGTTTCGGCAATCGTCTGGCCTTGGAGTGCTTCAAACGCCCTTTTCACGAGTTCGCCCACCACGTGCGACGTGATGCCGCCGCGTTTCATCCGCTCCGACGTGTGGTAGTGGGGCTGCATAGTGAGCGGCTGCTGGTCCTCGTCGGCATCCTCCAATTCGGGGTGGGGAATGTTGATGGTTCCGTTGAAGTACGACGGCTTTCCGAGCAGCGTGTACGTGTGGTTGCAAAGCACACGCTTTTCCCACATCTTCACGCTGTTGAACCATACCAGTTCCACGTGGCCCGTGCCGTCGGTAAACGTGGCCACGAGCCGTTCGCGCCGTCCGCTTCCCTCGATGCACTTCATCACCACCTGTCCCCTCAGCAATACGTAGGGCATGTCCGCCATGAGGTCTCTCACCTTGTGGATGACACTGCGGTCAATGTATTTGTACGGGAAGTTGTACAACATATCACGAAGGGTGAAGACGTTTAAGTCCTCACCCAGCGTTTTGGCTCTCAAAGGCCCAACTCCTTTTAAATACTTGATATCCGTTTGGAGCGGATTGAACATGCCTGTGTTTTATAAGAATGTGTTCTCCCTTGGTTTGTGTAGGGGAGGGTAGGGCTTAGCCCTTGAATGTAAGCACCTGCTCGAACGACTTGTCGTAGCCCTCGTAGAGCATGTCGCTCTCCACCTGTGCCACGGTGACGGGGTTCGACACCAATCGGCGGGCTATGGCGAAGGCAAAAAGGCGCGTGGCGGCCGGTCCGGCAGCCGTGATGATGTTGTCGTGTTCAATGACGTAAGCGTCGCGATGCTTGACGGCTCCTTCAATGTGCTCCTCCATACCCGGGTATATCGTGGCGTGCTTGCCTTTGAGGATGCCGGCTGTGCCGAGTACCATCGGAGCGGCGCAAATGGCGGCGATGATGGCTCCCTCGTGTGCCTGTTGGGCGATGGCCAAGCGCAGCACGCTGTTTTTGTTCATCGTCTCCGCACCGCGCAGGCCGCCGGGCAGGATGAGCGCGTCGCAGTGGATAAGATGGTTCTTGCGGAAAAGGCTGTCGGCCTTGATAACGAGGCCACGTGCGCTGGTTACCACGCGCTTGCCAGTCACGCTGAGCGTCTGCACTTGCAGTCCGCAGCGTCGCAGGATGTCTATTGTGCCGATTGCTTCGATTTCCTCAAAGCCGTCGGCCAGGAACAGATAAATCATAGTTCGTTTGCTTCTGTTATTTTGTGATGTTCTTTTTCAAAAGTGCGTACCGCTTATCGCAAGCAGTCAAGATATGCCTTTATTGTGTCGCGCAGCCCCAAGTAGAGCGCGTCGCAAATCAGTGCGTGGCCGATGCTCACCTCGTCCGTCCAGGGAATGCGCTGGTGGTAGTAGGCCAGGTTGTGAAGACTCAGGTCGTGTCCGGCGTTCAGTCCGATGCCAATCTCGCGGCAGTGCTTCGCCGTGTCCACAAACGGGGCAATGGCCTTTTCACGGTCGGTGGCGTATTGCGCGGCGTAGGGTTCGGTGTAGAGCTCCACCCTGTCTGCCCCGATGCGCTTTGCCCAGTCGGCCATCTCAGGCACCGCGTCAATAAACAAACTCACGCGGATGCCTGCGTCCTTAAACCGTTTGACGATGGGCGCGAGGAGGTCGGCATTGGCCTTGGTGTTCCACCCATGGTTCGAGGTGAGTTGGCCGGGAGCGTCTGGCACGAGCGTCACTTGCGCAGGACGGGCGTCCAATACAAGCGTGCAGAAGTCCTCACTCGGGTAACCCTCAATGTTGAACTCGGTGGTGAGCTTCGGCCGCAGTTCGAAAACGTCGCTGTGCCTGATGTGGCGTTCGTCGGGGCGCGGATGCACGGTTATGCCCTGCGCTCCAAAGCGTTCACAGTCCAAAGCTACGCGTAATACATCGGGGTTGTTTGCGCCTCGTGCGTTGCGCAGCGTGGCTATCTTGTTAATGTTCACACTTAACTTTGTCATAGTTGTAATCGTCCGTTTACAACGAAAAAATTAATTTTGCGTCTATTAGTTTTTGCTTTGCAATTACAAAAGTAGGTGATTTTTCGCTATTGCTGCAAACCTATTCCATATATTAGATGAATATGCGGTATAATTAAGATATTTTATCAGCATGACCTATCCCCACCTTAAATTTGCTTTATACGGCAATGTTTTTCAGACGAGCAAGAACCAGTATGTGGCGGCCGTGTTGGAAAAACTCCGGCAGCTTGACGTGCAGATTTGCATCGAGGAGGAGTTTGCCGGCTTCCTGGGCCGCGAACTTGGTTTGGACATATCTCACGTTGAGACGTTCAGCCGTTGTCAGCCCTGTGCAGCCGACGTGGCCATCTCCATTGGCGGCGACGGCACGTTCCTCGGCACGGCGGCTCTCGTTGGCAGCTGCGGCATTCCCATCCTTGGTGTCAACACGGGGCGGCTTGGCTTTTTGGCCGATGTGTCGCCCGAGGCGGTAGACTCGTCGCTCGAAGCCTTTTGCCGGGGCGACTACGTGGTGGAGAACCGCTGCGCCCTGGCCGTGTCGAAGAACGGCGTGCTTTCGTCGCTCTATCCCTACGCACTCAACGAGGCGGCAGTGTTGAAGCATGACAACTCCTCGCTCATCGAAATCCGAACGTTTGTCAACGGCAGTTTCCTCGCCAATTTCCTCGCCGACGGTTTGATAGTGTCTACCCCGACAGGTTCAACTGGCTATTCGCTCAGCGTGGGCGGCCCTATCCTCGTACCGCAGTCTGGCACGGTGTGCATATCTCCCGTTGCGCCGCACAGCCTGTCGGTGCGCCCCGTGGTGGTGCGCGACGACGTGGAAATCCGCCTCGAGGTGACGAGCCGCACGGGCAGTTTCC
The DNA here is from genome assembly GCA_963661625.1 of bacterium. Lineage (GTDB taxonomy): Bacteria > Bacteroidota > Bacteroidia > Bacteroidales > Bacteroidaceae > Alloprevotella. Next base: position 5,687 of record CAVLCM010000079.1, read on the forward strand.
TCCTGGCTTGCGACGGACGCAGTGAGAGCTTGCCGCAGGACACGGTCATCACCATCCGGCGTGCACCGCACACTGTCAAGGTGGTGAAGATTGAACACCGACAATTCTTTGAGACCCTCCGCGACAAACTCATGTGGGGGGCAGACCAACGAAACTGATAGTTTCTTCGTTGCATGCACTCCTTATATATATGTACTCAAAGAATACCGCATAAATGGTCATAACCAAGGCAAAACGACAATAGGGGCAATAAAGAAATTTCCTAGGCAAGAAATTTCAAACATCATGGCAAAAGGCCCGTTGCCTCCATTATCTCTATTGTTGTCAATATCAAGCTAATTCTATTCCGTCACTTATAGGTATCCACAAACTCGATGACGCGTCCCATTCCCACGATACTTTCTTACCTCCTGACCTTGCTCAAAGGCCACCGCTTGCAAGTCGCGCTCAACACGTTGCTCGGCGTTGTACTTGTGGTGGTCGACCTTGTCTTTGTCTGGGCCACAAAACTCGCCATCGACGTGGCCACGCACCATACGGCTTCTGTCACACTCATGCAGGCCTTCTGCCTCATTGCGTGCGTCATGCTTGTGCGCATTGTGGTCAGTCTCGTTCTGCGCTGGATTCGCGCCATTCTCGGCGTGAGGGCGCAAAATTCAATGCGCAGGCGTATCTTCGCCCGTCTGTTGCGAGGCGAATGGACAGCCCTGCGCCAGTACCATACGGGCGACCTCACCAACCGAATGGAGCGCGACACGTCCGACGTTGTCAACTTTGTCACCGAGAGCGTTCCCTCGTTCATCGTTACCCTCATGCAGTTTGTTGGGGCTTTCCTATTCCTCTTTTTCATGGACAGCACGCTGGCCGTCATCGTGGTGTGCATCGTACCGTTCTTCATCCTGAGCAGCAAACTCTACGTGAAGAAGATGCGCCGTCTCACCCACGTAGCGCGCGAGGAGGAGAGCCGCATTCAGGCCACCATCCAGGAAACCTTGCAACACGTCATGGTGGTCAAGACCCTCCAACGGGTGGAACACTTCCTCGATTTGCTCAAAGGACAGCAGTCGTCGCTCCACCGTGTTGTCGTGCAGCGCACACGTTACTCCACTATATCATCAAGCCTCCTTAGCCTCGGTTTTGCCACGGGCTATTTCGTCACTTTCGCGTGGGGGGCAACCAGTCTGTCGAAGGGACTTATCTCTTACGGGGCCATGCTGGCGTTCATTCAGCTCGTGGGGCAGATACAGACCCCCGTGCGCAACCTTTCGAAGTTCATCCCCGTGTTCATCACCTCCTTCACGGCGGCTGAACGCCTCATGGAGATGGAGGAGATTGAGGCCGAGGATAATGAACGACCCGTGACCCTGCCGTCGCCCGTGGGCATAGAGTTGAATGGCGTGACATTTCAGTACACTGAAAAATCGAGACTGATTTTCCAGGATTTCTCCTATACGTTCCCTCCCGGCAGTGTCACCGCCGTAGTTGGCGAAACGGGGGCTGGAAAGACTACCCTCATCCGTCTGCTCCTCGCGCTCATCCGTCCTAAACAAGGTACGGTCTGCCTCACTACGCCCGACGGACAGAAACACCCAGTACGTTCGCATTTGCGCGGCAATTTCGCTTACGTGCCGCAGGGCAATACGCTTTTCTCTGGCACCATCCGTTCAAACCTTTTGCAAGGCAATCCCAACGCTACTGAGGAGGAGATGCGCAAGGCACTTTACACGGCTGCGGCAGAGTTTGTCGACCGCAAGAAGTTGGGGCTCGATACGCCTTGCGGCGAAACAGGCGACGGACTTTCCGAGGGCCAGGCACAACGCATCGCCATCGCTCGCGCCCTGCTGTCGGAGGGCAGCGTCATGATATTCGACGAGGCCACTTCCTCGCTCGACCCTGCCACCGAAGAAACGGTCTTGCAGCGCATTCTCGCCGAGTACCCAGGGCATACGCTCATCTTCATCACGCACCGTCCGCTCGTGCTGAAATACGCCACACAGAAACTATCGCTCTGAGGCTAATTTGGATGGCGTACCGCCTCTCTTGCAAAAAAGAGCTACCTTTACGCCCTGAATAATGTGGTGAAAGGCATTTTTCCTTCCTTTTTGAACGACATAAATGAAACACAGTATCCTGTCTCTGCTGCTTGCAGTCTTCCCCTTTTTGTACGCTTACTCTCAGGACGCGCCCCCTAAGCGCGAGTTCCGCGGTGCCTGGATTCAGATAATCAACGGCCAGTTTATGGGCTTAGGCACGGCCCAGACGCAGGGAAACCTTACCAACCAACTTGATGCCCTGCAACGCTGTGGCGTAAATGCGGTGATGTTTCAGGTGCGCGGCGAGGCCGATGCCTTCTACGCTTCGCCCTATGAGCCGTGGAGCCGTTTCCTTACGGGCAAGCAGGGCACTGCCCCCTCGCCCTATTGGGACCCCTTGGCGTGGATGGTAGACGAGTGCCACAAGCGCGGCATGGAACTCCATGCTTGGATAAATCCCTTCCGGGCCAAAACGAAAACCACCCGCGAACTGGCCACGACGCACCCTTACGTGCAGCACCCAGAGCGTTTTTTTGAGTACGACGGACTTTACCTTTTCGACCCGGGGCTGGATGTGAACCGCAGTTACATTTGCAAGATTGCCTCCGACATCGTGCGCCGTTACGACGTGGATGGTCTGCACATCGACGACTATTTCTATCCCTATCCCGTGGCGGGCCTGCAAATCCCCGACCAAGCTACTTACGAAACACACCGCAACGGCATTGCCAACATCAACGACTGGCGGCGCTACAACGTCAATATGTTCATCCAGACCCTGCACGACTCCATCCGGGCTGTCAAGCCGTGGGTGAAGTTCGGCGTTAGTCCCTTCGGCATCTACCACAATGCCCAGCAGGGCTCAAACCTGCCCGGCTCGAACACACGCGGCTTGCAAAACTACGACGACCTCTACGCCGACGTGCTTTATTGGATCAACAAGGGGTGGGTGGACTACACCATACCTCAGTTGTATTGGGAAATAGGCCACAAGTCGGCCGACTATGCCGAACTCGTCAAGTGGTGGAGCCGCTTTGCCGGCGCGCGTCCACTCTACATTGGCCAGGACGTGGAGCGTACTGTTCGTGCGGCCGACTTGAAAAATCCGCAAACCAACCAGATGAACGAGAAGTTCCGTCTGCAACGTTCTTTGCGCGGCATTCAAGGTTCTTGTCTTTGGTATTCCGCAGCCGTTGTCCGCAATGAAGGAAACTACGCCACGGCACTCGAACAGTGCTACCACCGCACGCCGGCCTTGCAGCCCCTTTGTCCGTTTATTGACGACAAAGCACCGGGCAAGCCCAAGAAGGCTAAGGCCGTATGGATGCCCAACGGCTACTACCTCTTTTGGACTGCGCCGAAGGGGCAGGGCGAGATGGACCGCGCACGCAACTATGCCATCTATCGCTTCCGCAGTGGCGAGAAGGTCAACCTGCTTACGGCCGAACACCTCGTGGCCGTTACGCCCCAGACCTTCTACAAACTCCCCTACAACGGCGGAAAGGACAAATACGTTTACGTTGTCACCGCTCTCGACCGTTTGCAAAACGAGTCGAAGCCCGTCAAGGCGAAGGTGAAACTCTAAGCGCAAAAACACAAACTCGAAACGAAGAAACATGAAGATATTGAAGTTTGGCGGCTCCTCCGTGGGCACGTCGCAGCCCCTCCTCAACGTGAAGAAAATTGTGGAGGCACAAACGCAGCCCGTAGCGGTCGTTGTATCGGCCCTTGGCGGAGTTACCGACCAACTGATACGGCTCACGCAGACGGCTGCTGCTGGCGATGAGGCTTATACCGACGAATGCGGCCTCTTAGCCGAACGCCATCGCCAGCTTGTGCGCGAGGTGATAGCCCCCGAGCGTCAGACTGCGCTCATTGCGCGTCTCGACACGCTCCTTGCAGAACTGCAAAGCATCCTCCACGGTATTTTTCTTATTCAGGACCTCACGCCTAAGTCGGTCAACGCCGTAGTGGCCTACGGCGAACGCCTCTCCTCGCTCCTTGTGGCCGAACTCATCGACGGGGCGGTGCATCTCGATTCGCGCCGTCTTGTCAAAACTGTCGCAAAGGGCGGCCGCAACGTGGTGGACTACGCCCAGACCAACCGTCTCATCACGGAGCAGTTCGAGGCTTGCCATGCCCGGGTGGCTGTGATGGGCGGCTTCATCGCCACCGATGCCGAAACAGGTGTGACTACCAACCTCGGCCGTGGCGGCTCGGACTATACGGCCGCCATCCTCGCCGCTGCCCTCAGGGCTGAAATCCTTGAGATATGGACCGACGTAAACGGCTTTATGACTGCCGACCCGCGCATCATATCCAATGCTATCACCATCGACGAACTGTCGTATGCTGAGGCGATGGAACTTTGCAACTTTGGGGCTAAAGTTATCTATCCCCCGACTATTTACCCCGTATGCAAGAGCGGCATCCCCATACTCGTAAAGAATACTTTTGCTCCCGACGTGAAAGGTACTGTAATCCGTGCCAACGCTGCCCCGAGCGGCAGGCCGATCCGCGGCATCTCGTCGGTGAAGGAAACAAGTACGGTCACCGTGAGCGGCCCCGCCATGGTGGGCGTAATCGGCGTGAACCGTCGTATCTTTACAACCCTCGCAGCCGGCGGAATCAGCGTGTTCATGGTAGCGCAAAACTCTTCGGAGACGAGTACCACGCTCTGCCTTACACCCGCTGACGCACAGCGGGCTTGCCAACTGCTCGACGAGGAATTTGCCCAGGAAATTGCTGACGGGGCTATGAACCCGGCACAGCGTGTTGACGGCCTGTCGAGCGTAGCCGTGGTGGGCGAACGAATGCGCTGCATGCCAGGCATTGCGGGCCAGCTTTTCAGCGTATTGGGCCGCAACGGTATCAGTATTAATGCCACGGCTATGGGTGGCCAGGAGATGAACCTGTCGTTTGTGGTGGAACGGGCGCAGTTGCGCAAGACGATTAACGTTCTTCACGACAGTTTCTTCCTGAGCGAACATGAGGAACTTAACCTGTTTGTCTGCGGAACGGGTACGGTGGGCGGAAGTCTGCTCGGTCAGATAGCTTTGCAGCAGAAAAAACTCTATGCCGAACGCGGCTTGAAGCTCAACGTCGTCGGCGTGAGCGGACGCTCGAAGGCCGTCTACAATGCCGATGGTATCGACCTGGCGCACTATCGCGAAGCCATGAGCGAAGGCGAAGGCGGCGGCGTGGAACGTATGGTGGAACGCATTGAGAAGATGAATATTTTTAATTCCGTCTTCGTGGACTGCACCGCCAGTGCCGACGTGGCCGCACAGTACGGGAGGTTGCTCTCGCACAACGTCAACATCGTGGCGGCCAACAAAATTGCCGCCTCGTCGCCCTACGACAACTACCAGCAACTCAAACGAACAGCGCGCGACAAGGGCGTGAAGTTCCTTTTCGAGACCAACGTGGGGGCAGGTCTGCCCATAATCACCACCATTGGCGATCTCCGCAGCTCGGGCGACAAAGTGTTGAAGATAGAGGCGGTGCTTAGCGGCACGCTCAATTACGTTTTCAACACGCTCTCGGCCGACACGCCCCTGAGCAAGGCCGTACGCATGGCACAGGAGAACGGCTACAGCGAACCCGATCCGCGCATAGACCTTTCCGGTAAGGACGTGATGCGCAAACTCGTTATCCTGGCCCGCGAGAGCGGCTACCGCCTCGAGGTGGACGACGTGGAACAGCGGCTCTTCATCCCCGAAGAACTCTTCTCAGGGTCGCTCGATGCCTTCTGGCAACACCTGCCCGAGCAGGATGCTCGTTTTGAAGCCGAACGGCAACGCCTCGCCCGCGAGAACAAACGCTGGCGCTTCGTGGCACGCTGGGAGGACAGCAAGGCATCCGTCGGATTGCAGGAAATAGCGCAGGGACATCCGCTCTACGACCTCGAAGGTTCCAACAATATCCTCCTTCTCACCACTGAACGCTACCACGACTACCCGATGCTCATTCAGGGCTACGGAGCGGGAGCCGACGTGACGGCGGCCGGCGTATTCGCTGACATCCTGCGCGTGGCCAACGTGTAGTCTCGTGGCCGTGCTTTGTGGCTGCATTCCCCTACGCCGCATCTCATTGAGATTTATTGCTGTCCGCTAAAACCGAAAAGAGCCAAAAAGGCCTGCCCGAAACACTGTA
>CAVLCM010000080.1:0-11792 GCA_963661625.1 bacterium
GCAAATGACATTTAATTGCTTGTAATTCGTTGCTTATGTCAGAAAAAACGTGGAATTTTGCATACATCACACCGCATGGCCGTCCTGGGCTTTCCATTGGGCATCCGTGCGCTTCCCCAATCAAACCATCGCGTGAAAACAAAACAGACACTCTATTATATAGGAGGCATACTGCTCGTGGCAGGTGCCGTACTCCCGTTGTTCCTTCCCGCTGTTGCCCCCTACGTGTTTGCCGTGGGCGCATTGCTTTTTGCCCCGGTGCAGATGGCCGACCGCTACGAGGGGCGCAACCTAGTTATCCGCCGCTTGCGCCGCCAGCAGGTGGTGGGCGCATTCGTGCTGCTCATCACCGCCGTACTGATGTTTATGCAGCTCTATCAGCTGCGGCCGTTCCGCGGAGGCGAGTGGAAGATATTCCTCACCATAGCCGTGTTCCTCGAACTCTACACGGTGTTCCGCCTAGACTTCGAAGAGAAGAAAGAAAAGAAATGAACAAACGGGCGGTAGCCACACAAACCCATCCCCACACCCATGTACAACGACACCGAAGAGTTTGTCAACGCCCTTGACAGTTTTGTGCGTGCCGAACTGCGCCTGAGCATGCAGCCCGCCGACTACAACAATGAGGCCGTGCAGATTGTCGACGCGCGCAACCACCTCTTTCGCAACGTTGGCATACGTGCCACTGATGAAGAGGAGGACATCTACGCCCTCCGCGAATTGTGCCACGTAGACGAGGACACGCTCGACCTCGTGCCAAACCGCATGAAACTCCAATCCATAGCCCGAAGCTATTTTTCCTGAAACGAATACACATACTCCCCTTATGCGAAAAACACAAATTCTCAACTGCGTGTTGCTCGTCCTTGTAGCAGCCATGGCAGTATATATAGTCCTTTCCCAGCGCAATCAGTCCGCTGCGCCCCAATCCGAGGCTGTGCAAACCGACAGCGTAAGCAACGACGGCGAGTGGAAAGAAATCAAACCCGAAGAACTGAAAAAGAATCCCGTTACGCTCTTCTCCACCGACTGGATGGCTCTTGCCGTTGGAAAGCAGGGCGACCTCAACGCCATGACCATTGGGTGGGGAACAATCGGTGTGCTTTGGAGTAAACCCGTTGTGACGGTCTACGTCCGTGAGAGCCGCTACACCAACGAGCTGATGAAGCGCAACGAATACTTCACGATGACGGCTTTCCCCGAAAACAAACGGAGCGCACTCGAATATATCGGTTCGCATTCCGGTCGCAACGAGAAAGACAAACTCCAAAAGGCCGGACTTACCCCTGAGTTTACCGCCCTCGGCAATCCGCTCTTCAAAGAGGCCAACCTCGCTTTGGAATGCCGCATCATCTTCAAGGAGAAAATGAAAAAGGAACTCATCCTCGACAAGGAGGCCGAAACGAAATACTACGAGGGCGACGACAATACAGAACATGTGATGTACGTGGGCGAGATTGTCCACGTATGGAAGAAATAACCAAGCCAATCGCAACCATACGAATGGAAGAGAAACACACTGCGGAAGTTCAGCACTTTCGGCATACGCTCCCCATACAGATACGCTTCAACGACGTAGACCGTTACGGACACGTCAACAACAACGCCTACTTTGCCTACTACGACCTGGGCAAGGAAGAATACCTGCGTTCGGTGCTGCAAACGGACTACCGCGCATCCGACGTGGTGCCGGTAATAGCCAATATCAACGCCGACTTTATTCAGCCTATCTTCTACGGCGACGAAATCGTCATTGAAACGCGCGTGTCTCACCTGGGCAATAAAAGTTTTACCCTCACGCAGCGGGCGGTAAACAAAAGCACGCAGAGTGTCGTGTGTCAGTGCCAAACGGTGATGGTGTGTTTCAACCTCCAAACGCAGCAGTCCGCCGAACTTCCCGAGGCATACCGCCAGGCCATTGAGGCTTACGAGGGCGCAAGCTGCTGACGATGCGCTCCGACCTATACTAACGCAAAAACACAAACCAGATGCAAGAGATTGTCTTTTCAAAGAATATCACCGCCGAACTCAACCGCCTTTGCGAAGAGAGCGGCGCCGACCGCATATTCCTCCTCACCGACGAAACCACCGAACGGCTTTGTCGTCCGCTCGTGGCGGAGTGCAAAGCCCTGCTCCCGGCCAGCGGCGTGGTGATTGGCGCAACCGACGTAAACAAAACGCTCGACACCCTCGCCGCCGTGTGGAAGACGCTCAGCGACGAGAAAGCCTCGCGCCACTCCCTGCTGATAAACCTCGGCGGCGGCATGGTGACAGATTTGGGCGGTTTTGCCGCAGCCACGTTTAAGCGCGGTATAGCCTTTTTCAACATCCCCACCACCTTGCTCTCGATGGTCGATGCCGCCGTGGGCGGAAAGACCGGCATCAACTTCAACGGCTTCAAGAACGAGGTTGGCGTATTTCAGGAAGCCAAAGCAGTGGTCATCGACACAGAGTTTCTCCGCACGCTCGACGAGGAGAACCTCCGTTCGGGCTATGCCGAAATGTTGAAGCACTCCCTGCTCGAAAACGAACAGATGTGGGCCGACCACTTGAAGTTCGACCTCGCCTCGCCCGACTACGCCCACCTGCAAGAACTTGTTAGGCAGAGCATTGCCTGCAAACAGCGCATCGTGACGGAAGACCCTCACGAAAAAGGCATACGCAAAGCCCTCAACCTCGGACACACTGTGGGACACGCTTTTGAGAGTCTGGCTCTTGAACGCCAACGCCCCATTCTCCACGGTTACGCCGTAGCCTACGGTTTGCTCTGCGAACTCTTCCTCAGTGCGGCGCACACCGGTTTCCCCACCGACAAGATGCGGCAGACGGTACAGTTCATCCGTGCCAACTACGGCGCGTTCCCTCTCACCTGCGACGACTACGAAACCATCTACAACACGATGCTCCACGACAAGAAGAACGTCAATGGCGTAATCAATTTCACCCTGCTCGGCGGCGTGGGCGACATCCGCCTCGACCAGCACCTGAGCAAGGAGGAAGTGTTCGAGAGTTTCGACTTCTTCCGCGAAGGCTAACACACAAAGACTATTCCCATGACACATCCTCAAACCCCACAACCCGCCAAGTTGCGCAAACTCACGCAGCTGCTCGAACATCTGCTTTCGCTCCTCGTGGTATTCCTCATGTTTGCGGCAGTGGCTTTGCAAACGGGAAGTCTCTTCGGCCATAAGTTGGGCCAGACTGACACGGCGGAGCGAACTGCCACGGCGTTGAAGCTCCCCGCCCCCGAACAACTCAAAGAACTCGGTTTGGACAACGCCGCCTTGCAGTTCGCCCAGCGCGACTCCGCCTCGTGGAATGTAGTTGCCCCCGGCGGCGCAGCCAAAGGCGTACTCGTTTCGTCCCTGCCCTATGCCCGCGACGTGAAGGGATTTGCCGGACAAGTACCTTTATATATATATATGGACGAAAGCGGCGTGGTGCGAGGCATTGCACTGGATGAAAACGCCGAAACGCCCGACTTCGTAAACCGTGCGTCGGCCGCCCTCCTTCCGCAATGGATAGGCAAGGGCGCGGAACAAGCCGCTTCGCAGAAGGTGGATGCCGTGAGCGGAGCCACGTTCTCGAGTCGTGCCATCATCGCCAACGTGCAGCAGTCGCTCGCAGCTCTGTCGTCTGCCAATAGCCATGCGGCAAAGACGCCCGTGATAGGGTGGGGCAGAACGATTGCCGTTTGCCTCGTTCTGTTGCTCGGCTTAGGCATTAGCTACTTCTTCCGTGGCAACAAGGTGCTTCGCGTGGTGCAGCTCCTGCTCAACGTCGGTGTACTGGGCTTTTGGTGCGGACAGTTCCTTTCGCTCTCGCTCCTTCGCGGATGGTTGGCCAACGGCTTCGACCCCGTGGCTTATCTGCCCACGCTCATCGTCTTGGGTGTTGCCGTACTGCTCCCCTTCTTCAAGCACAAACACCACTACTGCTCGTGGGTTTGTCCCCTCGGCAGTGCGCAGGAACTGATGAGCCGTTTGCCCTTCCCCAAAATACGCTGCTCGGCAAAGGTGTACCGCAGTATGTCGCGCGTTCGCCTTTGGGTGTTTGCCTTGCTCATGCTGCTGCTGTGGACGGGCGTGGGCAGCGTTGCGCTCGACTATGAGCCGTTCACCGCATTCCTCACCACGACTGCCCTGCCGGCGGTCATCATTATGGCGGCCGTGATACTCGTGGCCAGCTGTTTCGTCCCTAACCTCTGGTGCCGCAGCCTTTGCCCAATGGGCATGGCGCTGACCCTTGCGGAGGACACGCTCAACATGAACAACGTCAAAAACAATAAAACCCCGAAGAAACAATGAATAAGTACAAAGTAATATGCGTTGTGCTGCTGGTGGCTCTGCTCGCCACGATGGCACGTATGCTTGTCCTGCGGCAAGCCGTGAAAGAGGGCGGTGCGGCTCAGTCAGCGTCCGAAGTCGTCCTGCACAACATCCTCTCGCGCAAGAGTGTTCGTGAATATACCGACAGCGCCGTGTCACGCGAAAAGCTCGACACCCTTGTCCGTGCCGCTATGGCCGCCCCGACGGGTCGCGATATGCGTCCGTGGCAGTTCCTTGTTGTCGACGACAAGGAGGCCATGCGCCAGTTGGCCGAAAAACTCCCCTATGCCAAGATGCTCGCTTCGGCGCAGGCATCCATTGTGGTGTGCGGCGACCTTAGCGTGACCGACAAGGAAGGCAAGCCCTCCACCAACTGGATGTTCGACTGCTCCGCCGCTACCGAAAACCTCCTCCTGCAGGCTGAGGCTATGGGCTTGGGTGCAGTGTGGACGGCCGCTTATCCCTATCCCGAACGCTTGGAGGCCGTGAAGGCGGCGTTCAACCTGCCCGAACACATTGTGCCGCTCAACGTCATCCCCATCGGTTATCCCAAGGGCGACCCGCAGCCAAAGGACAAGTACAACAAGGACAATATCCACTACAACGCATGGTAAAGACACGTCCCTCGGCCGCGACGCTGGGGTTTATCGTCGGGTTGGTAGCCGCTGTTTGCTACGGTTTCATCCCCTTCTTCACGCTCCCCATCAAGCAGAGCAATGCGGCCGACTTCATGTCCGACCCTTGCATCCTCTTCTACCGCTTTGGCTTTGCCTCGCTCATCGTGGCGTTGGCCATGGTGGTGCAACGAAAGAGTTTTAAGGTGACGCGCGGCGAACTCGTCACGCTCATCTATCTCTCGTTCATCTCCGACGGTTCTGCCCTGTTCCTCATTGACGGCTACAACTACATGTCGAGCGGCGTGGCCACTACGCTCCACTTCATGTATCCCGTAGCAACGGCCATCATCATGATGGTGTTCTACCACGAGGCGCGCCGGGCAAGCACGCTGTTTGCCGTGGTTATGGCAGTGGTTGGCGTGGCCGTCTTGTCGTGGGACACTTCGGGCAAGGCGAGCATCACGGGCATTGTCATCGTGCTGATTTCCGCCCTTTGCTATGCGCTCTATATCATTCGCGTAAACCGTTCGCGCGCTGCCACGATGGACGGCACAAAACTGGTGTTCTACATTCTGTTCATCGGTGCGCTCATCTTCGGCGGCGAGGCATTGCGCCAAGGCAGTTTTGCACCCATCAGCACCAACCTGCAACTGACGCACCTTCTTGCCCTGTCCGTCATCTGCACGTTTATCACCAACGTGGCACTCGTTTACAGTGTCAAGCGCATTGGCAGCACTATGGTTGCCGTACTTGGTGCGCTTGAACCGCTCACCGCCGTTGTGGTGGGTTGCCTGGTGTTTGGCGAGGCTTTCACGTGGCAGGTGGTAGTGGGCATTCTGCTCATCATCCCGGCTGTGCTGCTCATCGTCCTGACGCGCCGCCGATAACCATTGGCAGTTCGTTGAATGCGGTGCAATTTCGGCCGAATAAGGCCGCAAAGCCTTGCGTTTCAAATAAAATCGCTACTTTTGCAGCGTTATGCCATAAGGGCCAGACTGGATTTGACAGCGGGCAGGAGTGGTATGTAAGCACACAGTGCGCCTGAAAGTGGGCACTTAAATCTCGGCTTTCAACAATTTAACTGGCGAAAATAGCTTTGCTCTCGCTGCCTAATCGAAGTACAGTAGATTGGCTTTATTCCGGCACAAGGTGCTGGAACGAGACATCACCCAAGAGCTGTTGCTCCGAAGCGTCTTGATACGGTGGTGCAGAAAATCGGGGATAGCTGTGGTCGGCCTCGCGGTTGCGGTGAAATTTTAGAGGATAAGGTGGCGGATTGGGGCTGCACTGGTCTTGCCGGCACACGAAAACCAAATCAGTGATAAGTGTGTAGAAAGCATATGATTTCCCCGTTTGGACGAGGGTTCGAGCCCCTCCTGGTCCACTTAGTGCAAAATGACTTCCGCCACGCAGTGGTTCCCTCAGCGGAGCGTTGCGTGGCGGAAGTCTTTTTGTGTGGTTAAGCCGTTCAGGACAACATTGCGTTCAGGGCGAAGACCTACAAGTCGATGGTGAACGTCTGCATGGTTTGCAGGTCGATGGTCCACAGTTTGTTGATGAGCGGCGTGCCGTAGCCGCAGATAAGCTGCAAAGCCTGTTCGGCAAGCACGCTGCCCACTACGGCCGGTGTCATTCCCACCACGGCTTTCCCCGGGTGGGGCATGGCCAGCGTGGCCGCCTCGTCGGGGTAGAGGTCGCGGTAGTGGCGTGCGTTCGGCCCGGCGTTGAACACGGCCGCCTGTCCGTTGAAGCCGCACACGGCCCCGTACAGGTAGGGAATGCCCGCCTCGCGGCAAGCGTCGTCGATTAGGAAACGCGTGGCAAAGTTGTCGCAGCCGTCCACCACCATGTCATAGTTCTTTACGATGTCGGCCGCGTTCTCCCGTGTCAGGCGATAGGGGTAGGCAATCAGTTCCACTTCGCTGTTGAGGTTGTGCAGGCGTTTCACGGCCTCGTCAATCTTTGGCTGCCCCAGTTTGTCCTCGCCGTAAAGCACTTGTCGGTGCAGGTTCGTGTCGCTCACCACGTCGTCGTCCATCAGTCCCAGCGTACCGATGCCGGCACCTGTCAGATAGAGCGAGACGGGCGAACCAAGGCCACCCACGCCAACGAGCAAAACGCGCGCCTGTCGCAGTTTGCGCTGCCCCTCCTCCCCAATCTCGGGCAGGAGGGTCTGTCGTTCGTATCGTTCGTACATAGTCGTCTTACGCTTTCTTCCACTTCGTTGTGGCAAAGTCAAAACTGTCGTCCCAATCTTTCCACACGGGTTCTACGCCTTCGCCTTTGAGAGCTTGCGTCACTTCGGGTACGGAGCGTGGGTCGGTCACGTCGAACTGTACCAGTGCGTCCTTATGTGTGGCGTATCCGCCCGGCTCCGTTTGGCTACCGGCCGACATGGTGGTCACGCCGAGTGTGGCCATGTGGTTGCGGAACGATGCTTCCTCGCGTGTGCTGTACGATATGTCCACGTCGTGGTCGAAGATGCGCATGGCAAACGTCAGCTGTGCTAGTTCTTTGTCCGTCATGATGCAGTTGGGATGGAAGCCTCCGTTCTCGGCCGGACACATACGGGGGAAGTTCACGCTGTATTTTGTGCGCCAGTAGTGGCGTTGCAGGTAGCGCAGGTGGCGCGCCATCATCGTCAGGTCGGTGCGCCATTCCTTTTCGAGGCCAATCAATACGCCCATGCCGATGGAGTGCACGCCGGCTTGCCCCATGCGGTCGAAGCCGTCCACACGCCATTCAAACTTCGACTTCATGCCGCGCGGGTGATACAGCTTGTAGTTTTCGCGGTGGTAGGTTTCCTGAAAGCAGATTACGCCGTTCATGCCGTGATGCGTCAGTTCCTTGTACTCGTCGGCGCTGAGCGGCATCACCTCTATTTTGAGGCACGAGAAGTAGGGACGTGCCAAGTCGAGGGCTTTTGCCAAGTAAGGCACGCCGGCCAGAGCTGGGTTCTCGCCCGTCACGATGAGCAGCGTTTCGAACGGCCCGAGTTTCTTGATGGCTTCGTACTCCTGCACCATTTCTTCGGGGGTGAGGATGGTGCGCTTCATCTTGTTGGCCACGTGGAAGCCGCAGTACACGCACGAGTTCGTGCAGGAGTTGGTGAGGTAGAGCGGAATGAACATCGACATGGTGTGCCCGAAGCGTTCTTCCGTGTATTTGCGCGACAGTTGCGCCATCTGTTCAAGGTAGGGCTCTGCCGCCGGCGATATGAGGGCCATGAAGTCGTCCACGTCGCAATGGTCCTTTTGCAGCGCGCGTTCCACGTCGCGTGCTGTCTTTGCGGCAATGGCTTCCGTGGTGTCGTCCCACGAGTATTTCAATAGTTCGTCTGAAAACATTTGCTTGCGTCTTTGTGTTTATCCCAGGAAAGCCGTGAGCGGTGAACTTGCCTCGGCGCGGAACGAGTGCACCTGTGCGGCCAGTCCGGCCTCGAATGCCTCGCGTCCGGCCTCCACCGCCTTTTTGAATGCCGCTGCCATCTGTGCCGGGTTGCCGGCCACGGCGATGGCCGTGTTCACAAGGCAGGCCGAAGCGCCCATCTCCATGGCCTCGGCGGCATGGCTCGGTGCGCCGATGCCCGCGTCGACCACAACCGGCACGTTGGCCTGCTCGATGATGATGCGCAGGAACTCTCTTGTTTGCAGTCCGCGGTTCGTGCCGATGGGCGCGCCGAGGGGCATCACGGCTGCTGCGCCGGCCTCTTCAAGGTGCTTGCAGAGTGTGGGGTCGGCTTGGCAATAGGGTAGTACCACGAAGCCCATCTTCGCCAGTTCCTCCGTGGCTTTCAGAGTCTCCGTGCTGTCGGGCAGCAGGTAGCGCGGGTCGGGGTGAATTTCGAGTTTGAGCCAGTTTGTGCCGAATGCCTCGCGAGACATCTGTGCGGCGAACACGGCCTCTTCGGCGGTGCGCACGCCCGACGTGTTGGGCAGCAGCTGGATGTGGTCTGCCTTCACGTGCGCCAACATATCGTCGTCCTCGTCGTCGAGTTCAATGCGTTTCATGGCGAGCGTCACCATCTCCGTACCCGAGGCGGCAATGGCTTGCTTCATAGCCTCGTTGTTGCTGAATTTTCCTGTGCCGACAAACAGGCGCGACGTAAACTCGCGGTCGGCTATTTTGAGTGTAGACATACTTATATAGGTGTGTTTGTTGTTTTGTTTACGAATGTTCTTGGCTCTTGGCCGCGGTTTATCCTCCGCAAGCGGCTTTGATGACCGTCACCTTTGCGCCCTCGCCGAGCGCAAAGCCGCTCCACTCCGTGCGCGGCACCATTTTGTTGTCCACGGAAGCAGCCACGCCCTGCGCAGGCAGGCCGAGTTGGGCAATCAGTTCAGAAAGATTAGTGGCTTCGGTAGTCACCTCCTTGTTGTTGACGAATACATGCATAATCACAGATATAAAATGGGTTGAATTGCCAGTTGTGGTTGTGCAAACAAAGGGGAGGGGGACTTCTTGCGCTCTGCCGACGCTCTGCAAGCGGTGAGGCTCGCATCCGCGCTTAGCGGAAATAAAGGCAGAAACTTTTAAGTAGCGTCTTTACAATGCCTACGGCAGCATTAACTGCATCAGGTCGTAAGGGTATAATCTCAGCTTGCCCGCAATCGGAAAATGCGGCGGGGCAAGCACCCCTTTGTCTTCACTGCTGCAAAAGTAATGCTTTTTGCAGATATGTGTCACGTGTCCGCCCCTTTTTGTCTGCTGTCCTTGTTCATTCCCTCGCACTTGCCCGTTTTACCGAAAAAAATGAGAAAAATGGAATTTTGGAGAAGATTGGAAAAGGAAAATTGGGGGGGGTAATTATTAAGTTTGTCCCCAAATAAAGTGAAAAGCACAAACGAATACATCTTAAATCAGGCATTGTTTTTCAATAAAAGATACTGATTCTCAGTGCAGATTGGTCCTTTGGGGGAATTGAGGATACACAACAAATACTCATAAAGATAGCATATTATGGTTATACATTGCAAGAAATGTGGCTCAATGCTGCAACCGGGAATGAAATTCTGCATGAAGTGTGGTCAACCGGCCGACTTGCAACCGCAAGCACCAGTACAATCTCAGATGCCAAGCTCGCCACAAGGGGCACCGCGTCCTCAGCGCCCACAACCCCTCAAAGCCGCTATGCCGCCACAGCCCATGAAGCCGCAACGTCCTGTTATGTCCCAGCCTGCCCAAGCGCCACATCAGCCGCAGAACCCGCAGGGTAAGGGAATTTTTACTAATGCGGTGCGGGCGGTGGCCAATGCTGTGACTGGCGGTGCACTCAACCGCCAAATAGCCAACGAACAGCGGACATTAGCTAATCAGCAGACTGCTGATGTTCGTGGAGAGCTGAGAGAAGCGCAGACTGTGCAGCAACAGACCGAACGGTCGTTGTTGGCAGCCGAACGCGAGGCGGAGCGTGCACGCGACCGCCGCAGCATGGAAGCGGTAAGCGGCGTGGACGTGGTGCGTGGAAGAACCATTTGGAACATACAGCCCGGTGAGATAGCCCGTAAAATAAGTGAGCGTGAACTTGAAGAAGTGGAAAAGCTCAAGGGCATCATTGTGCAGGAGGGGTGTACTGCTGTAATCTATGCTAACGGTGAATTGGTGTCCACCCTTTCTGCCGGAGCCTATCTGTTCTATAAATCCGTTGAAGAAGAAAAAGCCGCCATCAAATCAGCCGTTGAGAAAGCTGAGAAAGAAATGGCTGAAAACGAGAAACGCGAACGTGACCGTAAGCGTCAGGAAACACCCTCTTTCCGCGAGTTGGGTATTGTTGGCGAAATAGGTCGCGGATTTAGTTGGTTGGGACGCATCATTTTCGGAGAGAAGAAAGGCGAACAAAAAGAGAAAGCCCAAAAGCGCAAACTCGATTATGCTCGGTTGCTTGCCAGTGCTACCCAAGTACCCATCCTTTCCGTTTACATCGTCAGCAACCGCTTTGTTACCCTCACCTTTGGTGGTGCGGTAAACGAAAACGGTGAACTTGCGTTTCGTCCTTACACCATTCCCGTTGGCATCCACAACGTGGAGATTGGTACATCTTTGCAGATGCGCGTCAGCGACATTTTCGCCTTTGCAACCAATTACCTTGCAGACCGAAGCAGCGTATCGACCCGTGAGTTGCAGCAAATGCTCAACGGTACAGTTGAAACTCTATTGCGCCAAGCCCTGCGCAATCAAGAATATGAACAGAGCGGTTTGTCGCAGGAAATGGTAGAGGTCCTAAAAGTCCAGATTCAGCAGGCTGTAAACCAACAGTTGTATGGCATAGAATGTACCCAGGTACTCACTATCACTGACAACAACCAAGACTTTGAG
This sequence comes from bacterium, assembly GCA_963661625.1. Classification (GTDB taxonomy): domain Bacteria; phylum Bacteroidota; class Bacteroidia; order Bacteroidales; family Bacteroidaceae; genus Alloprevotella. The sequence goes on from CAVLCM010000080.1 coordinate 11,261, forward strand.
CGTTTCCGGCAGGTAGAGCGACAACTCTATAACACGGAGAAAGAACTCGACTTCATGCATCGTACGGGGGAGTTCCGTAACCGCATGGAGGTAGAGGCCAATTCACAGCAAATCTCTTCCGCCCACAATGCGGAAGACTTGCGTCATGCCTTGCAGTCCATCAACAAAGACCAATTGCTCCACGATGATGAACTTGAAGAGTTTGTGCTGTTGCTCAATAGTCAAAAGCGCATTCGTCAGGCTAAGACCGAGGAGGACGAACACGAGGCATTGGAAGACCTTCGCAAGAACCGCCTTGTGAAGCAAGAGGAAATGGATGTTCTCGAAGATGAGCTTGCCCATAAGAAGATACCACGCGAGGAAATCACGCAGATTATGCGTATTCAGAGCCAGCAGAACGTGGATGCCGCTCGCATCAAGGCAGAATGGGCTTTGGATGACTCACGTACTGATCACGATTGGGAACGCGAAGAACTTGAACGCCGTCGCAACTGGGGCATTGAGGACGAACAGCGTGAACGTGAGTGGGTAC
>CAVLCM010000081.1:0-11787 GCA_963661625.1 bacterium
GTTCACTCTACTTATAGACGTACGTTCACTCGACTTATAGACGTACGTTCACTCATCCTCATGACGTACGTTCACTCATCGCATAAATGTACGCCCTGATTTTCAACGGAAATACAAGAGCGTTTTTCACTGAGCGTGCGAGGGCAACCACGAGAAACCGAACCAAAGACCCACAAACGGAAATCCCCGTTGCGTCACAAGAGCGCAACGGGGATTTATACGTAATGACGCGACCGCCAAAAAGGCAAATTTAAAAACGCGACCTTGTCATTTACCGTCTTTTACAGGGATAAGGATTAGTCGGCCAACTTTGCCTTGATGAACTCGCGGTTCAGGCGGGCGATGTTGGAGATAGACTCGTTCTTGGGGCAAACGGCTTCGCAAGCACGCGTGTTGGTGCAGTTGCCGAAACCGAGTTCGTCCATCTTGGCTACCATAGCCTTGGCACGCTTAGCGGCTTCGGGACGGCCCTGGGGAAGGAGGGCGAACTGGCTCACCTTGGAGCTAACGAAAAGCATGGCAGAACCGTTTTTGCAAGCGGCTACGCACGCACCGCAACCGATGCAAGTAGCGCAATCCATTGCCTCGTCTGCATTCTGCTTGGGGATGAGGATGGCGTTAGCGTCCTGGGGAGCGCCAGTACGGATGCTGATATAACCGCCAGCGGCCTGAATCTTGTCGAAAGCCGAACGGTCGACCATGCAGTCCTTGATAACGGGGAATGCAGCCGAACGCCAAGGCTCAACCGTGATTACATCGCCATCGTTAAAGCGGCGCATGTAGAGCTGACATGTTGTAGCGCCAGCCTCGGTCTTGCCGTGGGGAGTGCCATTGATGTAGAGCGAGCACATACCGCAGATACCTTCGCGGCAGTCGTGGTCGAACACGAACGGTTCCTTACCCTCCTCGACGAGTTCCTCGTTGAGGATGTCGAGCATTTCGAGGAATGAAGTGTCGTCGGGGATGTCGTGCATCTCGCGCGTATCGAAGTGACCCGCATCCTTCGGACCATTCTGCTTCCAGTACTTTATTGTAAAGCTTATATTCTTAGCCATTGTGAATTGTCTTTAGATTGTTGTGTTCTGAGGGTTAGTTCTTATAGTTACGAGTCTTCACTTCGATAGCTTCGTACTTCAAGGGTTCTTCGTACTTGACGGGGTCTTTGTCCTCGCCCTGGTATTCCCAGCACGACACGTAGAAGCAGTTCTTGTCGTCGCGCTTTGCCTCGCCCTCTTCGGTCTGGTGTTCAGAACGGAAGTGGCCGCCGCAGCTTTCCTCGCGGTAGAGTGCGTCGATGGCGATGAGCTGACCCATTGTGATGAAGTCGTTCAGGCGGATAGCCTTGTCGAGCTCTACGTTCACGCCGTCGAGCTGAGGAATGAAGAGTTCGGTTTCGAACTCCTTGCGAACTTCCTTGAGCTTGGCGAGAGCGGTTTCGAGGCCCTCCTTCGTACGAGCCATACCCACGTACTCCCACATGATGTGGCCGAGTTCCTTGTGGATGCTGTCGACAGACTTCTTACCCTTGATATTCATCAGGTGGTCGATATGGTCCTTAACAGCCTTCTCGGCTGCAACGAACTCAGGCAGGTCAATGCTGAAACGAGGAACGGTAATCTGGTCGCTGAGGTAGTTCTGGATAGTGTAGGGCAGAACGAAGTAACCGTCGGCCAAGCCCTGCATAAGAGCGGATGCACCGAGGCGGTTTGCACCGTGGTCGGAGAAGTTGCACTCGCCGATGGCGAAGAGGCCGGGGATGTTGGTAGAGAGTTCGTAGTCAACCCAGAGGCCGCCCATTGTATAGTGAATGGCGGGGTAAATCATCATCGGGTTGGTGTACTCGATGCCGTCAGCGCCCTTACGCACTACTGCACCGGGCTTCACGTCGGTGATTTCCTCGTACATATCGAAGAGGTTGCCATAGCGCTGGAGCACAACGTCGATGCCCAGACGGCCGATAGCTTCGGTGAAGTCGAGGTAAACAGCAAGACCGGTGTTGTTCACGCCAAAGCCAGCGTCGCAACGCTCCTTGGCGGCACGGCTTGCCACGTCGCGGGGAACGAGGTTACCGAAGGCCGGGTAGCGGCGCTCCAAGTAGTAGTCGCGGTCTGCCTCATCAATGTCGGTAGGCTTCAACTCGCCCTTCTGGAGCTTCTTGGCATCCTCAATATTCTTGGGGACCCAGATGCGGCCGTCGTTGCGGAGAGACTCAGACATAAGCGTGAGCTTAGACTGCTTGTCGCCGTGAACGGGGATACAAGTGGGGTGGATCTGCACGTAAGCGGGGTTGGCAAAGTATGCACCCTTGCGGTAAGCTGCGATGGCAGCCGAGCAGTTGCAGCCCATTGCGTTGGTAGAGAGGAAGTATGTGTTGCCGTAACCACCAGTAGCGAGTACCACTGCGTGAGCGGCGAAGCGTTCGAGCTTACCCGTAACGAGGTTGCGAGCGATGATACCGCGTGCACGACCGTCGATCATGACGATGTCCTGCATCTCGTAGCGGCAGTAGAGAGTAACAGTGCCCTCATTTACCTGGCGCATCAAAGCAGAGTATGCACCAAGGAGGAGCTGCTGACCCGTCTGACCCTTAGCGTAGAACGTACGGCTCACCTGCACGCCGCCGAACGAACGGTTGGCGAGCAAGCCGCCATATTCGCGTGCGAAGGGAACGCCTTGTGCCACGCACTGGTCGATGATGTTTGCGCTGACCTCAGCCAAACGGTAAACGTTGGCCTCGCGGGCACGGTAGTCACCACCCTTCACAGTGTCGTAGAACAGACGATAAACAGAGTCACCGTCGTTCTGATAGTTCTTGGCAGCGTTGATACCGCCCTGTGCGGCGATGGAGTGTGCGCGACGGGGAGAATCCTGGATGCAGAAATTGAGCACCTTGAAACCCATCTCGCCGAGCGAAGCGGCAGCCGAAGCACCTGCCAGACCCGTACCTACGACGATGATGTCGAGCTTACGCTTGTTGGCCGGGTTCACCAACTTTTGGTGAGCTTTATAGTTTGTCCATTTCTCTGAAATGAGACCTTCAGGGATTTTTGAATCTATGGTAGCCATGATTTTGTTCTTTTCTTTGAAAGGCGCGCCCGGAAGTCTTGCGACGCCGACGGCTAAAAGCCAGCCAGGGGGATTACGGAAGACTTGGGGGAAACGAACCTTATTGTGTTGTGGATTAGTGTAGCCGGAGCCGTGGTGCGCGGAAGCCGTCCAAGCAAAAGCCTGAGGGGAGCGTGCGCCCTGCTCCGAAAAAGAAGTTCGTTAGCAAGCGCCGCCGCAGAAAGCGAACTTGAGAACTACGACGAGGAAGATGAGCATAAGCACCGTCACGTACACGTTGCCGATGATGCGCCAGCGATTGAACCAGATCTTGCCGTTCCAGCCGAGCGTCTGCATAGCACTCCAGAAACCGTGAGTCATGTGGAACCAGATAGCCACGAACCAAATGATGTAGAGTACGGTGAATACGGGGTTCTTGAACGTGTAAGCAATCATCTCGTAGCCGTCAGAAGCAGACTGCACACCTTCCACGTAGGGGAAGCCGCCGTTAGCGAGTTCGGCAAACATCATATTGTACCAGAAGTTGAACAAGTGGAGCAACAAGCCGAGCACTACGATGATGCCAAGCACGAGCATGTTTTGCGACGCCCATTCCACCTTCTCGGGCTTGCAAGTCACGGCATAGCGGTTGTTGCCGCGCGCCTTGCGGTTTTGGAGCGTAAGGATGATGGCGTAGATAAAGTGGATGGCTACCAAAGCTGCCAAGCCGATTGTAGCGGCTACGGCGTACCAGTTAGCACCCAACATTTCGCACACCAGGTTGTAACCCTCCTTAGAGAAGAGTGCCACCAAGTTCATGCAGCCATGGAATGTGAGGAACAGAATAAGCGCAACGCCAGTTACTGACATTATCACCTTTCGTCCGATGGATGAGTTAGTTAACCACATAAAAGGATTTTGAATTAAGTTGATATTTAGATTATTACAAATTTCCGAAATCAACAGGACGCATAGTTTTTCATGGGCATTGCACGCCGGGGGGCAGAAGAGTTTGTGTTTATTTTCAGCCGTTGTTTTTCCACACAAATAGGGAGTGTGTGCAATGACACGTGCAAAATTAAGGGTTTTCAGCGTGATAGCAAATTTTCGTTGCTCGCTTTTGGGTGCAAGCGAAGCTGTGCCTTGTGCGGCCCATTCAGCGGTCAGTTGTGACGGCGACCGAAGAAGTAGGGACGATGTCCCTGCTGTGCGCGCAGTTGCGGCTTGCGCTGCTCTTCGGGATAGGCGATGCGCGTGTGGTAGATGGTTTTGAGGCTCTCGGCCAGCACGCGTTTTGCCTCGCTGATGTCGCGGAACGTGATGGGGCATTCCTTGAAATAGCCTGCCTGCACCTGTCCGTCGACAATTTTGTTCACAAGTTCCTTGATATTCTCCTCAGTAAATTCCTTCAACGAGCGTGAGGATGCCTCCACCGCATCGCACATCATGAGGATGGCCTGTTCGCGCGTGAAGGGGTTGGGGCCTGGATAGGTGAAGAGCTTCGGGTCGGGTTCTTCGCCTTGATGTTTATTCTTCCACTTGATGTAGAAATACTTCACCTGCGAACGGCCGTGGTGCGTACTGATAAAGTCGCGGATAACCTTGGGCAGGTGGTACTTCTCGGCAAGGCGCACTCCCTCGGTCACGTGATTGATGATAATCTCAGCCGAACGCTCCTCGCTCAGTTCGTCGTGGGGGTTCACGCCGGTTTGGTTCTCAGTAAAGAACGCTGGATTGAGCAGTTTGCCTATGTCGTGGTAAAGCGCACCGGTACGAGCCAACTGGGGCTTTGCGCCGATTTTGTCGGCCACCTCGGAAGCCAGATTGGCCACTTGCAGGGAGTGGACGAACGTACCCTGAGCCTCCTTCGACATGCGCCGCAGGAGTTTGCAGTTGGTGTTGGAGAGTTCCACCAACGTAACACTCGACGTGAAGCCGAAAAGTTTCTCTATCATGTAGAGCAAAGGATAGGCAAAGAGCAGCAGCACGCCATTGACCGCGTTGTATATATATAAGGAGTGGTCGAGGTGGAGAATGTCTACGCCCTGCGAAAGGTCGTAACCCACCATAATGGCCGTACTCGTGAGGAACACGAGCAGCACCACGCGCAGGAGCTGCGAACGTTCTGTGAGGTCGCGCAGGGCATAGATGGCGGTTGTGCCGGCTACGAACTGCACCACAACAAACTCATAGTTGCTGTGCAGAGCCAACGACGAGAGCACTACGGAGCAGAGCATGGCCATAAACGCCGTGCGTGAGTCCATAAAAATGCGGATAAAGATAGGCACCATGGCGTACGGCACCATGTAGACGTTGAGCCACTTCTGCCCCATCATCAGGTAAGTTATCAAGGGGAAGATGGCGATAAGGCACGACAGCAGCATAATGCTGTGGGGCGAGCGGAGGTAGTCGCGGCGGAAGAGGCGAAGGTACATCACGAAGGTGACAAGCACGCAGGTGATGAAGATTGTTTGCCCCAGCACCACCTGCCACATGCCCTCCGACGGGTTGCTTCGGCGCACGCTCTCACGCTCGAACGACTGCAATATTTTGTACTGCTCAGCAGAGACAATCTCGCCGCGATCGATGATGCGCTGACCGCTCTGCACCATGCCCTGCGCCGGGGCCACCGAGGCGAGCAAGTCTTCCTTAGCTGTGCGATTCTTGGCCGTGTCGGGCAGGAGGTTGGCAACGAGATATTTGTTGAGGTTGCACCTTGCCAGTTCCTCGCGCGGGAACTGCAAGGTGTCGGCATAGACAATGTGTTCGTAGGCGGAACGGGTGGAGTAAAGGCTCGCCAACTGGCGCGATACGGCCTCCGTGCCCTCCACTACGCGCACGCCAACCGTCAGTTCCTTGGCCATGGCTGAGAGGTCGGCCGAGGGAAGAATGCCCGCCTCGTAGACGGCAGTGAGTTGTTCACTGATATGGCGAAAGAGGCGTGCTGTCATGTGGGATATCTCACCCTTGGAGCAGTCGGCCTTGAAGGCTGCAATCTGCTGTGCGGCTACCTGCGGCCGTTCCACATAGAACGGCTGGAACTGCCGCAGCGCGCTGTCGCGCTCAGCCTCCACCTCTTTCTGCGTTTTGTAGATGGGAAAGTCGAATGTGGCGATGAGGGAATTATAGCGCCACGGTCGCCCCTGCTCGTATTCGTAGCCAAACTTCGTTTCGCGCGGCAGGAAATATACCAAAAGGGCTACCACCACCAGCACGGCACCTACCAAGGTAGCTCCTCCTTTTATACGCGAACGTTTTTTGTTGTTCTCAGACGGCATAAGACGTGTCTTTTATGTGCGTTAACATTGCAAATCTACGAAAAAAAGCAACAGCGCATACATTTTGCGTATGCGCTGCCGTTTTGCCTTGTTGTCAGAACGTGATGCGGAACATGCCTCGGATGCCCCATTTGTGTACGCCGGCACGGAGGTAGTTGAGGCGACGCACGTACTCTATGTGGAAGATTTTGAAGATGTTGTGCACACCGGCCACCACCTCGACATAGGGTGTGCGGCTGCTCATGGCACGCGACTGGTACTCAAATCCGTCAGCTGTCCAGCGGCCGGGGAAGTAGAGCAGTCGGGCATCGTCTGCTCCGACGTGTGCCGAGGGGTTGTTCTTGCTCGTGAGCGTACCCCACAGGACGTTGCACCCGATGTACTCGCGCCACTTCAGCTTTTTGAGGAACGGGATGCGGTTGAAGATTTTTCCGTTCAAGTCCCACGACCACATGAGCGAGGCGTAGCGGTCGTTAAGGAACTCCATGTTGTTGATGAGGCTGAACGTGTTGTCCTCCATGATGTAAGAGAGGTTGGCAGCCGGCATGATGAGCAACGGGAACGGCACTTTGTTCCACTGCACGCCGCCCTTGGCCGTCACGTCCATCTTGCCCCAGGAGTGGAGCCAGAAGCGCTTGTATATAGTGGCTTCGGTGAAGTTGTAGGGATAGTCGGCACGCCCGAAGTTGTAAAGCCCGACGGTGTGGTTGAGCTGGAAGATAGGCGCGTCGTTGTTGGCGGTGATACGTCGCTGCTTGGTGTTGACCCACGTCACGCCGGGCTGAAAGCGCAGGCCGACCATGAGGTCGTAGGTACGGATGGAGTGGTAGGCTGCGAGCGGGTCGCGGCTGATGCCATTGCTGTTCAGGGGCTGGTAAAAGAGACTTGCCGTGGGGGTGTCCTTCGACGTGCGCGCTTGGAGGTTGAAGCGCAAGCCGTTCTCCCACTCGCGATCCCAGAGCAGGCGATAGGTCTCGTAGTACATCATGTGGTCTACGGTGGTCCACTTGAACGAGGTGAAGACGTTGTCCTTGTCGGTGGGCATGAACTTGTCGGAGGGCGACATCACGTCGCGCGTATAGTTGAACGTGAGGTTGTTCACGGGGAACTCGCGCGGCAGGTAGGCTTTTTCGTTGAACGAATACGTCACCTCGCCCATTCCTTTCCATTTGTTGTCCTTGAAGCCGTAGGCTATATAGCCTTTCAAGAAAAGGTGTTTGTTGAAGTTGGCCGTAGTCTGGGCCGAGGCGCGGAGGCGCAAGCCGTCCACAAAGTTTTGAGTGATCATGGTGTTCACCGGACCTATGTCGACCTTTGAGGGATGGTCGGGGTTGGTGGACGTTTCAACGAAGTTCTCGATAAACGCCTTTGCCACCCACAGGATGGGGCGGAAGCCGCGGAGTTGGTAGAGGCGATTAATGAGTTGCTTGATGCTGCCCTCACTCTTGGTAAGTGTGTCGGCACGGTGTTCTTGCCAGAAGCGGTCGTCCTGCATCTGTGCGTCGGCAGACACGTAGGTGTCGCCCTTTATTTTGAACGTGCGGTCGGGGATGCGCGCAAAGTCGTAGTCAGAATATTCAGTTGTGCGCTTCACCATAAACTTGTGAAGGAACTTGGCAATTTCGAGTTCAACGAGCATATCGTCGCGCAGAAGTACCTGCTCGCCGCTGGGCAGCTGCTGAAACTCCTGAATGATGCGCATGGCCTTGACGAAGTTTACGTCGGAGCGCACAGGGATGCCCATCTCCACCTTGCGCACACGGTAGGTGCTGTCGGCCACGATGTAGAGACTGCCCGAAAAGCCGAAGTCCTGCGGATTATTGGGCGTGAAGTCTACCCGGATGCAACGGTCCTTGCTCACCATGAGCGTGTCGACAATGAAGTAACGGTAGAAGCCTATGGCCGACTTTGTGGAAACGGGACTGGTAAAGGGGTATTGGAGCAGTCGCACGTCATCCTTGTATATGTCTACGTCGGTGAAACAGTCCTTGAGCATAGTGTTTACTATGTCGCCCGTTTGCACAAGGTCGGTCAGTCCGTTGGAGCGTTGGCCCGTGACGAGGGTTTTCTCCGACTGCGGGTCTTTGCGGTAGATGATGCGCGACACGGTCTCATCCACTGAGATGGGAAGGATGAGTTTGCCCGTTTCGTTGCACACCTCGACGTGGTCTTTCAGGAAGGGTAGCTTCTTGAACTTCCCTTCCTCAAAAACGGCGTCGGTCACTTCGTTGAAGGCAAAGGTGAGTTTGGAATATTTCTCTACGCTGAAATAGTCGTGCTGCCGCAGGTCGTTGTTCTTCTTTGCGGCAATCACGCGCTTCATGAGTTCAACGGCAGGATTGTTCTTGCGTGAGTATTTCGTTTTCTTGCCGGTCACCTCGGCCGTGCCGAGCGATTTCTCCATCGACGTGAGGCGCACGCGTAGCGTATCGGAGGGCGGCGTTTTGAGCGTGAGGGTACGAGTTTCGTAGCCTATCACCGATACGCGAAGCTTCGCCCCTTGGCGAAAGGGGATAGTAAACGTGCCGTCGAAGTCGGTCTTCGTGCCTTGGCCGTTCACGTATATCACGTTGACAAAGGGCAGTCGCTCGCCTGTCTTCGCGTCGACTACGGTGCCCACCATGTTGGTCTGAGCAAGGAGCGAGGCAAAAACGCCGATGAATGCGGTCAATACCAGGAGGAGTCTTTTCATTTCAGACAGCGTGAAGAAAAGGGGCGCATTGCGCCGGAATGTTTAGCAAGTCAGTCTTCGTGTCGGTACAAAAACGGATAAGCCCCGCTCCTTCAACGGCTAGGCGTTGGGGAACGGAGCTTATCGTGTTTGGATACAGGTGAAACGGACGAATTAATCGATTTCTTCGTCTGCCTCGTAGCCACCCATTTCGCGGATGGCGTTCTTCAGCATTACGTACTGCTGGAAGAGGTGGTTGATGGGCACTTCGCCCTGCGTATAGTCGTGCATCGGGCTCTTGAGGAAGAAGCTCAAGAAACGCTGCGTGCCATAGCGGCCCTTGCGTGCGGCAAGGTCGGAGAGAAGCACCAGGTCGAGCAACAGCGGAGCGGCGAGGATGGAGTCGCGGCAAAGGAAGTTAATCTTAATCTGCATGGGGTAGCCCATCCAACCGAAGATGTCGATGTTGTCCCAGCCTTCCTTGTTGTCGTTGCGGGGCGGATAGTAGTTGATGCGCACCTTGTGGTAGTAGTCGGAGTAGAGGTCGGGCTGGTTGTCTGCCACGAGGATGCTTTCAAGCGTAGAGAGTTTCGACACCTCCTTGGTGTGGAAGTTTGCCGGCTCGTCGAGTACAAGGCCGTCGCGGTTGCCGAGGATGTTGGTAGAGAACCATCCACTCAAGCCCAGGCAGCGTGTGCCGATGATGGGAGCGAAACCGCTCTTCACGAGTGTCTGTCCCGTCTTGAAGTCCTTGCCGGCGATGGGCATCTTGGTCTTTTCGGCCAGTTCCCACATGGCAGGGATGTCCACCGTGGTGTTGGGTGCGCCCATGATGAAAGGAGCGCCTTCGCTGAGAGCTGCGTAGGCGTAGCACATAGAGGGAGCCACGTGTTCGCAGTCGTTGGCCTTCATGGCTGCTTCGAGCTGAGCCACGGAGCCATGTACGTTTTCGTCAACCGGCACGTAGATTTCGGTCGATGCGGCCCAAATCACCACGATGCGGTCGCAGTTGTTCTCGGCCTTGAAGCGACGGATATCCTCGCGCAGAGCCTCAACCATGTCCCAACGGGTGGCGCAGTCCTTCACGTTGTCGCCGTCGAGACGCTTGGCGTAGTTGTGGTCGAAAGCGGCCTTCATCGGCACGATGGCTTTCAGTTCGTCGCGCACGGGTTCAATGTCGCGGTCGCGAAGCACCTCAGCGTTGAGAGCGCTCTCATAGGCGTTGGCGGGATATACGTCCCACGCGCCGAACACGATGTCGTTGAGCGAAGTGAGGGGGACAATCTCGCCGTAGTGCAGGTACTTCTTGTCCTTGCCGCGCCCTACGCGAATTTTGTCGTATTGCGTCATTGAACCGATAGGCTTTGCCAGTCCCTTGCGGGCCATAAGCACACCTGTGATAAAGGTGGTGGTGACGGCACCGAGGCCTACACACATCACACCCAGTTTTCCTTGTGCGGATTCCATAATGTTTGTGCTTTATTGAATTGCTTTGTTTGTTGTCTCTATTCGGAAACTGCAAATTTGGAAAAAGTTTTCAATAATACGAAACGTTCCCTTTCTCATTTTAAGTACAAATAAGAAAGGGAACATCTTTTAAGACAAAAGGAACAATCGCGGAGCGCTTGTCGGGCCTATGTAGCGGGTTATTTCTGGAATGCCGCCAATACCTTGTCGGCCGTCTGCTGCATGGTCCCGGCCGGGAGTTGGAGTTTCTCTTTGCGGAAATCCATGTCGCCCTCGCTTTGGAGCGGCACCAGGTGTATGTGTGCGTGGTTCACTTCCAAGCCAAGCACGGCCATGCCCACCTTGCGGCAGGGGAAGGCTTCTTTGATAGCCTTAGCAACGCGCTTGGCGAACACCACCATCTGCGAGAGTTCCTCGTCGCTGAGGTCGAAGAGATAGTCCACCTCGTGCTTAGGCACCACGAGCGTGTGGCCCTGCGCCAAAGGGTTGATGTCGAGGAATGCGTAGAAGCGTTCGTCCTCGGCGCACTTGTACGAGGGGATTTCGCCTGCGATTATTTTTGAGAATATTGTCATCGTCTGAACATTTTGGTATTCTTTCGTTAGCCCTCGCAGCCGGTATTAGATGCTGATGCCGAGGATTTCGAGGCTAATAACGCCCTGCGGGATCTTCACGTCGACCACATCGCCCACCTTCTTGCCGAGCAAGCCCTGAGCAATGGGCGTAGTGCTGGAAATCTTGCCTTCGCGAAGGTTTGCCTCGCTCTCGCTCACAATGGTGTACTTCATCACCATGCCGTTCTTCACGTTCTTCATCTCCACGGTGGTAAGTATCTGCACCACGTCGGCCTTAATCTTCGACTTGTCAATGATCTTTGCCTCGGAAATGGTTCTCTTGAGTTCTGCTATGCGTCCTTCGAGTTTCGACTGATGTTCCTTTGCTGCGTCGTATTCGCTGTTCTCGGAGAGGTCGCCCTTGTCGGCAGCCTCAGCGATGGCAGCCGATGCTGCCGGACGTTCTATCGATTCCATGTGACGGAGTTGGGCTACCATCTTGTCGTAGCCCTCTTGTGTCATATAAGCCATAATCTCTTTTTTGTAATTGTTCGTTTGTGATGTTTTGCGGTCAATAGCGTTGGGCAAGGATATCAAAAAAAACCGAAAGAACTCCGACACGTTTCAATGTGCGTTGGAATCCTTTCAACTTCACCTTAATAACTATTTCCGCTTGCAAAGATAGCACTTTTTCTTCACAACCTGCCTTTCGCGTTCGGTATTTCCGTTGAAAATCAAAGCGTACATTTATGCGATGAGTGAACGTACGTCA
>CAVLCM010000082.1:0-11757 GCA_963661625.1 bacterium
GCAGTGTTTTACTGAAATGGAGCAACATCTCCCCTATATGTGCCATAGGGGCCGTATCAAACAAAAAGCCGTTCGTTTCACAACGAACGGCCTTTTACGTTTTCAATAGGTATTAGTTCCAAGGTAAAAAGATTGTGTTTAGGATAACACTGCAAATGTAGTCGCTTTTTCGTGCCAAGCAAAGCTTTTGCAAAGTAATTTTTGAAAATAAGCTGTTTCTTTGCTAAATGTAGACTGCAAACGGCTGAATATGCCTTGCTCCTGCCTATTCCAGCGTAAGCACATCGATAGCCGGCCAGGCCCCGAGGCGGTAGGGTACGCTGCCGCCAATGCCCGTCGACACGTAGAGTTGCTGCTTGCCCTCCTTGTAGAGGCCGCCCCATTCGGGCATGAACCACGAGGCCGGCGAGAAGTTGCCTATCTGCATTTGCAAGGCGTGGGTATGGCCCGAAAGGGTGAGGGCTACGGACTGTTTACCCGTTACGCCGTGCCGCCAGTGCCAAGGGTCGTGGCTGAGCAATACGGTGCACGTGCTGGACGGCACACCCTGCAACGCCCGACTGATGTTGCCCCGTTCGGGAAAAGGCGGTTTGCCCACGTTTTCCACCCCAGCCAGGCACAGACTGTCGTTGCCGCGGCTGATTATGCGGTGTTCGTTGAGCAACACGTCCCAGCCCATGGCACGCTCCGCCTCCACCACGCGCCTCACCTCGCGGCGCTGCTCGTCGGCCGTGATGCCTGGCTGGTACATGCAATAGTCGTGGTTGCCGAGAATGGCGAATACGCCGTCCTTCGCCCTTAGCTGCGAGAGGGTAGCGACGAACGGTTCAGCCTCGGCCGAAGCCGCATTGACGATGTCGCCCGTGAACACGATGAGGTCGGGCTGCAGACTGTTTACGCTGTCGACGAGCGAGGCCGCGAGACGCGTATTGCCGGCATACGTGCCGAGGTGAAGGTCGGATATTTGCACAATGCGGTAGCCGCGGAATGCCGTGGGCAGATTGTCAATCGTCACCGTGCGGTGCTTCACAGTGAGCCGTTGCCATCCCCACGCCGTGCCGTACACCTGCGCCCCGGCTGTAACTACGGCCAGCACGACGGCGATGCGGTGCGCCCAGGGCAGGGCGGCCGTATTGTTCCATACGAGCATGCGCCCCACAATGTTGAAAACGGTGAACACGAGTTTTGGCACCGCCACGCAGATGAGCAGCACAAATGCCCACTGCATGAACAGTGAGGCCCGCACATGGCAGAGCGTCAGCACAAGGAAAAGAACGGTGGCGACGGTGGGCAGCAGGAGGACAATCGTGCGCCACACGCCGGGCTGCTGCCTCGTGAAGAACCGCCAGATATAAGCATCGGGCAAAACGAGCAGCAGCAACATGGGAATGAGAAAACGGAGCATAAGTTTAGCTTGTGTAGTTCGGTTGGAAAAAACAAAAGCAACCGGCACGCAGTGTGCCAATTGCTTTTCAGGTATGATTGTTTGGATTGTGTGCGACGGGGTCAGTTCTTCTTTTGCTGTTCCTGCCACTTCTCGCGGGCAAACTCCTGCATGTCCGTCACGGTGTCTTTTTCGTCAACGATTTCCGTGCCGAGCATGGTCTCGATAACGTCCTCCATCGTGACGATGCCGCGGAAGCAGCCGTACTCGTCGATGATGATGGATATGTGTTCCTTCTTTGCGAGAAGTTTTTCCCAAACGTGGGCCACGTCCTCCGTTTCGGAGAATGTCAGCACGGGCCGCATAATGTCGGAGAGGCGGAGGTCGAATTTGTCCTCAGAGAGCTTTTCGAGGATGGTCTGGCGCAGAACGTAGCCCTTGATGTAGTCGTCGTTTTCGTCGTTGTAGACGGGAATGCGCGAGAACTGGCGGAATGCCTCGTTGTGGTAGAACTCCCGCAGTGTCATGCTCTCTTCGGCAATCTCGGCCACCGAACTCGGTGTCATGATGTCGCGGGCGCAGATGTCGTCGAGTTTGAGAAGGTTCTGTATCATGCGGTTCTCCTTCTTCTCGAAAACGCCTTCCTCAGCGCCTACCGTCACCATGGCCGACACCTCCTCGCGGCTCACCGAGGTCTGTTGTTTCTTCGACGAGAAGAAGTGGGTGATGGCCTCCGACATCAGTACCAGCGGATAGGTGATGACCACCAGAACGTGGATGATGCGTGAGCAGGGAATAGCCATCTGCCGCCAATAGGCCGCGCCGATGGTTTTGGGGATGATTTCTGAAAATACAAGGATAAGCAGCGTGAGTACGGCCGAGGTGATGGCGAAAAACTCGCTGCCGAAAACGGCTTCGCTCTGCGCGCCGACGCCGGCGGCGCCCACAGTGTGCGAAATGGTGTTGAGGGAAAGGATAGCGGCGATAGGTTTGTCAATGTCCTGCTTGTACTTCTTGAGCAGTGCGGCGCCCTTGCGCCCTTCCTTTTCGAGCATTGACACGTACGACATCGGCGCCGAGAGAAGTACGGCTTCAAGAATAGAACAAAGGAAGGAGATGCTCAGCGCGCCAAAAAGATAGAGGAGTAATAGCCCCATGAATTGTGGAATTGGTTAGACAAAAGCCCTGTCCACAAAGCAATCACGCGGTGGTCGTTGTGTGCGGATGTGCGTGCCGCCGGAGCGGTGCGTCACTTCGCAGGGAGCAGCGCGTAAACCGTTGATTCTGTGTTCTGTTGCGCTGCGTTTTCGATATTTGGTGCAAAGATAGTGCAATATGCGTGGTACGCAAAGCGCATGGCTTGCTTTTTCCGTCGGGCGGGGCGGCGAGGGGCTATTGCAGGGGTGTGGTTTTGTTTTGTTGGCGGCTTGCCGTAACTTTGTCGCAGTTTTCAGAACGGACAACACACAAACAATGATCAACCCACAAGATGCTGTCCTCTTTGATTTGGACGGCGTTATCGTCGACACCGAAGGACAGTACACGCAGTTTTGGAAGGAGGTAGGCAAGCGCGACTTTCCCCACATTCCCGACTTTGCCACACGCATCAAGGGCAACACGCTCACGCTCATCTTCGACCAGTATTACGCCGGCGACGCTGAGGCTCAGCAGCGCGTCACAAGTGAACTCAACGCTTTCGAGAAGGCAATGGACTATCCCTTTGTTGAGGGTGCATTGGCGTTTGTTGAAGAACTCCGTGCGGCCGGCGTAAAGACCGCCGTGGTGACGAGTTCCAACCGTCAGAAGATGGAAAACATCTACGCCCGTTACCCCCAGTTCCGAACGCTCTTCACCGAAATCTTCACGGCCGAAAACGCCACGCGTTCCAAACCGGCCCCCGACTGCTACGTTAACGCAGCCCGTGCGTTGGGCGTGGATTGCAGCCAGTGCTACGTATTTGAGGACTCGCTCAGCGGACTGCGAGCTGGCCTCGACAGCGGAGCCACCGTCGTGGCCCTCACGACCACAAACAGCCCCGAAGCCGTGCGCCCCTTCTGCAAACTGGCTATCAACGACTTTACAGAAATAAACCTGGCACAGATGCGTGCCCTGAAATAACACCGAAAACCACTTACACTATGGCAGGATATTTAGTAGACGACAACCGCAAAGTGACCACGCACCGCTTGAAGGAAATGAAGGCGGAAGGAAAGAAAATCGCAATGCTCACGTCGTACGACTACACCACGGCGCAGATTGTTGACGCAGCCGGGGTGGACAGCATACTTATTGGCGACAGTGCCTCGAACGTAATGGCAGGCAACCTCACCACGCTCCCCATCACCATCGACCAGATGATTTACCATGCACAGTCCGTTGTGCGCGGCGTGAAGCGTGCCTTCGTGGTGTGCGACATGCCTTTCGGTACCTATCAGGTCGATGCGAAGGAGGCTGTACGCAACGCCGTTCGCATCATGCAGGAGACCGGTTGCGACGGATTGAAACTCGAAGGTGGCGTGGAGATAATCGAAGCCGTAAAGCGCATTCTCAGCGCAGGCATTCCCGTATTTGGCCACCTTGGCCTTACGCCGCAGAGCATCAATAAGTTTGGCACATACGCCGTGCGAGCCAAGGAGCAGGCTGAGGCCGACAAACTCCTTTCCGACGTGAAGGCACTTGCCGAAGTCGGCTGCTGCGGCATTGTCCTCGAAAAGATACCAGCTGCCCTGACCGCTAAGGCAGTGGCCAGCGTAGACATCCCCATTATTGGCATCGGGGCAGGACCAGCCGACGGCCAGGTGCTTGTAATCGACGATATGCTCGGCAAGAACAAAGGCTTCTCGCCCAAGTTCCTGCGCCGCTACGCCGACCTCCACACCGTGATGACCGATGCCATCGGGCAGTATGTGACCGACGTGAAGTCGTGCGACTTCCCCAACGCCAACGAACAATACTAAGTCTTTCCGTCGATTATGTCAACGCAAAGGCACAAAGGCATATTTAGTTCGCGCTTCCTCACGCTCTGTGCGGCAAACCTGTTTCTGCACATATATATATATGCCATGGTTCCGCTCGCCGTCGAGCATACCTTGCACCTTGGGGGCAATCTCCTCGATGCGGCGTGGGGCGTATTGGCGTTCTCGGTGGGCATGTTTCTGCCGGGGCCGTTCGGGGCGCACCTCATGGAACGGCGCGTGCGCAAGACGGTGTTTCTCAAAGCCCTCCTTGTGCTTGGCCCGGTTGTTTCCGTAGGCTATGTACTCGCCACGGTCAAGGAAGTGTTCCTCGCCTTGCAACTCGTGCAAGGCATGGCCTTTGGAGTGGCACAGACCGCCCTCGGGGCAACGCTCGTCAACGACGTTCTCCATTCCAACCAGCGCAACAAGGGCGACCTGCTCTACGGTTGGGCAGGGCGCATCGGCGTTCCGCTCGGCCTCTTCGCCGGCTATGTGGCCACGTTCGTCTTTGCGTTCTTCGACGTGTTTTGGTGGTTGCTCATCCCCTGCGCCCTCTCGTTCGTACTGGTGGCACAGACCGAGATACCCGTCAAAGCCCCGGTGAAGGTGCCGCTCTTCACGCTCGACCGTTTCTTCCTTCCCAAGTCGCTCCCCCTGGCCCTTTCCCTGTTGGCCGCTCCGTGGGCAATAGGGCGCATAGCCGGCAGCCAGCCGGACGTATCGGCGTTCCTCGCCCTTGCCGCAGGTGTGGCAGTGGCTTGCCTCGTGCAGTATTTTGTACGCCACAGGGTGGGGCAGCGCACCATCGTGGCGCAGGCGTATGCACTCGTTATCGTCGGCCTGGTTGTGCTGAACTTTAAGCCGAGCAGCCTTGGCAGTTTGATAGCCTATGCACTCGTTGGTATGGGGGCGGGCGGCGTCAGCTCGCGCCACCTGATGGACTGGATATGCACCTCGCGCCACTGTCAGCGAGGCACGGCGCAAAACACCTACCTGCTCCTTTGGCGACTGTCGTTCGCCCTGGGTTTCCTCGTCAGTGCGGCAGGCTGCTTTGGCAATTTCCTGCCCGACGCATTGCTCTGCATCGGCTCGTTCCTTGTCTACGCAGTGTGGGTGTCGCCCCTCTGTCGCAGACTGCAAGCAGAGCAGCAAAACGGCTGACAAAAAGGCAACACCGAAACCCGAGAGACAGAAAAAAGGATAGTTTCGTTTCCTTTTTCAAGGGGTATAGCGTAAATTTGCACGCAATATTTTCGGCCGGCGGAGCGATGCCGGCGCACTAACACAAAACAGAGAAAAGCAACACAAACTATATGAAGTTTTCCGAGCACAACGGCTTGAACCTCTTTGAGGTGAACGAAGAAGTACTCAAAGAGTGGGACAAGCAAGACCTTTTCCACCGAAGCATGGAAGAACGCGAGGGCTGTCCCTCATTCGTCTTTTTTGAGGGTCCTCCCTCGGCCAACGGACACCCCGGCATCCACCACGTTATGGCACGTACCATCAAGGACGTGTTCTGCCGCTACAAAACAATGCAGGGCTTCCAAGTGAAGCGCAAGGCTGGCTGGGACACGCACGGACTGCCCGTTGAGCTTGGCGTAGAAAAGGAACTCGGCATCACGAAGGAAGACATCGGCAAAACAATCTCCATCGAGGATTACAACGCCCGCTGCCGCCAAAACGTGATGAAGTTTACGCAGGAGTGGACCGACCTTAGCCACCTTATGGGCTACTGGGTCGATATGGAACATCCCTACATTACTTACGAAAACTCTTACATTGAAACCCTTTGGTGGCTCCTGGCACAACTCTACAAAAAGGGGCTGCTCTACAAGGGCTATACCATTCAGCCCTATTCGCCGGCTGCCGGTACGGGCCTCAGTTCGCACGAGCTGAACCAGCCCGGCTGCTACCGCGACGTAAAGGACACCACCGTTACGGCACAGTTCGAGATTGTTGACCCCAAGCCCGAGATGACGAAGTGGGGCAAGGCCGTGTTCCTCGCATGGACAACCACACCGTGGACGCTCCCCTCGAACACCGCGCTTTGCGTTGGCCCGACGTACACCTATGTGGCCGTAGAAACATTCAACCCCTATACCGCTGAACCCCTCACCGCCATTGTGGCCAAGGACCGTCTGCGCGCCTACTTCAAGGAGGAGGGCGAGAACGCCGACTTCGAGGCATACAAACAGGGCGACAAGGTTGTTCCCTACCGCATCGTGGGCGAGTGGAAGGGTGCTGAACTCGTGGGCATGCACTACAAGCAGCTCATGCCGTGGGTGAAGCCCTGCGAGAAGAACGACGAAAACGCTCCGGCATTTGTCAAGGAATACGCTGCCAAGCACCCCGAAAAGTGCTTCGCCGCCGGCATCGACAAATTCGTTGAGATTGCCGAGGAGGCTTTCCGCGTAATCCCCGGCGACTACGTGACGACCGACGACGGTACGGGCATTGTGCATATCGCTCCCACTTTTGGTGCGGACGATGCCAAGGTGGCCAAAGCTGCCGGCATACCCTCGCTCTTCCTTATTAATAAAGTTGGCGAAACGCGTCCGATGGTCGACCTCACGGGTAAGTATTACCTCGTGGACGAACTCGACGAGGACTTCGTAAAGACCTGTGTTGACACCGCAGCTTACGCACACCATGCCGGCGACTATGTGAAGAACGCCTACGCCCCCGAGTTTAATCCCGGCGGCAAGTATGACGAAAAGGCAGCCGCCAAGGCCGAGGACCTCAACATCGTCATCTGCATGGAGATGAAGCAGGCCGGCGAGGCTTTCAAAATTGAAAAGCACGTACACAACTATCCCCATTGCTGGCGCACCGACAAACCGGTGCTTTACTATCCGCTCGACAGCTGGTTTATCCGCAGTTCGGCCCTCAAAGAGCGCATGATGCAGCTCAACGACGGCATCCTCTGGAAGCCTGCCTCAACGGGTTCGGGCCGTTTCGGCAAATGGCTCGAAAACCTCAACGACTGGAATCTCAGCCGCTCGCGTTACTGGGGTACGCCGCTGCCCATCTGGCGCAACGCCGAGACACGCGAGGAAATCTGCATCTCTTCGCTCGAAGAACTCTATGCCGAAATCGACAAGAGTGTGGCTGCCGGCTTCATGACAAGCAACGTACTCAAAGACAAGGGCTTCGTTCCCGGCGACTATTCCGCTGAAAACTACCACCGCATAGACCTCCACCGTCCCTACGTGGACAACATCGTCCTCGTTTCGCCCACGGGCAAACCCATGAAGCGCGAAACCGACCTCATCGACGTATGGTTCGACTCGGGCTCTATGCCCTACGCACAGATACACTACCCGTTCGAAAACAAGGAACTGCTTGACAACCGCACGGTTTACCCCGCCGACTTCATTGCCGAGGGCGTTGACCAAACGCGCGGATGGTTCTTCACGCTCCACGCCATCGCCACGATGGTGTTCGACAGCGTGGCCTTCAAGGCGGTTATCAGCAACGGCCTTGTGCTCGACAAGAACGGCAACAAGATGTCGAAGCGCCTGGGCAATGCCGTAGAACCCTTTGGGGCTATCAAGAAGTACGGCTCCGACCCCCTGCGCTGGTACATGATAACCAATTCCTCGCCTTGGGACAACTTGAAGTTCGACGAGGAAGGCGTGCAGGAAGTGGCCCGCACTTTCTTCGGCAAACTCTATCAGACGTACTCGTTCTTCGCCATGTACGCCAACGTCGACGACTTCGACCCCACAGCCCCGGCTGTACCTTTGGCCGAACGTCCCGAGATTGACCGCTGGATACTCTCCGAACTCAATACGCTCGTGCAGGAGGTGACTGCCGACTACGAGGACTACGAGCCCACCAAGGCCGGCCGCCTCATCCAGTCGTTCGTCATCGACAACCTGTCCAACTGGCACGTGCGCCTCAGCCGCAAACGCTTCTGGGGCGGTGGCATGAACACCGACAAGCTCAGTGCGTACCAAACGCTCTACACCTGTTTGCTCACGGTGTCAAAGCTCATGGCCCCCATCGCCCCCTTCTTTGCCGAACGCCTCTTTGGCGACCTCACGAAGGGCATCGAGGGCGTAGCAGCCAGCGTGCATCTCGCCCAATTCCCCAAGGCCGACGAAGCCGCAATGGACAAGGACCTTGAACGCCGCATGGAGTTGGCGCAAAAGGTGTCGTCTATGGCTCTCTCTCTGCGCAAAAAGGAACACGTCATCGTTCGCCAGCCGTTGCAGTGCATCTCTATCCCCGTAACCAGTCCGCAGCTCAAGGCAGACCTTGAAGCGGTCAGCCAGCTCATCCTCGACGAGGTCAACGTGAAGGAACTCCGCTACGCCGATGCGAATATGCTCGAGAAGAAGGTGAAGTGCAACTTCCGTGTGATGGGCAAGAAGTTTGGCAAGTTGATGAAGGCGGTCAACGCCGCCGTAACGGCTCTCAGTCAGGCCGACATCGCCACACTCGAACAGGACGGAAAGATTGCCGTCGCCGTCGAAGGCAACACCGTTGAGGTAGAACGCGCCGACGTGGAAATCATTAGTGAGGATATGCCCGGCTGGACAGTGGCCAACGAAGGCACGCTGACCGTAGCCCTTGACCTGGCCATCACGCCCGAACTGCGCAACGAAGGTCTTGCACGCGAAATTGTGAAACGCATACAGACGTTCCGCAAGGAGAGCGGGTTTGAAATTACCGACCGCATCTGCGTAGCCGTGGAACAGAAGCCCGAACTCGCCGAGGCCGTGGCTTCGTTCAAGGACTACATTGCCGCACAGGTTCTGGCCGACAGTGTAGAGACGGCTGCCGCACTTCCCGACAGCGCGGTGACGTTCGACTTCGACGACTTCACCGTCAAGGTGAACATCGAGAAGGCTTGACGGCGCAGGCGGTTTGACAAAACAGAAAGAACATTACCTATGGCAGAGAAAACGCGTTACACAGAGGAGGAGCTCGAGGAGTTCAAGGAAATCATCCTCAAAAAGCTGGAGGTGGCCCAGGACGTTTACCAACACCTGATGGACACCATCTCGAACAAAGGAAGCAACGACATCAACGACACCATGCCCACCTACAAGGCTCTTGAAGAGGGTTCGATGTCGCAGAGCAAGGAGGAACTCATCTCCATGGCGTTGCGCCAGCAAAAGTTCATCGAGGGATTGCAAGCGGCCTTGGGACGCATCGCCAACGGAACGTACGGCCGCTGCCGCGTCACGGGGAAACTCATCCCCAAGGAGCGGCTGCGGGCTGTGCCTCACGCCACGCTGAGCATCGAGGTGAAGCAGATGAAGAACCGCATCGACTGACCTCGGCCGAGCCGTAGTCCCCTTACGGCGTTTTCAAAATCCATACATCCACTGACATTCAGCGCAAAGCCTCGGGCTGTACTGCCGCAGCGCAGGGAGCAAGGGGCTTTCCGCTTTTTCGGGGAATTGACTGCCTACAAAGGCACGGTTGCGCCTGGACCCTTTTGCCGCAGGCCGCCAGTAGTCAAATGTTCCCCAAACAAACGAAGAAGGTTTTAGTACAACAGAAAACATCCCCTCTATGCGCCGCACGCTCATTGCCATTCTCATAGTCGTTGCGATTGTCGCCATCGACCAGTTTATCAAGTTTGAAGTGAAAACCGGCTTCACGCTCCACGAAGACTACGTGGTGGCGAGCGACTGGTTTCACCTCCTCTTCACCGAAAACCGGGGCATGGCTTTCGGCATGCAGTTTGTCGGCACGATGTTCCTTGCGCTCTTCCGCGTAGTGGCCATCGGCTTTTTCTGCGTCGTGCTGAGGCGGCTCATCAAGCGCGGAGCCACCCTCGGCTTGATAGTCTGCGTGGCTATGGTTATTGCCGGTGCGATTGGCAACATCATCGACAATCTTTTCTACGGCCTGATATTTTCTGAAAGCACGCCATACCAAACGGCTAGCCTCGTGCCTTGGGGGCAGGGCTATGGCTCGTTCCTTTCGGGCAAGGTGGTGGACATGTTCTACTTCCCGCTCTTCAACTGGCCCGACTGGATGCCCGTTGTTGGCGGCGACACGTTCTTCGGCGCGATATTCAACTTTGCCGATGCGTCCATCAGTTGCGGCGCGGTGGCATTGGTGATTTTCTACTACCGCCAGCTCTCGCGCTTGGGCGTATTCCGTTCTTCCCAAAAGCAATCGTCCGATGAAACGAACTCCTAAGCGTTGGCAGGCTGCCCTTTGCCGGGCCGTCCTTGTGGCTCTGCTGCCGTGCGTGCTGTCGTGCAAACAGAAGACGCCCGACGGGGTGCTTGGGGCAGGGGAGATGGAGAACGTGTTGTACGACTACCACCTTGCGCAGGGACTTGCCCAGCAGGCCCCCACAGACAGTGCGGCTTTTTATCAGCGTTATTATAAGGAGTGCGTTTTCCGCAAATACGGCATCAGTCAGAAAACGTTCGACGCGTCGATGGAGTGGTATGAACGCCACACCGACAAACTTCAGAAGATATATGCAACGCTCGCCGAGCGCCTCGGCGGCACTATCGACGGAGATGTGCCAGTCCTGGCCAACGGTTCGCTGGGCGGCGATACGCTCAGCCTTTGGCGAGGGGCGAATACCGTTATGCTCCATTCGCAGGGCATGAACCGCTATACGCATACGCAACCGGCCGACACGGCATACAAGGAGGGAGATATGTTGCAGTGGAAGTTCAACACCGAGTGGTACTACCATGAGGGTGAACGCCGCGTGGCAGTCTGTGCTGTGGTGCACTATGAGGGCGATTCCATCGCCACAACCCGTAAGAACGTTTATTCCGACGGCGAGCAAATCCTCTCCATGCGTTTGGGCAAACGAAAGGTGCAGCGTGTTGACTTTATCGTCTATCAGTGCGCGCCCTGGACCGACCGTCCACGCATTGCCCTCATCAAAAAACTGCAGATGCTCCGCATTCGTCCCATTGACGCCGCCAAACCCGTTTCCGACCGGGTAAGTCCTATCAAAAGCGACAGTACGCCCGCTCGTCCCCTCACACCGCAACACCGTTTGCGCGACAGCCTCTTGCGTGCAGACACTGCCGACCGTCGCCGTTCGCACTTTCAATAACGCCCGGAGATGACGTACAACAAAAAGCGTATTTGTTATTCGCGTGTGAAGTTGCCCACGGGCGAGGTGCTTCGCCGTGAAGTGGTCGTGTTTGGCGAGGATGGCCGCCCCGTAGGGCATTTTCCCCTCGATGGGGAACTCCCCTTTGTGGAGTGGCGCGACGAAACGTATATTTACCAATAATAGCTCACTCGTCCGTTACCCAATGTTGTCCTAAACGTTTTTATTTCTGCCCGGTAAAACAAGCCCGACGCATTGCTCAGGTTTTCTCTCGCCGCTGGTGCAATTTTTTGCGCATAGGGGCGCAAATTTTTGCACCCCTATGCGCAAAAAATTGCACCAAGCAGAGCGTTTTCCTTCGAAGCGTC
>CAVLCM010000083.1:0-11519 GCA_963661625.1 bacterium
GCATAAATGTACGCTCTGATTTTCAACGGAAATACTTTACTCCGAAGCATCCTTTTTTCTTTACGAATGCCATAGATGGGAATTTCAATAAGCAACAAAGGGTAAAACACAATTAAATATCGCGCTTTACAACATAACGGAGGTAAGAAGCAAGAGCTCTTCTTACCTCTTCATTCTTCCAACCAGCAACCAACGCAAGTGCTTCATTTACAAGTTCTTGCATCTTGCTTTCGGCGTATTCAATACCGCCATTATTGAAGGTAAATTGCACGAGGCTCTCAATCTCCTCTTTGGTCGCCTCACCTTGTTTTACACGCTTTGCCCACTCGTTGGCTTGCGGGTCATTCGTTTTCAACAAGGCATGGATGACAGGCAGGGTGAGTTTGCCCTCAACCATGTCGTTGCCGGTAGGCTTGCCTATTTGCGAAGAGGGATAATAATCAAAAATATCGTCGCGGATCTGGAAACAGATACCCACCAATTCTCCAAAACGAGTGGCGCGTGCCACGTAGTCAGCATCGCCACCGGCAGAGATGGCACCCAACTTGGCACAAGCGGCAAACAGAGCAGCCGTCTTGCGTGAAATAATGTGGAAATAAGCGTCTTCGCTAATTTCCTCGCGGCGCACGTTGGCCAACTGATAGACTTCTCCCTCAGAGAGCGTGCCGCCGAGGCGAGATATGATTTCCACCACCTGCAAGTTTTGCGTGAGCGTGGCCTGCAAGAGGGAGGCAGACAAAAGGTAGTCGCCCACCAAAACCGCTACCTTGTTGTCGTAAACGGAGTTGACAGAGCGTTGTCCACGGCGCTCATCGCTTTCGTCCACCACATCATCGTGAACAAGCGAGGCCGTATGGAGCAGTTCAAGCGTAACGGCCGAACGGAGCGACGACTCTTTCACAACGCCCAGTTCCTTGGCCATCAGCAACACCAAGAGCGGACGCATCATCTTCCCCTTTCGCTGGCGTATGTAGCCAAGAGCTTGCCCGAGAAAATCATCCTCGTGGGCCAACGCTTCGTCGAAAAGAAGCTTGTAAGATTCGAGTTCCGCTTGCACGGGCTGCCGTACGGCAGATAATTTGTCCATACCTTATTGTTTGGATTGCAAAGATAGCTCAAAAAAGCGTACTTTTGCCGCAATAACTACCATTTTGCCATGGAAACGCTTTATTTACTGGATGCCTACGCATTGATATACCGTGCCTACTATGCGCTAATTCGTTCGCCCCGAGTAAACTCGAAAGGACAGAACACATCGGCCGCATACGGATTTGTCAACACGCTGCGCGAAGTAATTCGCACGGCCCAACCCGACTATCTGGGCATTGCCTTCGACCCCAAAGGCGGCACGTTTCGCCACGAAGCCTACCCCGAATACAAGGCGCAGCGCGAGGCCACGCCCGAGGACATCCGCTGGGCTGTTCCGGTGATAAAGGACATTATCCGCGCCTACAACATCCCCATCTTGGAAGTACCCGGTTACGAAGCCGACGACGTGATAGGCACGTTGGCTAAAAAAGCCGCAGCGAAAGGATTGGAAGTACACATGGTAACGCCCGACAAAGACTACGGCCAACTCGTAAGCGACAACATCTACATGGACCGCCCGGGCCACGGATCGGCAGGCATGGAGAAAATGGGCGAAAAAGAGGTGTGCGAAAAATACGGCATTGAGTCGACTACGCAAGTGATAGACCTGCTCGGCCTGATGGGCGACACATCGGACAACGTGCCAGGCTGCCCAGGGGTGGGCGAAAAGACTGCCGTAAAACTCATTACGCAATTCGGGTCTATCGATAACCTGCTCGCACGCACCGACGAACTGAAAGGCGCGTTAAAGAAGAAGGTGGAGGAAAACAAGGAACAAATTGAATTTTCAAAGTTCCTCGTCACTATCAAAACGGACGTGCCAATCGACCTCGACCTTGACGCACTCAGGATATCCGCCCCCAACCTCGACACACTCCGCAAAATTTTTGAAAGTCTCGAATTTCGTTCGTTCATCCAAAAGATGGACTCCCCTACCCCGAACGAACAAAAAAACACGTCCAAATG
Source organism: bacterium (assembly GCA_963661625.1). GTDB lineage: Bacteria > Bacteroidota > Bacteroidia > Bacteroidales > Bacteroidaceae > Alloprevotella. The sequence continues at coordinate 2,056 of CAVLCM010000083.1, forward strand.
GGGCCCTCTCTTCAACGTAGAGCAACCAACTACACAGGAAGAAAACATACGAACGCCTCACAAAGTGCTTTCAGACGTAAAACACGAATACAAACTCATTGACAACGAAGCGGATGCAAAGCAGCTTTGTGATTATTTATTGACGTTTGAGGCTGTAAGTATTGACACCGAAACGACCTCTGTGGAGGCAATTCGTGCCAAACTCGTCGGGATGAGCTTTGCTGTGGAGGGCGGACATGCCTGGTATGTGGCTGTTCCACGTGAAACGGACAAAGCGCAGGCTATGGCGGAAATTTTCCGTCCGCTCTACGAGAACGAAAAAATCCTCAAGGTGGGGCAAAACCTGAAATACGACCTTACGGTACTTGCCTCGTACGGCATTGCGCTCGCTGCGCCAATGTTCGACACGATGTTGGCGCATTACCTCGTTCAGCCCGAACTGCGTCACAACATGGACTACCTTGCGGAGGTCTACCTCAACTACCGCACTATCCACATCGAGGAACTTATTGGCGCAAAGGGAAAATCGCAGAAGAACATGGCCGACCTTGACCCGGCGGACATACGCGACTACGCCTGCGAGGATGCCGACGTGACACTCCGCTTGATGAAGCCACTGCGCGAAGAATTGGAAAAAAGAGAACTTCTCAATGTATTCAACGATATTGAGATGCCGCTGATGCCCGTACTGGCGCAGATGGAGCGAAACGGTGTTTGTCTCGACACAGCAGCCTTGGCGCAAACAGGCACGCACTTCAAGGAACGCATGGACCAGCTCGAAGCAGAAATCTACGAGTTGGCAGGTCACCCGTTTACCATCACCTCGCCACGTCAAGTAGGCGAAGTACTGTTTGAAGAGTTGCGCCTCAACGAAAAAGCCAAGAAGACGAAGAGCGGCCAGTACTCCACAAGCGAAGACGTGCTTGAAGCACTCAAAGCGAAGCACCCCATCGTGGCGAAGATACTTGCCCACCGTGCGTTGAAGAAGCTCATCAGCACCTACGTGGACGCTCTGCCCAAGCTCATCAATCCCGAAACGGGACACATACATACTTCGTTCAACCAGGCCGTGACGGCTACGGGCCGTCTGTCGTCGTCGAACCCCAACTTGCAAAACATTCCCGTACGCGGCGAAGACGGTCGCGAAATACGCAAGGCCTTTGTACCCGAAGAGGGTTGCATTTTCTTCTCGGCCGACTATTCGCAAATAGAACTGCGGCTCATGGCGCACCTCAGCGGCGACGAACACCTTGTAAACGATTTCAAAAAAGGCCGCGACATTCACGCAGCCACCGCCGCGCGCATCTACCACAAAGACATCGAGGACGTCACGCGCGACGAACGGCGCAAGGCGAAGACAGCCAACTTCGGCATCATCTACGGCATATCTGCCTTTGGCTTGGCCGAGAGAATGGAGGTTTCGCGCACAGAGGCGAAAGAACTGATAGACAGCTATTTCGCCACCTACCCCACCGTAAAAACATACATGGAAAAGAGCGTGGAGACAGCCCGCGAACAGGGGTATATCGTCACCACCTACGGCCGTCGGCGCTATCTGCCCGACATCACTTCGCGCAACGCCGTTGTGCGCGGATATGCAGAGCGCAACGCCGTGAATGCACCCATACAAGGCACGGCCGCCGACATTATCAAAATAGCTATGGTGCGCATCGCAGCACGCTTCAAGGTGGAAGGTATCCGCTCGAAAATGATACTGCAAGTACACGACGAACTCAACTTCTCCGTCTTCCCCGACGAACTGGAAAAGGTAAAGCAAATCGTCACCGACGAGATGGAACACGCCTGCACGCTGACCGTGCCGCTCATTGCCGAATGCGGCGAAGGAAAGAACTGGCTCGAAGCACATTGATCCCGTTCGCCTCGCGCAAAAGTCTGAAAAACAGCACAGAAAGCCATAAGAGGCCCATTTTCAGGGAAAAGGCTTTGCCTTGTGGTTTTGGTATGTTAACTTTGCAAAATACGAAAAATATAAAACACCATCGCCTATCTGCGTCTGCAACGCCGTCCACTCAACGGAACGGCAGCGGAGCAAAGACACGACATGAAAATCATACTCAACCCCAAATACGAAGCACTGCGCAGCTACCTGATGCACCTTGAAGAACACTTCGAGCAGGAGGGTCACGACATCCACTCAGGGCGCAACGTAATACGTTCGCTCAAAGTGGACGGCTACACCCTCTGCGTGAAGCAATTCGCGCCGCCGGGATTTCGCCGCAAGGTGCAGCAGATATTCTACAAAAAGTCCAAAGGGAAACAGGCTTACCTCTCGCCTCTGCTCCTGCGCGAACGAGGTTTTGAAAGCCCTGAATCGGTGGCGTTTGTGAAGATACGCCACGGCTTGTGGCGCACAACGACCTACTTCGTCAGCCTGCTCTCCACCTACCGCTACAATATGCTCACGGCACTCGACCTGCCGCAGGAGGAACAACGCGAAGTGATAGAGAGTTTCGCACGCTTTGCTGCCCACCTGCACGAAAACGGCTTTTTGCACCGCGACTTCTCATCGACCAACATACTCTACGACAAGATTAACGAACGCTACCACTTCTCGCTCGTAGACACGAACAGCATGAAAACCGGACGGGCAGTGAGCCTTGAAGCCGGCTGCCGCAATCTAGCCAAACTGACCGGGAACGACGTGTTTTTCGCCCAGTTGGCAGAGTGCTATGCCACGCAACGCAAGGCCGATCCTATAAAGTGCGCACGCCTCATCAACGAGGCACGGCAAAAGCGCAAAAAGCCGGGGAAATAAAGCACGACCAAACCACACTATACCCAATAAACACTCCATAAAAACAAGCAATGACGGCGAGCGCAAAGTGAAGATTTTCCTGCGGATTTCTTTACTTTGCGCTCGCTTTGAGCTAAATTTGCCATAATTTTTAAGTCACTGAAACACACCGCCGTTGATGCACACCACCCGGAAAACGCTGCTGCAAACACTCACAGCCCTCATTGCGCTATGCGCGACGAGCGAGGAGGCGTGGGCGCAGCAAGACCCCGCATACGTGCATTACTGGCTCATTGAACCGCAGTTCAACCCCGCCGCCGTTGGCCGCACGCCGCAGCTCAGCATCACGGCAGCCTATCAAAGTCACGCCTCGGGCTTCACCGACGGCGGCAGCACGATGTACGCCGGCGCGGATATGGCATTTCAGTTGGGCAAGACACGCCACGGCGTAGGCGTATACTTTCAGAACGACGAGTTTGGCCTGTTCTCGTACAAAGAGTTCAGCGTTCAGTACGCCTACCACTTCAAGCTCTTCGGCGGCACATTCAGCATCGGCGCAGAGGCCGACATGCTCAACGAAAGCATCAACGGTTCGAAGGCCGACCTCGGCGACGCAAACGACCCGGCATTCCCCACCACCGACCTGAGCGGATCAAAGTTCGACCTCAGCGTGGGCCTCTACTACGCGCACCGCAACTGGTACGCTGGAGCAGCCATGCAACACGTCACGTCGCCCACCATACACATGGGCGAAACGAACGAATACAAGGTAAAAGCCCTGTATAATTTTACAGCCGGATACAATATTAAGCTACACAGTCCGTTCTTTACTGTAACCCCCTCCGCCCTACTGCGCTACAGCGGTACAGCCTTCCGGGCCGACATCACGGCACGCATGCAGTACGCCAAAGACAAAAAGCGCATCTACGCCGGTCTGGGATACAGCCCGCAACACAGCGTGTCGGGCTTCGTCGGGGGAATGTTCCACGGCGTAGACATCAGTTATTCGTACGAAGCCAACACGTCGGGCATGGGCCTGGGAGCAGGGCAGCACGAAGTGACACTGGGCTACCGCCTCGACCTGAACCTCGGGAAGAAAGGACGCAACGTACACCGCAGCGTGCGCTGGCTTTGACACCCTAACACACAGAAACAGCATACACACAGATAAATGAAGCATTCATTCCTATCCATACTGACACTCTTAGCCGCTTGCGGACTGCTCGCCTCATGCATGGGGAGCAGCAAAGCCATGATGACGGGCGGCGAAGTGACCGGATCGCGCGCCAGTTCCTTTACCGAACCAGCCCCTTACGGCATGATCGAGGTGAAGCGCGGCTACCTCAAAGTGGGCCTCGAAGAGAACGATTCGCTTTGGGGAACCGTTACACCGCAGAAAGACATCTCGGTGGACGGCTTCTGGATGGACCAGACGGAAGTGACGAACTCCATGTACCGACAGTTTGTGGAGTGGGTGCGCGACTCCATCATCCGTGAACGCCTCGCCGACCCACAGTACGGCGGCGATGAGACGTACAAGATTGAGATGGACCGCAACGGCGACCCCGTGACCCCTCACCTCAACTGGTCGAAGCCCATACCCTGGCGCAAGCCTAGCGAAGACCAGGAGCGCGCCCTCAACAGCGTGTACTATACCCACCCCATCGACGGCACGCGGATGATTGACACGAAGCAGTTGCTTTACCGCTACGAAGTGTACGACTACGAGAAAGCCGCCCTGCGCAAATACCGCCTCAACCCGGCCGAACGGTCGCTCAACACCGACCACCCGGCCGACCCCGACGAGGTGGTGATGATTTCGAAGGACACGGCCTACGTGGACGACAACGGAAATATTGTACAGCAGACCATCGAACGTCCACTGTCGAGCGTTTACGACTTCCTCAACACCTACATCGTGGCCGTTTACCCCGACACAACGGTGTGGGTGAACGACTTCCCGAACGCCAACAACGAGCAGTACATGAAACTATACTTCTCATCGGCTAACTACAACGACTACCCCGTAGTGGGCGTGACGTGGGAACAGGCACAAGCCTTCTGCGCATGGCGCACAAGCTACTTATTGCGCGGCATGGGACCGCAAGCGCGCTACATTCAGCGCTACCGCCTCCCGACCGAAGTGGAATGGGAATACGCAGCCCGAGGCAAAGAGGGCAATCCCTACCCCTGGCAAGGCATTGAAGCCAAGAGCAAGGAAGGATGCTTCTATGCTAACTTCAAGCCCGACCGCGGCAACTACACCGACGACGGCAACCTTATCACCTCACGCGTGGGCATCTACGGCGCAAACTCCAATGGACTTTTCGACATGGCGGGCAACGCCGCCGAATGGACAAGTACGGTATATACCGAAGCCGGCGTAGACGCTATGGCCGACCTCAACCCACAACTCTCATACAATGCGGCCAAGGAGGATCCCTACATGCTCAAGCGTAAGAGCGTGCGCGGAGGGTCGTGGAAGGACCCCATGTCGTACATCCGTTCGGCTTGGCGCAGCTGGGAGTACCAAAACCAGCCCCGTTCGTACATTGGTTTCCGCTGCGTACGCTCGAAAGCGAACACCACAAGTTCTACGGCCAACCCAAACGGCAAGAAACGTAAGTAAACGGCGCACCGACTGGCCACACGCACATTTATTTCCCAAAGAAGCACAAACATACAAATGAGCAAGATAAACTTCGTAGTTCGCCTGCAACACTGGATGGACAGTGTGCCGGGACAAACATTCCTCAACTATGCCTACTCCTGGGGCGCGGCAATCGTTATCCTCGGTGCGCTCTTCAAACTGACCCACCTGCCGGGCGGCAACTTCATGCTCTTTATCGGTATGGGTACAGAGGTAGTGGTGTTCTTCCTCTCAGCCTTCGACCGCCCGTTCGACAAGCAGGAGATTGGCAAAGAACTCCCTGACGACTACGAGACAGACGACGAGATAGCCGAACGCCTAGGTCTGGACGGCGAAGAGGAAAGCCACGAGGAAACACTCGACACCAGCGCAGCCGCAACCTCAGCCGCAGGAGCAACACCTGCCGCTCCTGCTGCAACAGCTACGCAGCAACCCACTACAATCTATGTGGGCGGCGGTTATGCAGCACCGGGCGGCGCACCCTCCGCAGCTCCTCAGCCCGCAGCAACAACGGCCGACGAAACGGAGAAGCCTTCCGCTGCGCAAGCGGCTCGCGAAGCCATTGCCTCACTCACTTCCGAAGGAGCAGAGCCGTTCGAGAACGAGGCAAAACGCTTGGCTGAAATCATCCGCATGGCCAACGACGAACTCCTGCAACGAGCTCAGGCAGCACTGTCGCCCGAAATGGAGACGGCTACGCAGGAATACATCGAAAAACTGCGCACGCTGGCGGAAACCTTCCAAAAGGTGGACGAACAGAGCGCACGCCTCACGCACGATAGCGAAGAGATGGCCAACCTCAACCGCACGCTCACGGCTATCAACAAAACCTACGACCTGCACTTCAAGAGCATCTCGCAGCAGGTGGGCACTATCGAGCAAATCAACGAGCAGACGCACCACCTCGCTCAGCAAATCGAGGAACTCAACGGCGTATACGGCCGCATGATACAGGCTCTCACCGTAAATATGCGTATGCAGCAGCCCGCCCAACAGCCTCAGCAGCCCATGCCGCAACAGGGTGCTTACGCTCCTCAGCAGCCCATCAACACGGGATGTATGCCGCCGCAACAATCCAATGGCTACGCACAGGGCTACGGCAACGCACCGCAGCAATAATTACACGCCGCTGCATAGGCCGCACACCCTGCGGCAGAATACATAAACGAAAAATACCCTCACACAAGATATGTCCTCATCCGTAAAGAAGAGACCCGTTTCGCCACGACAGAAGATGATCAACCTCATGTATATCGTGTTGTTGGCCATGCTGGCTCTTAACGTGTCGAGCGACGTGCTAAAAGGCTTCTCGCTCATCGGCGACAGCCTGAAACGCACCACCGACAACGCCATGAAGGAGAACGAGGCTCTCTACGCCGATTTTGCCGCCTCGTACAAGGCGAACCCTGCAAAGGTGAAGCCTTGGTACGACAAGGCGATGGAGGTGAAGCGCATGAGCGACTCGCTCTATGCCTTTGCTGGCGAACTGCGACTCGCCATTGCTCGCGAAGCGGACGGCAAGGACGCCGACCCGGACAACTTGCAGAACAAGGAGGACCTGGAAGGGTCAAACCGCGTGATGCTCGCTCCTGCACGAGGCAAGGGCAAACAGCTCTACAACGCCATCAACTCGTTCCGCACACGTGTGTTGGCACTTGTAACCGACCCTCGCCAACGTGCTATCATCGCCTCGAACCTCGCCACCAACGTGCCTCGCACCGAGGACAACGTAGGCAAAGACTGGGTACAGTATATGTTTGAGGAAATGCCTTCGATTGCCGCCGTAACGATGCTCGCCAAACTGCAAAGCGACGTGCGCAAGGCCGAAAACGAGGTGGTACATACGCTGTTAGCCAACGTTGACGTAAAAGACATCCGCGTAAACCAGATAAACGCCTACGTGGCAGCTGAGGCTACTACGCTCTACCCCGGCGACCAGTTCCGCTCAAAGATATTCATGGCTGCCATCGACACTACGCAACGCCCCGAAATCTACGTTAACGGCCGACGCATCGCAGCCGACGGGAGTTACAACTTCAACGTGGGCGGTCCGGGCCAGTACTCTTTCTCGGGCTACATCCTCATGCCGAACGCATCGGGAGAGATTGTACGCCGAAACTTTACGCAGAAATACAACGTCATAGCTCCGCCGCAAGGAGCAACGGTGGCTGCCGACCTGATGAACGTGCTTTACGCTGGCTTTGACAACCCCATCAGCGTGACTGCCGCAGGAGGCAACGCCGGACTGCACCTGAGCATGACGGGCGGTACGCTCACGCAACGAGGCGAGGGCAAATACACGGCACGCCCGTCGAAGGTGGGCGATAACGTGACGTTCACCGTGACAGGCACAGTAAACGGGAAGACACAAAACATGGGGCAGTTCACCTTCCAGGTGCGCAAACTCCCCGACCCCACAGCATACATCCAGATAGGCACCGACCGCATCCGCGGCGGACGCATTGCGAAGGGTTCTATCCTCGGAGCAGGCGGACTGGGTGCAGCCATCGACGACGGTTTGCTCAACATCCCCTTCCGTGTGCTTAGCTTCGAAACTGTCTTTGCCGACCGCATGGGCAACTTCCGGCCCGAACCGTCGGCAGGAGCAAACTTCACAGAGAACCAGCGCAACCTGATGCGCGAACTGCGCCGCGGCCAGCGTTTCTACATATCGAAGGTTCGCGCACAAGGTCCCGACGGCATCGTCCGTAACCTCAACGGTAGCCTGGAAGTAATTATCAACTAAACGTGCGGCACTCTGCCCTCCGCCCCATCCCAAACGAAGAAACTACACACAAATATGAGAACACTCTTCACGCTCATTCTCCTGATATGCATGGCCGCTCCCTTTGAGAGCCATGCCCAGCCCCCTCGCCGCCTCGCCGAACAAAAGCAGCAAAAGGACCAGCAGCAGACTTCGCCACAAGGGTCATCGTACCGCGAATTTCCGACGGCTCAGGCCATGCCCAGCGATGCTGCTTGGCGACGCGACCTCTACCGCACGCTCGACCTCACGAAGAACGAGAATGCCGTGCTATACTACCCCACTACGCCTCAGGACGGACGCGAGAACCTCTTTACCTACCTCTTCAAACTACTTCTGCGCAAGCAAATCAAAGCCTACGACTATAAGCTCGACGGCAACGAGGACTATTCACAGAAAAACGAAGTATCGGCAAAGGACATCATGGACCGCTACCACATCTTCTACGAATCGAAGGGCGACAAAGTACGCGTGACTGACGCTGACATTCCCTCGGACGAAGTGAAAGCATATTTCATCAAGGAAAGCACTTACTACGACCAACACACGGCTTCGTTCCGCAGTCAGGTGACGGCCATCTGCCCCGTTCTAAAGCGCGGCGACAGTGACTTTGGCGGCGAACTGGCGCAATACCCTATGTTTTGGGTGAAGATGGAGGACGCAGCTCCTTACCTCGGCAAACTGATGCTCATGGGTTCGTCGCTCAACAATGCCGCCACCATGTCGGCCGACGATTTCTTCACAATGAAATGCTACAAAGGCGACATCTATAAGGCAGTTAACTTGCAGGACCGTCTGCTCTCAAACTACTGCCTTGACGACTCGGCCATGATACGCGAGCAGAAGCGCATAGAAAAGCAACTTGCCGACGTGCAGGAACACGTTTACGGCCGCGACAGTGCCTACTACGCCAAACTCCGTGCCGACTCCTTGGCACAAGTACAAGCAGACTCCATAGCGGCCGCTGGAAAGTCAGTCCGCCGCAGTTCTTCCGTATCGCGCCGCAGTACATCCTCTCCCACACGCCGCACCACCTCCGTAAAGAGTTCAAGCAGCAGTTCATCAAGCAAGTCGAGCAGCACAAAAACAAAGACTACGAAGACAAAATCGAGTGCCACACGCACCAAATCGTCCAGCGGCGGCGGTGGACTTAGCGTGCGCCGTCAACGGCACTAAACGAATCAAGTTCGGACAAGACCTGACTTCGTCAACGCTTCACCCAAATCAGTTTTCGGAGGTTCCTAACCCGAAAAGCGGCTTTATGGCAAGATGCTTCTCAGTGAGGAACAGCGTTT
>CAVLCM010000084.1:0-11486 GCA_963661625.1 bacterium
TGTTTTTGAAAACAGCAAGCCCGAAGTCCCATTTTACAGGGCTTCGGGCAGGGGAATTTTGCGTTTTTCGGTTTTAGCGGACAGCAATAAAACAAAATATCACCCAGCAGTCGCTTGCTGAACAAATAGGCAAGAAGCGTGAGTATATTTCGGCATTGGAAAAAGGACAAACGGACATGCAGCTTTCTACATTTCTGAAAATCGCGGATGCTCTTGGTCTACGTTTCTCTTTGGTATTAGGATAGGGTAAAACGCAAGACAGACTTGCCGCAATTATAGAAACCGCAAAAGCGTTAGACCAAAACAAGGACTGCTCCAAGATTGCGCTGAGAGGCGTTTATTCTTGGAGCAGTCCTTTATTTGTGGAACGTTCCGAGGCTATTGCCCGGGACGATTACTTGGCAGAGAGGTAGTTGTCGATGTCCTTGGCGGCATTGCGGCCACCGGCTATGCAGCGCACTACGAGACTGGCACCTGTTGCGGCATCGCCTGCAACAAAGACGTTGTCGGCGAACTTAGGCTGTTCGGGACGGAGGAAGCCCATGGCAAGGAATACGATGTCGCACTTGATGGTTTCCTTCTTGCCCGTCGGCACCATAATGGGACGGCCACCCTCGGGATTGGGCTTCCATTCAACCTCCTCGACTTCGGCAGCAGACACCTTGCCGTCCTTTGTACCGATAAACTTGTTTGTAGTGAGGAGCCAGCGGCGTTCGCAACCCTCCTCGTGGCTCGAAGACGTTTTCAGCACCACGGGCCACTGCGGCCAGGGCGTGTTGGGGTTAGTGCCTACGGGCGGTTTAGGCATAATTTCAATCTGCGTTACGCTCTTTGCGCCTTGGCGGTTGGACGTACCGATGCAGTCAGAGCCCGTGTCGCCACCACCAATTACCAATACATGCTTTCCGTTGGCTGTGATGCGGTCCTTATCGGCCACGGTCTGGCCAGCCAACACGCGGTTTTGCTGTCCGAGCAGTTCGAGGGCGAAGTGAACCCCCTTCAACTCACGGCCAGGCACTTTGAGGTCACGCGCCGTGGGCGTACCCGTGCAAATGCAGTAAGCGTCGAAGCCTTCGGGGAGTTTCGTCACGTCGATGTTCGCATTCGTTTTGAACACGATGCCTTCCGCTTCCATCACCTTGACGCGGCGGTCGATAACCGTCTTTTGGAGTTTGAAGTTAGGGATGCCGAAACGAAGCAAACCGCCCACGTATTCGTCCTTCTCAAACACCGTTACGTCATAGCCGCGTTTGTTGAGCTGATTGGCAGCGGCCAAGCCAGCAGGGCCTGAGCCGATAACGGCGACCTTCTTACCCTTGCGCGGATAAGACTGAGGCTCAACGAAGCCCTCGCGGAAAGCGTTTTCAATGATGGAACATTCGTCCTCGCGAACGGTGACAGGTGCGTCCATCGACAGTTTCAGGACGCAGCTCTTCTCGCACAAGGCTGGGCATACGCGCCCCGTGAACTCGGGGAAGTCGTTAGTGCCGGAGAGGATGTCGTACGCCGTCTTCCATTCGCCCTTGAAGATAGCGTCATGAAATTCGGGCGGACGGTTGCCGAGGGGACAAGCCCAGTGGCAGAAAGGCACGCCGCAGTCCATGCAGCGCGAAGCTTGCAGCCGGCGGTCGCTGTTATTGAGAGTTTGTTCCACCTCACCAAAGTCGGCCACGCGTTCGTGAACGGGACGATAGCCAGCCTCGCGGCGGGGAATTGTGAGAAATGCTTTAGGATCTCCCATGGTGTTGTTCGTGTTTATTGAGTGCCGGGCGGCAACCGCTGTTCCCCTGATTGGGAATCAACGGCCGCCGAAGACCGGACGTGAGTTCAAGAATAGTAGTAGTTAGAAGTCTCTTTGCACCTCGGCGATTTTCTGCTGAAGTTTGCGCATCTGCTCTTCGGCCAGCACGCGCTTGTACTCGATCGGCGTTACCTGGATGAAGTCGTCGATGTAGCGGTTCCAGTCATCGAGCATAGTGCGCGCCAGTTGCGAGCCTGTGTAGAGGTAGTGCTGGCGCACGAGTTCGTGCAGTTCCTTACGTGAAGCAGAGTCCTCGATGAGCGAAAGTTCCACCATCTCCATGTTGCAGAAGTAGTCGAAGTTGTGGTTCTTGTCCCATACGTAAGCCACACCGCCGCTCATACCGGCAGCGAAGTTGCGGCCCGTTTCGCCGAGCACCACAACGCGGCCACCGGTCATGTATTCGCAGCAGTGGTCGCCCACGCCCTCAACTACGGCAATAGCGCCTGAGTTGCGTACAGCGAAACGTTCGCCCACCTTACCGTTGATATAGACCTCGCCGCTCGTTGCACCATAGAGGAGCGTGTTGCCAGCGATGGTGTTCTCCTCGGCGTTGAAGTTGGAGCGCACGGGCGGCATCACAGAGATGCGGCCGCCGCTCAGTGCCTTGCCGAGGTAGTCGTTGGCCTCACCCTCAAGCTTGAAGTTGATGCCGTGCGTGAGGAACGCACCAAAGCTCTGACCTGCCGATCCTTTGAACTTAATGTTGATAGTCTCATCGGGCAGACCGGCGTGGCCGTACTTGGCAGCCACTGCACCGGAGAGCATTGCGCCCGCCGAACGGTCGGTGTTGGAGATGGAGTATTCGAGCGAAACCTCCTTCTGGTTGTCGATGGCATCGGCAGCCGCTTTGAGGATAGACTGGTCGAGAACGGTGTCGATGGCGTGGTGCTGTTCCGTTGTGTTGTGGATAGCAGCGTCGCTATCGACCTTGTGGAGCAGGCGCGAGAAGTCGAGCGTAGACTTCTTGGAACCGTCGCTGGGCTGGTTGAGCGCAATGAGGTCTGTGCGGCCCACGATGTCGTTGAAATGACGGAAGCCCATCTCGGCGAGGTATTCGCGCACCTCCTGAGCAAGGAATCGGAAGTAGTTCACCACATATTCGTAGTGGCCGCGGAAATGCTCGCGCAGTTCGGGATTTTGCGTAGCCACACCCACGGGGCATGTATTGGCGTGGCACTTGCGCATCATTACGCAACCCAGTACGATAAGTACCGTTGTGCCGAAGCCAAACTCCTCAGCACCGAGCAGAGCCATGGAGATGATGTCGCGGCCCGTTTTGATTTGGCCGTCCGTTTGGAGGCGAACCTGTCCGCGCAGGCCGTTAAGAACGAGCGTCTGCTGCGTTTCCGAAAGACCAATTTCGGGCGAGATACCGGCGTAGCGCATCGACGAAGCGGGCGAAGCACCCGTACCGCCTTCGGCACCCGAGATTACGATGAGGTCGGCCTTTGCCTTTGCCACACCGGCAGCAATCGTACCGACACCACTTTCGGCCACGAGCTTCACGCTGATTTTGGCCTTCGGGTTGACGTTCTTCAAGTCGAAGATGAGCTGGGCAAGGTCCTCAATGGAGTAGATATCGTGGTGAGGCGGAGGAGAGATGAGCGAGATGCCGGGGATGGAGTGGCGCGTCTTCGCAATGATCTTGTTCACCTTGTAGCCCGGAAGCTGACCGCCTTCACCGGGCTTTGCGCCCTGAGCGACCTTAATCTGTATCTCCTCTGCATTGACGAGGTATTCGGTTGTCACACCGAAGCGTCCCGAAGCAATCTGCTTCGTCTTGCTGCAAAGCGAAATGCCGTCGAACTCTTCGTGGAAACGTTCGCTGTCTTCGCCACCTTCGCCCGTGTTGCTGCGCGTGCCGAGTTTGTTCATTGCCAACGCAAGAGCCTCGTGGGCCTCCTTGCTGATTGCGCCGAACGACATGGCACCCGTTACAAAGTGCTTCACGATTTCGTCAACCGACTCCACTTCGTCTACGGGAATGGGGTTCTTCTTGAATTCGAAGAAGTCGCGGAGGAAGATGGGGTTGGGTTTGTTGTCTACCAACGAGGTAAACTCCTTGAACTTCTTGTAGCTGCCCAAGCGCGTGGCCAGTTGCAGCGTTGAGATGGTTTCAGGGTTCCAAGCGTGCTTCTCACCGTTCTTGCGGTAGCTGAACAGACCGGCATAAGGCAGAAGGCCGTTGAGCTGACGCTCGTCGTAGTCGGGGGTATATCCCTCCTCGTGGAACTTCGTATAGTCGCGAGCCACCTGAGCGAGGTGTACGCCGCCGATGGTGCTCGAACCCGTGCCGAAGTACGTGTTGAGCAATTCGTCGCTCAGGCCGATGGCCTCGAATATCTTTGCGCCACGGTAAGAACGCAGCGTGCTAATGCCCATCTTCGAGAGTATCTTGTACAAGCCCTTGCAGATGGCCTTGATGTAGTTCTTCTCGGCAGTTTCGTAGTTCATCTGCACTTCGCCGCGCTTCACAAGGTCATCAAGTACAGCGAACGACATGTAAGGATTGATGGCGCTTGCGCCGTAGCCAATGAGCAGGGCAGCATGCATCACTTCGCGCGTTTCGCCGCTTTCCACTACAAGTGCCGTCTCCATGCGCTTCTGCACAGAGATGAGGTAGTGGTGAACCGCACTCACTGCGAGCAGCGAGGGGATGGCTGCGTGCGTATCGTCTACGCCGCGGTCGGAGAGGATGATGTAGTTAACGCCATCGTTAACGCTCTGCTCAGCCAAGTGGCAGAGGTTGTCGAGAGCTTCCTTCAAGCCCTGTTCGCCCTTAGCGGCCTCGAAGACCATGGGGAGCTTGACAGTGTTGAAGCCCTTATAACGGATGTTGCAGAGAATGTCGAGCTGGCGGTTGGTGAGGATAGGTTCAGGCAGACGCACCATTTTGCAATGGCTCTCGTTGGGCGCGAGAATGTTCATGCCCACTGCACCCACATATTCCGTGAGCGACATCACCAGTTCCTCGCGGATGGGGTCGATGGCAGGGTTTGTTACCTGCGCAAACTGCTGGCGGAAGTAGTTAAAAAGGCTCTGCGGACGGTCAGACAGTACGGCGAGCGGCGTGTCGTTACCCATGGAGGCAATCGGTTCGCTGCCATTGGTGGCCATCGGAGCGATGGTGCGTTCCACATCCTCACGCGTAAAGCCGAAGGCACGCAGACGCTTGTCGAAGTCGCTCACGGAGTTCTCCACCTTACGGCCGCTCTTCAACGTGTCGAGTTCGATGCGATTGGTAGCGAGCCACTGGCGATAGGGGTTGGCCGAGGCAAGCTGCTCTTTGAGTTCGCCGTCGTAGTAGATGCGTCCCTCCTGCGTGTCGATAAGCAATATCTTGCCCGGCTGCAAACGCCCCTTCTCCTTGATGTCGGAAGCCTCGAAACTGATAACACCGGCTTCGGAGGCCACCACCATTGTGTCGTTCTTTGTGATGAGGTAGCGAGCGGGACGAAGGCCATTACGGTCGAGCATACCGCCGGCGTAGCGGCCGTCGCTGAACAGCAAGGCGGCAGGACCGTCCCACGGCTCCATCAGAATGGAGTGGTATTCATAAAAAGCCTTGAGGTCTTCGGAGATGGGGTTCTTGTCGTTGAAGCTCTCCGGCACGAGCATGGCCATAGCGTGGGGAAGACTCAGACCCGACATCACCATAAATTCAAGCACGTTGTCGAGCGAGGCAGAGTCGCTCATGTTGGGCTGGATGATAGGGCGAATGTCCTTCACGTCGCCGAGAGTAGCTGTCGACAACACCGACTCGCGTGCCTCCATCCATGCGCGGTTGCCGCGGATGGTGTTGATTTCGCCGTTGTGGGCGAGAAGTCGGAAAGGCTGTGCCAAGCCCCACGTGGGGAACGTGTTTGTGGAGAAGCGAGAGTGGACAATTGCCAGACCGCTTGTGAAGTAGGGTTGGGTGAGGTCGGGGTAATAGTCGCGCAACTGGGTGGACGAGAGCATACCCTTGTAGACAATGTTCTTGGAGGACAGTGAACAGATGTAGAAGTCTTTGTTGCTTACGCGGTTCTCCACCTTCTTGCGGATGATGTAGAGTTTGCGTTCCAACTCCTCGGGTACGCCGCCAGTGATAAACACCTGCTTCACAGCCGGTTCTGTGGCCAGAGCGTCCTTGCCGAGGATTTCCGAATTGGTAGGCACAGCGCGCAGATGCATCAGCGTAAGACCCTCGCGCTCCACCTCTTCGATGAAGGCACGGAGTATTTCGCTTTGCTGCGCTTCGTCCTTAGGCAAAAAGACAAGGCCAGTTCCGTAATGCCCCTTTTCGGGAACGGGAATGCCTTGCAGCAGAATAAATTCGTGGGGGATTTGAAGAAGAATGCCCGCGCCGTCGCCAGTCTTGTTGTCGGCTCCTTCGGCACCGCGGTGCTTCATGTTTTCGAGTACTTTCAGCGCCGAGTCAACAAGCTCGTGGCTCTTGCCGCCGTGAATGTTGACAATCATTCCGACACCGCAGGCATCGTGCTCGTTTTCGGCCTGGTAAAGTCCTTCGTTAAGTCTGTTCACTAATTGCATAATGTCCTTCTTTAAAGTATCGCTCACCGCTTGCACTGCGGCAGTCGTAGGCGTGCAATACTATGAATATGCTGTCTTTTGTTTTGTTATTGGTTGCAAAAATACTAATTTATGCTTGGAAATCTGCGATTTTGAAAGGCCAAATTGAGTATTTCTTGAAATAAGGTTTGAATTGGCGTGTATTTGTGTCTATTTGCTACGTTTGCGCCCCGATTATAGATTTATGCAACTTTGGGGCGCACACAGTGGGCATTGTGCTATAAAAGAAACGTTCCCCCTCAAACGCTTTGGCACGTTTGGGGAAGAACGTATGCAAATGTGTCACTTCTTCATCTCCTCTTCTTCAGCTTCCTTTACCTTGCGGAAGAGGTCGGAGGCGAAGATAAAGCTATTAAGTTTTTCGTTGGTTGAACTCATCACGTCGTCCTTCGTGCCCTCCCACTCGTTGTGGCCTTGGTAAATGTAGAGGATGTGTTCGCCGATGCCCATCACGGAATTCATGTCGTGCGTATTGATGATGGTCGTCGTGTTGTACTCCTTTGTGATGTCGTGAATCAGTTCATCGATGACGAGCGATGTTTTGGGGTCAAGTCCGGAGTTTGGCTCGTCGCAGAAGAGGTATTTGGGATTGAGGGCGATGGCACGGGCGATGGCGACGCGCTTTTGCATACCGCCCGATATTTCGCCGGGATACTTGGTGTCGGCATCGATCAGGTTGACACGTTCGAGGCAGAACTTGGCGCGGCGCACGCGATCCTTGTAACTGTCGTCGGAGAACATGTCGAGGGGAAACATCACGTTCTCCAGCACGCTCATGGAGTCGAAGAGGGCCGCGCTTTGGAATATCATGCCCATCTCGCGGCGCAGCAGGGCGCGTTCCTTCTTGGACATGCTCATAAAACTGCGTCCGTCGTAAAGCACGTCGCCCTGAGAGGGTTCGAACAGGCCCACGATGTTTTTGATAAGCACCGTCTTGCCCGATCCGCTCTGTCCGATAATAAGATTGGTCTGTCCGCTGTGGAACACGGAAGATATGCCTTTCAGCACCTCGCGTCCGTCGAACGATTTATGGAGGTCTTTGATTTCAATCATGAGAGTAATTGTGTAAGGAATAGGTCGGAGAAGAGGATGAGCATAGAGCAGGAAACAACGGCATTGGTGCTTGCCTTGCCCACTTCGATGCTGCCGCCCTCAACGTTGTAGCCGTAGAACGACGACACGCTCGCGATGATGAACGCGAAGAAGAGCGACTTGATAACGCCCATCCAGAAGAACCACTGCGTAAACGAGTGCTGAAGGCCAGCCGTAAGGTCGGAGGGCGTGATGATGTGCCCAATGAAAGCCGTAGCGTAGGCACCGATGATGCCGCTGAATGTACTGAACACCACGAGCAGGGGCATTAGCGTGACCAGTCCGGCTATTTTGGGGAGAATAAGGAACGACGCTGGGTTGACACCCATTATCTCAAGCGCATCGATTTGTTGCGTTGTGCGCATTGTGCCGAGTTCGGAGGCGATGTTCGACCCAACCTTTCCAGAAAGGATGAGACACATGATGCTCGACGAAAATTCGAGCAACATGATTTCTCGCGTCACGTAGCCCGACACCCATAGGGGCATCCACGGACTTTGAATGTTCAACTTGATTTGGATGCAGATTACCGCGCCGATGAAAAAGGAGATGAGCAGCACGATGCCGATAGAGTCGACACCCAGTTGCACCATCTCTTTTACATATTGTTTCCAAAACATACGGACGCGTTCGGGGCGCGAAAACGTGCGTCCCATGAGGATGAGGTAACGCCCAAAGGCGTTGAGAAATTTCGTTATCAGCATGGTTTGTGTGTATTCTCCTTGTTTGTGTTCTATTGCCGTTCCGCTTAGTCGTTGTCGGGTTTGCGCAGGGCTTCGGGTTTCAGGTTGCCCTTCTCATCGAACAGCCCGTAAGTGGTGCGCAGTACGCGGAACTCCGTGCGGCGGTTCAGCGCGTTGCAAACCTCCTGCTGTTCCTTGGGCAACTTCATGATGTAGGGTACGCTCAGCGTGTCACCCTCGTGCAGGAAGGAGTAGGTTTCGGTAAGTTTACGGTTGACAATTTTAGGCATCTCCTTTCCGTAGCCCTTGGCCGTGAGGCGGTCGGCCTCAATACCGTGCTCCGTCAGGTAGCGCACTACGCTCTCAGCTCTTCGCTGCGATAGTTTCAAGTTGTATTCGGCGTTGCCACGGTAGTCGCAGTGGGCAGAAAGTTCAATCGTCACGTTGGGGTTCTCCTTGAGCATATTGGTCAGGCGGTCGAGTGCTTCGGTGGAGTTGTCCGTGAGGTCGGACTTATCGAACTCGTAGAAAACGTTTCTAACCAGCACCGGCGAACTGATGCTCGGAAGGGCGAATTGCAGCACGTGCTGCTTCTCAACCTCCGCCGTGTCGGCTTTCAGTTCGTTGCGCACATTGAGGTAGCCCTGACAAGTGGCGAGAAAAAGGTAGCTTACACCGGGCGACAGGGCTTTCTCGAACGAACCGTCCGAAAGCACGCCCACCTTCTCGTTGGTGCCGTCGCTACCCACCATATACACCTGCGCTTTGGGGAGTTCGTAGCCATCTTGCTCGTACACCCAACCCTTTACGGTTTGCAACACTTCGGGGTAAGAGAACTCATAGATTTTGTCCCATCCCCGTCCGCCTGTGGAGCGGTTCGACGAGAAGAAACCGCGGTTGTGCAGTCCTTCGAAGGTCATGCCGAAGTCATCGCCCTGCGAGTTAACGGGGTAAGGCAGGTGCGTCACCATCCAGCGGTGCGCCACGGTGTCCTCCACCGCTTTGTAGATATCCAGTCCGCCGAGACTGTTGTCGCGGCTGTCCGACGAGAAGTAGAGTTCGCCGTTTGCCCTCACCGTAGGGAAACAGTCGTTGCCCGGCGTGTTGATGTCGGGACCAAGATTTTCAAGAATGCCTAGTCCATGGCCATTGCCCAGTTCTACTCGCCAAATGTCGTAGCCTCCCTGTCCGCCGGGCATGTCGGAAGTAAAATAGAGCCAACGCCCGTCTGCCGACACCGCAGGGTGGGCAAACGATGAGAGTGTGTCTTGCGAGATAGCCAGTTGCGTGGGCTTTCCCCATTTGGCATCCGTACGCTGCGACGTCCATATTTCCGCATAGCGCGGATATGAGGGGTCGGTGCGACAAACGGTGAGGTACATCGTCTTTCCGTCGGGCGTGAAGCAACAAGCCCCTTCGTCGTATTCCGTATTGACCTCGCCCTCCACCACTTCGGCGGCTTTCCATTTCCCTTTCTCGTCCTTCTTCACGAAAAAGATGTCGCCGTTCTTCATAGCTGTGATGCCGCTCACGTCGCCTTTGGCCTGTGGGCGTGTTGAGGTGAAATAGAGTTGCTGGGCTTCCTGTCCCATGTAGGCAGGACTGTAGTCTGAACGTGTACCGCTAAGCAGTGAACTCAGTTTAACAGTGTAGGCAGAACCTGCCTTTTTGACAGCAGGAGCCGCCAGGCTGCTTGCCAAACCGCGTTCCGCGTCGGCGTTTCCGGGGAAAGAGTCGAGGTATGCCTCGTAGGCCGTTTGGGCCCCTTTGTAGTTGCCTTGCATCCGCTGCAAGTCACCAATGCGCAGAAGGGTGAAAGTATCAGTGTAGTTGTAGCGCGCCGCATTTTGGTATGCACTCAGGGCGCGCGACGTATTGCCGTAGCGACTGTAAGCGTCGCCCATCTTGTAGGCGATGAAGCCACGCCGCGCCTTGTCCTTGGGCGGCGTTTGTCCGTAGGCACGCTTATATTGCCCGGCTGCTTCGGCATATTCTCCCAAAGCCAATGCCGCATCGCCTCGTTTGACAGACTTCTCCGCACTTCCGCAGCCCCAAAACGAGACGAGGAAAATGCAAAGACCTATTATATATATAATGTGTGCTTTCTTCATCAATCAAACGAAGGTGTGCCTTGCGGCAAGAGAGATGGGTTGGGTACTTGATGGCGCAAAGTTACAATATCCCGTTTAGTACATGTTCGAAACGTGGAAACTTTTTGAACCTGCGTGGTTTCGCTCGGCAATGTATCAGAGGGCGAGCCAATTAGCGTAGAACCGCTGTGCACTCTGCTGCCACGAGTAGTTCACAGTGCCGTCGGGAGCGTAGTAGTGACGAGGCTGCTCAATGGGCAGCCCCTTGCTTAGGTCGCGGTGGTACTCGTTGTGGAGCGTGAGCGGCTCGTATTCGAGATGTCCTACGATGAACGTGCGTTTGCAGTCGGCCGTAGCAGCTACCCCCACCCCACTCTCTTCGCTTTGGGCGAGCAGTTGAAGCCCTTCGCTGGCGTGGAGGGCAATGTCCTCGGCTTTCACTTCCGTGTGGCGCGAGTTGGGCATAAGGAATGCCGGCGTAAGTCCCTGCATGAGTGGCGAAGCAGGACAAAGTACGTTCTGACTGAATATGCCAAACATCTTGTTAGGCAGGTCGTGTTTCTGTATTCCGTAAAACTCGTAAAGACCAGCTTGCGCCCCCCAGCAGATATAGAGCGTGTGCGCAACGTGGCTATCCGCCCAGCGCATGATGCGCTGAAGTTGCGGCCAGTAGCGCACGTCCTCAAACGGCATCTGTTCGAGCGGCGCGCCCGTCACGATGAAGTGGCTGAACGTGTCGTCAGCATACTCCTCAAAGTCGAGGTAGCAGGCATCCATGTGATCGGCCGACGTGTTTTTGTACTCCTGCCCTGCAATCTTCATGGGGAGCAGTTGCACGGCGCAGTCCGAAGCCGAGGCGAGCGTTCGGGCTATGTCGAGTTCCGTAACCTCCTTTTGCGGCATAAGGTTGAGGAAAAGCACGCGCTTGCCCACTTCCGCCTCGCGCCAGTTGTGCAGCGTGAAAGTTTCAGCCGCCAGCTCTTTGACGCAAGGCATTTCAGAGGGGAGAAGCAATGGAGAGAATTTAGACATATATATTATAGCTGTGGATATACAATATAGGTGTACTCAATGTTGTCCTAAACTTTTCTTGACTTCGTCAATGCGTCACCCAAATCAGTTTTCGGATATTCCTAACCCGAAAAGCGGCTTTATGGCAAGATGCTTCTCGGTGAGGAACAGCGTTTTTGTAAGGATGCTTCGGAGTAAAGTATTTCCGTTGAAAATCAGAGCGTACATTTATGC
>CAVLCM010000085.1:0-11475 GCA_963661625.1 bacterium
ACGTACGTCATTAAAGAGGGTGGACGTACGTCGTTAGATGAAGCCTTCTTCAAGTGAATGGCCGGTGAACGTACGGTGAATGAAAGGGTGGAAAACGGAATGGTAAGTCAACCCTTTGTGAACGCTTATGAACAGAATTTCGGGCGCAGGGGGAAATTGCAGTTTTTATAGGGTGGGATGAAAGTTGCGCTTTTTCGTTTGCGTCACCCAAAGTTACCCTATAAAAATACGTAACTCGTTGATTTTCAATATGCACCATTTGATGGTGCAAAAAAGTGATGAAGTCAGGGGTGCGGCTACGGCGGCACAACGGGCCGCCCCGTGATTATGCGGGATTTGGAATAGGGGCGTTTGCGCAAACGCCTTGCACACACTTCAAGGAGCAATCCATTGGGTTGCTCCTTTTCATTTTTATCTTGAAACTGGTTGGAAGTCAAAGCAGCTCCTCGCTGCGAACGATACCGTGCATCACGGCGAAAATGGTCAAGGCCGACACGCTGCGCGTACCCAGTTTATCGGTCAGGTTGTTGCGGTGGGTAATGACGGTTGCCACGCTCACGCCCATGCGTGCGGCTATCTCTTTATTGATAAGTCCCTCGACGATGCCTTTCAACACCTCCCGTTCGCGGGGCGTGAGCCGGGGCATGGCAGCGGCCTCGTTGTCGGTTGTTTCGCCATGGGGATGCTGTGCCTGTTTCACTGCCTCGGGCTCTGCACCGTGCGCCTTGTGCGACCGTTGCGCCATCTGGATGATGCTGTGCGTAAGTTCTTTTTCGGGCAAAAGCACGTTGAGCGTATGGAAGCCCTGCGGCAGGTGTTGCGTTTCCGCCCCGTGCACAAGCACAATGGTCTTGTGTTGCCGTTGCAGGAAGTAGGTAGCCCCAGCAAGCAGTTCCTGCGCTGCCACAAAATAGTGGAAGAAGCGTTCCGCCTCTGCGTCTTCGGCTAAGTCCTTGAAGTGGGGGAAAAGCACAATGTCCGCCCCGGGCATCATGCGGCGTATGATGCCCGAAAGTCCCAGACACGAGAGCGTGTCAGGGGCAACAATCGCTATGGACGGACGCTGGTTCATCGTTCGGTATATATAAAAGGAATAAGTGTCAGTTCACTACGAGGCGGTCGCCGAAGTAGGAACGCAATATCGCCTCGGCGCGCGCTTTCTGTTCGGGAGTATTCTGCGGCGTATCTTTCAGTTTGTAATCCCACCCGAGGGCTTCATATTTATGCACGCCCAGCGTGTGGTAGGGCAAAAGTTCCACGCGTTCGAGCGTGCTGTAGTCCTTAAAATGCTCGCCCAGTGCGCGAAGGTCTTCCTCAAAGTCGCTCACGCCCGGCACAAGCACGTAGCGCAGCCAGAAGGGGTGGCCCGTCTGCTCGAACCACTCGGCCGTGCGCAGCGTTTGTTCGTTGCTCCGCCCAGTGATGTTTTGGTGGCGCGTGGGGTTCATCTCCTTCACGTCGAGCATCACGAGGTCGGCCAACTGCCACATCCTTTCCACGTCGGCATTCCACAGCGCACCGTTGGAATCTACGCAGATGTGTATGCCCTCGCTTTTAAGCGTCTCGAAAAGGGGGACGAGTGCCTTTGCCTGTACGCTCGGTTCGCCGCCGGAGAAGGTGATGCCGCCCCGTTTGCCGAAGAAAGGCTTGAACGAAACGGCTTGTTCCACGATGTGTTGCGGGTCGGTCAGCGTACTTTCGCCCACGCCGTCGATGGTGTCGGGGTTGGCGCAGTAGAGGCAGCGAAACGGGCAGCCTTGCAGGAACACCACGTAGCGCAGTCCCGGGCCGTCGAACGTGCCCATCGACTCGTACGAGTGAACGCGTATTTTCTGGTTGTCTTTGTCAGTCATTTCAGTTGCAAAGGTAGGCATAAAACGCTTTGCAAAAGGCAAGACAAGCTTTTTCGGATAAAAGAACTACCTTTGCTCCTACGAAAGACAACGAACGCTCAATGAGCAGAACGGCGACAGTCCGCACAAACGCTCTCGCCGAAACAAACACAAACATGGCAAAAGACACGGTAATTCTCACAGGCGACCGCCCCACGGGCCGTCTCCACATAGGACATTATGTAGGTTCGCTCCGCCGCCGCGTGGAGCTGCAAAACGAAGGCGATTTCAAGAAGATGTTTGTCTTCATCGCCGATGCACAAGCTCTTACGGACAACATCGACAATCCCGAAAAGGTGCGCCAAAACGTTATTGAGGTGGCGCTCGACTATCTTTCTGTTGGCCTCGACCCTGAGAAAATCACTATTTTCATCCAAAGCCAAATTCCTGAGCTTTGCGAACTTTCCTTCTACTTTATGGACCTCGTGTCGGTGAGCCGTTTGCAGCGCAACCCGACGGTAAAGACGGAGATTGGCATGCGCGGCTTCGAGTCGAGCATTCCCGTTGGTTTCTTCACTTATCCCATCAGTCAGGCGGCTGACATCACGGCCTTCCGTGCCACTACTGTTCCGGCCGGCGAGGACCAGAAGCCTATGCTCGAACAGGCCACAGAGATTGTGCGTCGTTTCAACTACATCTACGGCGACACGCTCGTGGAGCCGCACATTCTCCTGCCCAACAACGCAGCTTGCCTGCGCTTGCCCGGCACCGACGGCAAGGCGAAGATGTCGAAGAGCCTTGGCAACTGCATCTACCTCTCTGAAACGGCAGCCGAGGTGAAGAAGAAGGTAATGTCGATGTACACCGACCCTGAACACATCCATGTGGAAGACCCTGGACACATCGAGGGCAACACGGTGTTCACCTACCTTGATGCTTTCTGCCGTCCCGAACACTTCGGCCTTTACTGGCCCGACTATCAGAACCTCGACGAGGTGAAGGACCACTACCGCCGTGGCGGTCTGGGCGACATGAAGGTAAAGAAGTTCCTCAACAACATCTTGCAGGAAGAACTCGAACCAATCCGCCAACGCCGTGCCGAGTTCGAGAAGGACATACCCGCCGTTTACGAAATGCTGCGCAAGGGCTGCGAAGAAGCTCGCGCCGTGGCTGCAGCCACACTCGACGATGTGCGCCGCGCCATGAAGATCAACTATTTCGACGACGCTGAACTCATTGCCGAACAGGCTAAGCGTTTCGCCAAGTAACAAACGTTCTCCTTCTTGCCTCCGGTGAAGGCAACCTTACCCCTACCCCATTGGAACACTCATGACCATCCCCGAATTTTTCAAGAAGATTTTCAGCAAGCTGCTCGTGGGCAACTGCCTCGCCATGCTTGCTTTGGCCGTGGCCGCCTTTGCGGGTACGCTCGTGTTCATACACGTCTACACGCACCACGGCAACGAGGTCATCGTGCCGAATATCTGCGGCCTTAACCAGACTACGGCTGAGAAGAAACTTGAAGCTTTGGGACTGCGCATGGAGGTGGCCGACAGCGGATACGTGAACAACGCGCCCGCCTTTTCGGTGCTTGAGCAGCAAATCAAGCCGGGCGAGAAGGTGAAGCCGGGCCGCATCATCCTCATCACCATCAATTCCGACGGGCCGCGCCTCATCGCCATCCCCGACGTGGCCGACAACTGCTCGCGCCGCGAGGCGGAGGACAAGCTGCGCGTCCTGGGTCTCAAATTGGGGGCTACGGAATACGTCATGGGCGACCCCGACTGGGTATACGGCGTAAAGGTGAACGGCAAAAACGTTACGGCTGGCACAAGAGTGTCGGTCAATGCGCCCGTCACGCTTGTGGTGGGTTCAGGCGGCGTGGTCGACGAATACAACGGCAACGACAGCCTCGACTTCCAGCTCAATGCGCCCCGCGAAGACGAGGAGGAAATCCTCGAGGGCGGGGGCGAAAGCGAACCGGCCTCACACACTGCCGCACCTCACGAACACAGCGAACAATAAGAAGCGGCACCTCTTTGCCGCCCGAATGAAAAACCATTCAGAGACTTTCCCATTGGAAGACAACGCATCCTATATAGACAATTCCTCTTTATTTGACGACGAACTGGCTGACGCTGCCGAGAACGGCGAAGACACGGCCGAGCTCTACGAGCATTTCCGCGTCGTGGCCGACAAAGGGCAACAGTTGCTGCGGGTCGACAAATTCTTGCTCGACCACTTGAAGGACACCTCGCGCAACCGCATTCAGGCAGCAGCGCGCGCCGGGTTTATCCACGTCAACGAGCGGCCTGTCAAGAGCAACTACCGCGTAAAGCCGGCCGATGTGGTGACAATCATGCTCGACCGTCCGCGCTACGAGAACCGCATCGATCCTGAGGACATTCCGCTCGACGTGGTCTACGAGGACAGCGAGTTGATGGTCATCAACAAACCGGCTGGTCTGGTTGTTCATCCGGGCTGCGGCAATTATACGGGCACGTTGGTCAATGCCATCGCCTGGCACTTGAAGGACAATCCTGCCTACGACCCCAACGACCCTTCCGTGGGACTTGTTCATCGCATCGACAAGGACACCTCGGGGCTGCTCGTTGTGGCCAAAACGCCTGATGCCAAGACGAAACTCGGTTTGCAGTTCTTCAACAAAACCACACGCCGCCGCTACAACGCCCTCGTTTGGGGCAACTTCCAAGAGGACGAGGGGCGCATCGAGGGAAATATCGCCCGCAATCCGCGCGACCGTATGCAGATGGCCGTGTTCGACCCTGCGTCGGAAATTGGCAAACATGCCGTGACGCACTACAACGTGCTGAAACGCTACGGCTATGTCACGCTCGTGGAGTGCGTGCTCGAAACGGGGCGCACCCACCAAATCCGCGTACACATGAAGCACATCGGCCATCCGCTCTTCAACGACGAGCGGTATGGCGGCGACCAAATCCTCCGCGGCACGCAGAGCAGCAGTTACAACAGTTTCATACACAACTGTTTTGCCCTTTGTCCGCGCCAAGTGCTGCACGCACGCACACTGGGCTTCAAACATCCCAAAACGGGCGAGGAGATGGACTTCACCACGCCCCTCCCCGACGACATCACTGCACTGCTCAAAAAGTGGGATGCTTATACGGGCCGGTAACTTTGCTATACGCATCCAACCGTTAACGGCATAGCAATGCGGATGCGCCGGCTGAAAACACTGAACATACACAAACACAAAACACCTATACACATCCAAGCATGAAACGCATCATTGCTGTTGTGGCCGGAGGCGATTCCTCCGAGCACGATGTATCCCTCCGTTCGGCTGAGGGCATCATGTCCTTCATGGACAAGGAAAAGTACAACGCCTTTTTGGTTGAAATCAAAGCGGGCCAATGGACCGTTCACTATAACGGAGAAACGTGCGACGTAGACCGCAACGACTTCTCGTTCACCGCCACCGACGGCAAGCATAAGTTCGACTTCGCCTACATCACCATTCACGGCACGCCGGGCGAGGACGGTCTTCTTCAGGGCTACTTCGACCTCGTTGGCGTTCCCTACTCCACGAGCGGCGTATTGGTAGAGGCGCTGACTTTCAACAAATATGCACTCAACAGCGTGCTGCGTTCGTTCCCCAATCTCCACGTGTCCGACTCCGTACTCATCCGCAAGGGCGACAACCTCTCAGCCGACGACGAGCAGCAGATTGTAGCTCGCCTCGGTCTGCCTTGTTTCGTCAAGCCCAACGCCGGCGGTTCGAGCTTTGGCGTAACAAAGGTGAAGGAACCCGAAGCCATGCACGAGGCCATAGCCAAGGCCATGGACGAGAGCGACGAGGTGATGGCGGAGAAGATGATGAGCGGCACGGAAATTACTTGCGGCTGCTACCGTCAGGCAAACGGCGAGGCATACACCTTCCCCATTACCGAAGTGGTCACGACGGAAGAGTTTTTCGACTACGACGCAAAGTACAACGGCAAGGTGAGCGAAATCACCCCTGCCCGCATCGCCCCCGAAACCGCTGCCCGCGTGAGCGAAATGACGAAGAGCATCTACCATGCGCTGGGCTGCTACGGCATCATCCGCATCGACTTCATCCTCTCGGGCGAGAAGGGCAAGGAGCAAATCAACCTGCTCGAAATCAACACCACGCCAGGCATGACGGCCACGAGTTTCATTCCCCAACAGGTGCGTGCCGCCGGCCTCGACATCAAGGATGTGCTGAGCGAAATCATCGAGGGAAAATTCAACTAATAATGCGCGCCAGCTGCGCAGTTCCTACAAAAAACAGCCCACTATGAACATTCACGATTTCGACGAAATTCGTCCGTTGCTCCCCGAGGAAATTCCCGCCGCCGTCGACAGTCTTTTTGCCGACGAGCAGTTCCGCCAAATTGTGGCGCAGTTTTTCAAGGACGTGCCGCTCGAAGCGTTGCAGGCGCAGTTGCGCCAATGCCCTGACAATCTCGACTTCCAAAAGAAGGCGTTCTATCCGCTCGTCAAGGGGCTGATGGCCAAGTGCACCCAAGGCGTAAGTCTCGAAACGGAGGCTCTGCCCACCGACGAGCGCAACGCACGCCACACGTTCGTGTCCAACCACCGCGACATCGTGCTCGACTCGGCCTTCCTCGACGTGCTGCTCATCGATGCCGGATTCAGCAACACCATCGAGATAGCCATTGGCGACAACCTGCTCATCTACCCGTGGATTAAGACGCTCGTCCGTCTCAACAAGTCGTTTATCGTACAGCGTTCGGTGGGCATGCGCGAAATGTTGCTTTCGAGCAAACGCATGAGCGAATACATGCACTTCGCCCTGACTCAAAAAGGAGAGGGTATTTGGATTGCGCAGCGTGAGGGTCGAGCCAAGGACTCCAACGACCGTACGCAGGAATCTATCCTCAAAATGATGGCGATGGGGGGCGAAGGTTCTACTGTCGAACGGCTCAAAGAACTTCGCATCGTTCCGCTCACCATCTCGTACGAGTACGACCCTTGCGACTTCCTCAAAGCCAAGGAATTCCAGCAGAAGCGCGACGATGCTGACTTCCGCAAGAGCCGACAGGACGACCTTACGAATATGCAGACGGGCATATTCGGCATGAAGGGGCGCGTGGTCTACCGCCTCGCAGCCCCTGTCAATTCGTGGATCGACGAATGTGCCGAGTTGCCTAAGAATGAGTTTTTCAAGACGGTGGCTTCGCGCATCGACAAAGCCATTCACAGCAACTACGAGATTTTTTCCAACAACTACGTGGCCTGCGACTTGCTCAGCGGATCCGACACCTATGCCAACCGCTATACGGCCGAAGAGAAGGCGCACTTCGAGGAATACCTGCAACAGCGCATCGCGCTCATCGACCTTCCCAACAAGGACGAAGCTTTCCTGCGCGAACGTCTGCTCACCATGTACGCCAATCCGCTCATCAACCACGTCAAGGCTACGGCTCAATAACCTTTTGCATGAAACGCCTTCTTCCTCTGTTCCTGGTGTTTTTGGCGGGCTTGCCCTTTGCAGCTTGCATGGACGACGACGACCCGCTGCCCAGCTACGTGCTGTCGCTGGCCGAAATCACGGCTGACTCAAGCGGCACGGCCACGAGCGTCACCTTCGACGACGGCAGTTCGTATGCCTTGGCGCAAAGCATCGGCGGTTTGAAGGCGGACTCTACCTACCGCATCCAGGCTATGTACTTGGTGCAAGGAACTACAGCTGTCCTCAGCCAATACGCTCAGGTACTTGCACCGCCCGTGGCAATCTACCCCGAGGAGAAGGTGAAGCGCGACCCAGTGGAACTGATATCCACATGGCACGGCGGCAACTACATCAATCTGCGCCTGAACATCAAGGGCACGGCCTTGGGGTTGCACTACTTCGGGTTCAACCAGACGGACATTGTGCAGCACGCCGACGGCACGCGCACGCTCCAAGCCGAACTCCTGCACGACCAAAACGGCGATTCGCTCTACTATTCGCGCAATGCGTACCTTTCGCTCCCCCTGCGTCCGCTTAGCGGCCAATTACGCTCCGGCACGGACTCGGTGAGCCTCAGCATACCCACGTTCAGGGGGCGCGAAACGTACACCTTCCTATACTTCTAATCGCTGCACCTCCTTCAAAGAAACACACAACTACGTGTTCAAGGTTACCTGCAATGGTTATGACAAATACCAAACGACAATAGAGACTATAGAGACAATTTCCCCGACAAAGAGATTTCAAACATCATAGCAATAAAACTTTTGTCTCTATAGTCGTCAATCTGAAAATAATTCTGTTCAGCTACTTACCATGTTACTCACCCCCGACGAAATAAAAGCACAGACGCGCCGTCTCTGGCACGACAGTTTCCACACTACGGAAGAGTTTGACGACATCTATTTCACCGATAAGTACACCGACGAGAGCAATCTCACTATCCGCCAGAACGGCAATGTGGCCGCAGCCCTCCAACTGCTGCCCTACCGCCTGACGTTCTACGGTTCGGTGCAGCACGCCGGCTACCTCTCGGGCCTGGCAACGGAGCCAGACCACCGCAACCGCGGCTTTGCCTCCAACCTTGTGCACGAGTCGCACCGCCGGCTCTACGCCCAGGGGGCTACGCTGAGTTTCCTCATCCCGAAGGACGAGGAGCAACGCCACTTCTTTGAAAAACCGCAGCACGGTTCGTTCTGGACGGCTGTCTACCGGCAGGAATTGCCCCTCGATGTGTCGGGCGATGGAAACTTCGACAAAATTGAGGTCGTGCGCCCCGACGAATGGGGTACGGATCTCTACGTGTTCTACCGCCGCCTCACGTCGGAACTTCCCTTCATGGTTCACCCCTCCGAGAATGATTTCTTCGCAGCCCTGTCGGTAGCCGACCTGCAAGACGGTTACATCCTCGTTGCCTACCGCAAGCGGCGCATCGTGGGCTTCTGCCTCGCTGTGAAGGAGGACAACGGACGCGTATATATCCGCACGCTCGCCATCACCGAAACGGCCACGCGCGCAGCCTTTGTTGACTATCTCTGCCGTGCGTGCGGCGTAGACAAGGTGTACCGCCGCTTCTGCCTTCCCGGTTCGGTGAAGGGGGCTGAGCCTTATGCCATGGCACGCGTCATCAACGTACCTCGTTTTCTCTCGGCCATAGCCACGCCCAACCCGGGATTTCAGCTCCACATCGGCGTTGACGGCGACCTCGACATTCCGGAAAACAACGGTTGGTACTTGGTTGAAAACGGCCGCGTGCGCCTCACCGACCGCAAGCCCGAGAGCATCATCACGCCGGGCGGACTGGCAGCCATGTTCATGGCTGCGCAACCTATCGTGATGGACCTTCTACTCGACGAATAAGTTGTATCATATCCACTCTCTCTCATGAAACGTTTTTGTTCCCTCCTCGCCGTTCTCCTCTCCGTTCTGCTCGCTCCAGCCTCGCTCAGGGCGCAAAGTTCGCTCGAACTGCCACAACAATCGATGGCGAAGTGGGGCGTTGGGTCGGCGCAATACAGCGGCATCACGCCTATTGGCAACGGCCGCTACGCACTGGTGAGCGACAAGGAGCGGACGGACGGTTTCTTCATCTTTCGCATTGACCAAAATCCCCTGACGGGCGACGTATCGAACGTTGTATTGGAGGGTTTCCGCGGCAATGCGTCGCCCAAGGTCGATGCGCAGGGCATCAGCGTGCGCGACTGCGAGGGCGTGGCCTATTTTCCCACGGCCAATACGCTTTTCATCAGCGGCGAGGGCGATCAGGAAATTCTTGAATACGCACTCGAAACGGGACAGCCCACAGGGCGCAAATTGGCCGTTCCTGAGGAGTTTTCATTGAAGAAGATTGTGCCGAACTACGGCTTTGAGGCTCTTTGCTACGACACTATTCGCCACCGCTTCTGGACGATTACAGAAAGTACTTTGCCAGCCGATGGCCCTGCGGCAAGTGCCAAGCACCCCGGAGTAGCGAACCTGTTGCGGCTGCAAGCCTTCGACGACAACTTGCAACCCACGAGGCAGTACGCCTACCGCATGGATGCGGGACGCACAGCTGACTTTGGGCGCACATACGTCTTTGGTGTGCCGGAAGTCACCGCCCTGCCCGACGGCCGTCTGCTTGTTCTGGAACGCGAGGCAAACGTCACAGCCAACGGCCTGCAAAGTTCGGTTTACTGCAAACTCTTCATCGTTTCGCCCGACGAGGGCAAACCGCTCAACAGCGTGTCCACGCTGAGCAGCCTTTCGGGCGATATGTTTCTGCCGAAGACGCTCCTTGCTGCATGGCATACGGGCGTGAGGATGCTTCGTATAGACTTTGCCAACTACGAGGGCATGTGCCTCGGCCAGCCGCTCCCCGACGGACGGCAGACGCTCTTGCTCATCAACGATTCGCAGGGGGGCTACCGCAAAGGGCCTTTCAGCCTCAAAGACTATATCAAGGTGATTGTCATCGGGAATTGACGCACCGACGGCACGCCTTGGCCAAACACAAAGACTTACATGATCAACACCGTTATTTTCGACCTCGATGGCACGTTGCTCGACACGCTCGACGACCTTGCCGCCAGCGTCAACCACGCGCTCACGACGCATGGCCTGCCTGTACGATCAACGCAGGAGATACGTCGTTTCCTCGGCAACGGCATACGCAACTTGATGCTCCAAAGTACGGGCGGCGGCCTCAGTGACGAGGCGTTCGACGAGGTATTCCAATCGTTCCGCGCTCACTACGTGGACCACTGCCTCGACACCACTCACCCCTACCCTGGCATTATGCCGCTGCTCGACGCGTTGAAGGACAACGGAGTACGGATGGCTATTGTGTCGAACAAACTCCAACCGGCCGTAACCGAACTCAACGAGCGTTTCTTCCAAGGACGCATTGAAAAGGCCATTGGCGAAAGTGCCACCGTAAGACGCAAGCCCAACCCCGATGCAGTGCTTGCCGCTCTCGACAGTCTCGGTAGCAACAAGGACACGGCCATCTATGTGGGTGACTCAGAGGTGGACCTCGCCACGGCACACAACGCCGGTCTGCGCTGCGCCCTGGTCACTTGGGGCTTTCGCGATGAGGATTTCCTCCGCGCCCTGCCCGAAGCCTCGTCAGCCATATTCGTCCACAAGCCCGAAGAACTCTTCAACCTCGTACAGAAGTAATTGCCTATCGGTAGCCAACGAACGAACATCCGAACTGCCCAAAAAACTGCGAAAGAGGCTTTGCCATCAACTGGCAAAGCCTCTTTCGTATGCAGTTACGTTCAAACCGTTACAGCCATGCACCAAGCCACGAGCGTTAATGCTGCTGCCACGGCGATAACAACTGCTATGTTCTTCCAAAGTTTTAGTTGTCCCTCCTTTGGATGTTTCGTGTGGCCTCGGCGGCCGTTTTCATCTGAGTGTGTTTGATAGGTGGAGTGTTCGGTATTCGTTTCGTTGCACGTGGGACATGCTGGCAAGTCAACGTTGTACACTGTATTACACACATGACAACGCTTAGTAATCATACGATGTTATAGTTTTTACAGTTATATGCAAATATACATCGTAATCTAAGAACCCGAATGGGGGGGGTAATTTTTTGAAAAAAAACTGAAGCGTCCCACTCATCCTGACTTCATCACTTTTTTGCACCACCCAATGGCGCATATTGAAAATCAACGA
>CAVLCM010000086.1:0-361 GCA_963661625.1 bacterium
TGTTTTTGAAAACAGCAAGCCCGAAGTCCCATTTTACAGGGCTTCGGGCAGGGGAATTTTGCGTTTTTCGGTTTTAGCGGACAGCAATAAATGTTTATCTTTGCCATGTGTCAGATGTTCGTTATCGTTTTTAATTGCACCACTAAGATAAGTGAATTTTTCGACACGTGCAAGCGTTGGCTAACTTATTGTTATCCAACGACTTGCATTTTAATAGCACACTTGGTTCTGCTAATTTAAGGAGTTGAAGAATTCATGCACATTCCGCTCCGACTTTGGAGCTGACGCATTTCTCGAACTGCATTAAGTCGTTGAGACTGCCAAGAAGCACAACAAGACTTCTTTCAATGCAATTCAAGCC
>CAVLCM010000086.1:371-11312 GCA_963661625.1 bacterium
GTACGTCGTTAGATGAAGCCTTCTTCGAGTGAATGGCCGGTGAACGTACGGTGACTTCCGTAAGTTCCGTTGGAGATAAGTGGGAGCGATGCCTCAGCTCACACACCCTACCCTTCCGAATTATTGGAAGTAGACGCGCTTTACGCGAGTGCTTACGGAGGTCAGCACCTCGTAGGGGATGGTGCCGAGTTTGTCGGAGAGGATGGTTACGGGGAGGTTGTCGCCGAAGATTTCCACTTGGTCGCCTTCGCGGCAGTCAATGTCCGTCACGTCGATCATGCATACGTCCATGCAGATGTTGCCGATGTAGGGGGCTGGCTTGCCGTTGACAAGGCAATAGCCGTTGCGGTTGCCGAGATGGCGGTTGAGGCCGTCGGCATAGCCTATGGGGATGGCGGCGATGCGCGAGTCGCGCTCCACGAACGAACGGCGCGAATAGCCCACGCTGTCGCCTGCCTTCACGTCGCGGATTTGCAGGATGGTGGTTCGCAGGGTGGTTACGTTGTGCAAGCGGCGGTTGTCGATGGGGTCGATGCCGTAGAGGCCCAGGCCGAGGCGTACCATGTCGAGGTGGCGCTCCGGGAAACGCTCAATGCCGGCACTGTTGCAGATGTGGCGGAGTATGCGGTGGGGGAAGGCGGCTTGGAGTTGGTGCGATGCCTTGTCGAAAAGGCGGAACTGCTTCTCCGAAAACTCGTCAAAGTCGGGCGAATCGGAGCCTACGAAGTGCGAGAACACGGAACGCGGCACGATGGCCGTTTGGTGCGACAGGCGGTCGATGAGTTCGGGTATTTCCGTTTCGGGGTTGAAACCCAGACGGTGCATGCCCGTGTCGAGCTTGATGTGAACGGGGAACGACTGTATGCCCTCGCGCTTGGCGGCGTGCACCAAAGCGTCGAGCAGTTTGAAGTTGTACACCTCCGGCTCCAAGTCGTATTGGAAGAGCGTGTTGAACGCCGTCATTTCGGGGTTCATCACGATGATGCCCGTCGATATGCCGGCACGTCGCAGTTCCGCCCCTTCGTCGGCCACGGCCACGGCGAGGTAGTCCACGCCGCGGTCTTGCAGCGTTTTGGCTATCTCCACGGCACCTGCGCCGTAGCCCGAGGCTTTGACCATGCAAGTAATCTTTTCGCCCCGAGTGAGGAACGAACGGTAGAAGTTGAGGTTTTCGGCGATGGCTTCGAGGTTGACGGCGAGCGTCGTCTCGTGCACACGGAGCGAAAGGAGTTCCGAAATCTTTTCGAAGCCAAACTTGCGCGCCCCCTTGATGAGAACCATCTCGTTGGAGAGCGTGTCGACGATGCCGCTCTCAATCAGTGCCTCGCTCGTGGGGAAGAACATCTTCTTGACGTTGAAGAGCTGGTGAGCGGCCGATATGTCGCGTCCCACGCCAATGAGGCGGTCTATGCCGCGGCGGTTGACCATCTCCGCCACCTTGGCGTAGAGCTGTTCAGACGAGAGGCCCGTTTGCAGAATGTCGGAGAGGATGAGCGTCTTTTCCTTACGGTCGCCCTCGGGACGGCGGTTGAGGAAATCGAGCGCAATGTCGAGCGACGTCACGTCGGAGTTGTACGTATCATTTATAAGCGTGCAGTTTCTCACGCCCTGAATTACTTCCAGGCGCATGGCCAAAGGTTCGAGCAAGAGCATGCGGCGGCTGATTTCCTCCGTACTTATGCCAAGGTAGAGGCACGCTGCCAAGCAGTGGATGCAGTTTTGCACGGAGGCATCGTCGGCAAAGGGAATGACGGCCGAATGTTCGTTGCCCTCGTAGCGGTAGAGGATGTTCGTGTTGCCATCATGCGGCTCCGCCTTCTCAATGTAGAGCGGTGCATTGGCATCCTTGCGCGACCAGCCCAAGAGCCGTCCGGAAATGAGCGAACTCTGTATGCACTCGCTTATCACGCTGTCGTCGGCGCAATAGATTACCGCTTCGGCATCCTTGAAGAGCAGGAGCTTTTCGTGGCACTTCTCCTGCACCGTGGCGAAGTTTTCCTGATGGGCCGCCCCGATGTTGGTCATCAGGCCGATGGTGGGCTGAATGATGTCCTTTAACGCCGCCATCTCGCCCACCTGCGATATGCCCGCCTCGAACAGGGCCACCTCCGACCGAGGGTTGAGCAGGCACACGCTGAGAGGCACGCCAATCTGAGAGTTGTACGACCGCGGCGACCGCGTGACGCGAAGCGACGGGGCAAGCAACTGGTAGAGCCACTCCTTGACAACCGTCTTTCCGTTAGATCCCGTTATGCCCACAACGGGGATGTTGTACTCCTCGCGGTGGCGTTCGGCCAAGCGTTGCAGGGCTTTGAGCGGACTGATGACGAGCAGGAAGTTGGCATCGGCATAGCGTTGTTCGCGGTCGGCCGGCACTTCGCCCACCACGAAGTTGCGCACGCCGCGGCGGTAGAGTTCGGGGATGTAGCGGTGGCCGTCGCCCAACTTGGTGCGGATGGCGAAAAACAAAGAACTTTCGGGGAACGCCAATGAGCGGCTGTCGGTGAGCAACCACTCAATTTCGGCCTCGGCCTCGCCGTAGCGGCGCGCGCCGATAAGGGCCGTTATGTTGTCTATTGTGTAACGCATGATAAGGATGCTATGTGTAGGGTTTGTGATGTCAGTTGTTGTCGGGGATGGCCCACTTCTGCTGGAATGTCTCTCTCTTTCGTTCCAAGTCTTCCACGAACCGCCGGAACTCGTCGCTCTCCGGGTGGACGGGACGGTGGGCAAGGGCGCGGGCAATAGGTTGCCACTCGCGAGCGTATTCGTACATTTCGGGCGTAAACGTCCATTCACGAAAACGCTCCCAAACGTAGTCAACGGCCTGGTCGGACGGGTGGAGCATATCCTCCTTGTAGAAGCGGTAGTCGCGCAGCTCGTCGGTCACAATTTCGTAGGCCGGGAAGTAGCCCACATTCTCAAACCGTTGGCAAAGGGAATCGATGAGCAGCAACAGGCGAGCTTTCGAACGGGCGTTCTCCACCATGCCGTACTTGCGGTAGCGGTAGGGACTGAGCGTGAAGACAACCTTCACGTCGTTGCTGCGAAGGGCGAATAGCCTCGTGAGCGTTTCGGTCCATGCTGCCTCGCACTCGTTGAGCGGCAGCTGCTCCTCGCGGAAAAGGCGGCTGGGCTGTTTGTGGCAGTTGGCCACGATGCGCCCTTGGCATTCGCCCTCGGCGAGGCGGTAAACATGGTCGGTGCTGAGCGTGATGAGCAGAACGTCGAGACGGTTAAAGAGCGAGGCGTTGCCTTGGAGCGCATTCTCCAACGAACGGCAAAGCCCGTCTTGCGTTTGTGCGGTAAACTTGGTGGCGTAGTCCCAATGACGCCAGTCGCCCTCAGCGGCGCGGAACGAGCCAGAACGTATTGAAGCGTGTTTTTCGTCCGTTGTTTGCAGGTATTCGTCCACCACTTGGCGGATGCTGTGCGGATTGTAGAGCGTGCCGTGCGGATTGAGGCAAAGGCGGCCGTCGGGGCGACAGGCAGCCAAGCGACTGCCAATGTGGTCGGCAAAACACGAGCCGAGGAGCATCACCCGCGAACCGGGCGAAAGACTTACAAAACGCTTCGGCAAATCCACTACTGTGCGAAATTCCATAACAAGGCAAAAGTACTGTTTTTATCCGTACTATCGTTCCGGTCGCTACGTCTTTATTTGTGTCTGAGGCTTTGCAACCTTCCCCTACCCCAACTTCGCACGTTCCTGCCGACGGATGGTTTTGTAGAACTGCCAGGCAAAGAGAATGGCAGCCGTGAACAGGCCGATGCTGAATGCGTAGAAAAGGCCCTGGATGCCCAAGCCGAGGGGGAAGGCCAGCACGTAGCACGCCGGGATGTTGATGACGATGTAGCTGACAAAGGCAATCCACATCATGGGCAGGACGTACGACGTGCCGCGCAGGGCATTGGCGAAGCATATCTGCATGGAGTCGCCGAGCTGATACAGCATAAGCGGTGCGAGCAGACTGATTGCTACGGAGACAACGGCAGCATCGGTGGTGAAGCAGTTAATCATTGCTTCGCCTCCGAAGTAGAACAGGAGCGACGAGAGTGCGGCCATGACGAGCAGAATGTGCATGCCGGCACGGCCCGAACGGCGCACGCCCTTCGTGTCGTTGAGGCCGGTGAAGTGAGCCACGCGGATGGTGATGCCCGCACCGAAACTGTAATAGAGCAGAAAGCCGAGGCCGCTCATGGTGATGATTACCTGGTAGGCAGCAAGACTGAGCGCGCCGAGCCAGCCTGCCATGATGCCGCTCATGGTAAACACGCCCGACTCCATGCCCATTTGCAGGGCAATAGGGCAAGACTGGTGGTGGAGCTTGCGCAGCGAGGCACGGCGCACGGCTTCGTTGACAAAGCCCTGACGATAGGCGGCGTACTTCTTGCGGCAGGCGAAAAGACCAACCATGACCATCGCCATGACCACGCGTGAGAAGAGCGTGCTAATGCCTGCGCCGAGCAGCCCCAGGCGCGGAAAACCGCAAAGGCCGAAGATGAGCAAGGCGTTGCCCACCACGTTGAGCAGGTTGCCGCCCAGAATGACCCACATGCCCGTGGCCGTTTCGGAGATGCCGTCGGTGAACTGGCGGAAACTGTTGAACATCGCCATGAAAAAGACGGAGGCCCACATCGTCAGGTAGTAGGGGCGCACGTATGGCAGTATCTCGTCGGGCTGCCCCATGCAGTCGAGCCAAAAATAGCCGACGCCGAGGATGAGCATGAGGATGAGCGAGAAGATGAGATTGCAGAGCAGGCCCGACTTGAACGTCTCGCCGGCCCAGAGCCTTTCGTTCTTTCCTACAAGCGCACTGATGAGCGGCGTGATGCCGTAGCTGTAACCCAGAAGCAGGTACGTAACGACGTTGAACACAGAGTTGACGAACGAGGCGGCGGCCAGCGACGTGGTATCGGTGTGGCCCACCATCATGGTGTCGGCAAAGCCCATGAGGATAACGCCTATCTGCCCGATGGCGATGGGTATGCCCAAACGCAAGATTGGGCGGTAGTAAACCGCCCAATCTGATTGCTCGAATATCTGTTTTGCTTTAAGCACTTTCAATAGTTTACGGTGTTGTTTGCGGTTTTGATGGTGAACGTCTTAGCCACGACCTGCTCGTTGCCCGTGCCGAAACTCACAGTAAACGTGAGCGGGTCGTTGCGCAGTTTGCGCGTCGGCACAATAGCGGCCGTATAGCGAATGCCCTGCCCCGGGAGGATGGTCTCCACCGTGGCCGGCGCCGAGATAACCACACGCTTGCTGTTGCACGTGATGTTGGGCGAAACGTTGCAGAGCGTCTTGCCGCTGCGGTTGTATATGTCGAACACGATGTACGCCTTCTCCCCGTTGTCGAGGCGGCGGTTGTTGTTTGCGTCGAGGAAATTCACATTGCTCACTTCGAGCTGTGCAAGGTCGCTGTTGGCGGCTGCCGGTATGCGGTATTGCGGCAGGTTGTATGTGTAGTACTGCACGCCGCTCACGTCGCCGTTGTGACCGTCGTTCTGGCGGTTGTTGGCGCGTTCCGCTGCTTGCGAACTCACCACTGCGCCGATTGCGCCGCCAATGACCACGCCGGCGAGCGTACCTTTGTCAGCACCGCGCGGACCGCCCATAATGCCGCCGATGCTCGAACCGATCATGCCGCCTAAGCCTCCGCCCGTGCTGACAGCGGCAAACTGCCCGTAGCTGCACGAGCTGACGAGAACCGCCGAGGCCGTCAGGGCAACGGCAATGCTGAGAATGCTGCGTTTCATAAGGCTTGCGATATTTACTTCACGGTGATTACGAGGTACTTGCTCACGCTCCAGAATGACTGCGGATTGGTGATGCGCAGTGTGTACTGGCCCTGTGCGTCCTTGTCGAGCGAATACGAGCCAGCAGGATGGTTGGTCATGAGCTTCGCACTCTTCGAGTAGAGCTTGATGGTCTTCGTTACACGCAGGTCGATGCGTGTGAAGTAGTCCTTGTTGAAGTCGTTGCCTTTCAGCACGTCACCGTTTTTCAGGATGCGCTGTTCGCGCAGTTCGCGCTTCGTGCCAAACACGTAGTAGGCCGTGTTCAACTCCTTGTCCTGCTCGGCCACGGTGCGTGCCTTCTCCTCGTTCTTCTGCGCCAGGTCGTTCACGTTGCTGCTAAGGGCATTGATTTGCTCGCCCTGTTCAGCAATCTTGATGTCCTTCTGCGCCAGTTCGGCACGCAGGGCTTCAATCTCCTGGTTCTTCTCTTCGAGTTGCTTGTTGTAGTTCTCCACCATGGCCTCGAGCTTCGCCTTTGTGCGCGAGTCGCTCTGGTTCGACGTACGAAGCTGCTGTTGCAAGTTGGCGATGAGTTCACGGTTGAGGCGCAACTTGTTCTGAATAACCGCCATGTTGTCGAGAATGCGCTGGCGGTTGCCGCTCTCGCCCTGTCGGCTCTCCACGTTGACAATGCCTTCGGCCTCGTTTATCTTGTCGAAACCGTCCTGTATCTGCGAGAGCGTTTCAATCATGTCGCTCGATTCGTTTTGCGTCTGTGCAAGTGCTTGGCGCAAGGAATCAATGGTGGCTGCGCTCGGGTCTTTTGCGTTTTCCTCCTTCTCCTTCTTTGTGCTGCACGAGGCTGCGCAAAGCAGGGCAATGGCCGCAAAGAGCAAAATTATCTTCTTCATACGTTCTTTCTTGATAGTTTGTTATTCTTCGTTTGTGTTTCGTTCCTTTTTCTTCTTCGTCTGTTCCTTTCCGCCCACAACGATGACAAATTCGCCTCTGGGTTCCGTCTCCTCAAAGTGGGCAAGCACCTCGGCCAGCGTGCCGCGTACGCTCTCTTCGTGGATTTTTGAAATTTCGCGGCAAGCCGAACAGGGACGGTCGGCACCGAACGTTTCGATGAACTGCGTGAGCGTTTTCACCACGCGGTAGGGCGACTCGTAGAAGATCATCGTGCGAGGTTCCGCGGCAAGGGCAGCGAGGCGTGTGGCACGCCCCTTCTTCTGCGGCAGGAAGCCCTCGAACGTGAAACGGTCGCAGGGAAGTCCCGATGCGGCCAAGGCCGGCACGAAAGCCGTTGCTCCCGGCAAACACTGCACCGTTACGCCGCGCGCCACGGCAGCCCGGACGAGCATAAAGCCAGGGTCGGAGATGGAGGGCGTTCCGGCATCCGAAATGAGCGCCATCACCTCGCCAGCCGCCATTCGGGCGGCAAAGGCATCGGCCGTTTGGTGCTCGTTGAACTTATGGTGCGACACCAGTTGGTTCTTAATGTCAAAGTGTTTTAGGAGTATGCCCGAGGTGCGCGTGTCCTCGGCCAAGACGACGTCAACTTCTTTCAGAATCCTCAGTGCGCGCAAGGTAATATCCTCAAGATTGCCTACGGGCGTAGGCACTAAATAAAGAGTTCCCATGCTGCAAATATAAGGCTAATTTGCAGCAGGGCAAACAAATGCCTTTCATTTCGCCCTTTTTTAGGAAAGGATTGAATAATTTTGCCCGTGCCGAAAAAGGGCGTTCCTACGTATCTTTTCGAGGCTTTTATTTTACGAAACACTATCGCAATATGCACAAACTCCCCTCCCCTGCCGGCGCATCGTCGCCCATCACGTTCGACCGTGTGGTGCGTTGCGTTGTAGGCCTTGCCGTGCTGGCGCTGGCCGCATGGGCTCTCTACTGCCTGAGCGGCGTGCTTATCCCCTTCTTTGTGGCTTGGGTGGTGGCCTATCTGCTCTACCCCGTCGTCTGCTTCTTCCAGTACAAGTGCCGCCTTCGCAGCCGCCTTGTGTCAATCATTGTGACACTGCTGCTTACGGCCGGCGTGCTGACGGGTTTTCTCTACCTCGTGGTGCCGCCCATGATACAGGAGATGGGACACTTGAAGGACGTGGCCCTGCAATACATTCAAAAAGGCACGTCGAATGTGAGCATTCCCGTACCCGTGCAAGAATACCTGCAAAAGCACATCCACCAGTATCAGATTGAGAACCTCCTGCAACAGAAGGACGTAATCGATGCCCTGCGCACCACGATGCCCAAGGTGTGGAACGTGCTGTGGAGTACGGCCGGCATTGTCATCAATATCGTGGCCTCGCTTATCGGACTGCTCTACCTGCTTTTTCTCCTCACCGATTACGAAAAGTACGCCGAGGGCTGGATACGCTTTGTGCCGGCCAACCGTAGGAAATTCGCCTCGCAACTCGTGGGCGACATCGAGCGCGGCATGGCGGGCTACTTCCGTGGTCAGGCCCTCGTGGCGTTGAGCAACTGCGTGATGTTCACCATCGGTTTCCTTATTATCGATTTTCCGATGCCCGTAGGTTTAGGTTGCCTCATCGGGGTAATCAGTTTTGTGCCTTATCTCCAAGTGGTGGGCTTTGTCCCGGCCATTTTGCTCGCTCTGCTCAAAGCTGCCGAGACGGGGCAAAACTTCTGGTGGCTGCTGTTCCTCGTGCTGATGGTCTATCTCGTGGTGCAGGTATTGCAGGACACCATCTTCACACCTCGCATCATGGGCAAAATTATGGGCCTTCCGCCGGCCATCATCCTCCTTTCGCTCTCCGTATGGGGATATGCCCTGGGCATTATCGGACTGATCATTGCTCTGCCCGTAACCACGCTTTGCATCTCCTATTATAGAAGGTACGTGGTGGGCAACGAAGACGAACCGGCTGTGGATGAGACTGTGGCGGACGAAGCGGCGGAGGAAACGAATACCGAGGCTATCCAACAAACAAACGAAGAAGAACAATGAACATATTGAGACTGCTTTCGCGCCTTTTCAGCAAATACATGGCGCTTATTGTCATTGCCATGGCGGTGCTGGCGCTGCTTTGCCCGTCGGCAGTGAGTTTTATCAAGACGAGCTACATCAATCCCCTGTTGGGCGTGGTGATGTTCGGCATGGGCCTGACGCTCAAACTAAGCGACTTCCGCGTAGTGTTCAGTCACCCCAAGGATGTATGCATCGGCACGGCTGCACAGTTTACCGTGATGCCCTTGCTGGCCTACTTGCTGGCCAAGGCGTTCAGTCTGCCGCCTGAACTGGCGGTGGGCGTTATCCTTGTGGGTACGTGTCCTGGCGGAA
The DNA here is from genome assembly GCA_963661625.1 of bacterium. GTDB lineage: Bacteria > Bacteroidota > Bacteroidia > Bacteroidales > Bacteroidaceae > Alloprevotella. The sequence continues at coordinate 9,430 of CAVLCM010000086.1, forward strand.
CGTCTTCGAACGTGATGACTTACCTCTGCAAGGGCGACGTGGCGCTGTCCGTGGGCATGACGGCCGTGTCTACTGTCTTAGCTCCTGTCGTTACGCCCCTGCTCACCTACCTCTATGCCGGCGCAACGGTGCACGTTGACCTTCTCTCCATGTTTCTGAGCATCATTCAGGTGGTCATTCTCCCGATAGCATTAGGCTTTGCTGTCAACCGCTTCTTTGGGCGGTTTGCCGAACGGGCGGTGGACGTGTTGCCGCTCGTGTCTACGCTGGCCATCGTGGCCATTGTGGGAGCGGTGGTGAGCGTGAATGCCGGTCGCCTCTTGTCGTGCGGATTGCTAATCCTCTTGGTTGTGGTGCTTCACAACGTGCTGGGCTATCTTCTGGGCTATACTGCTGCCCGTGCGCTGCGGATGAGCAATGCCAAGTGCCGCACAGTGGCCATCGAGGTGGGAATGCAAAATTCCGGTCTCGCCACGTCGCTCGCTACGGTGCATTTTGCGCAATATCCGCTCGCCACTATTCCCGGTGCGGTGTTTAGCGTGTGGCACAACGTATCGGGCGCATTGCTTGCCAACGTTTTTCTGCGTCAAGCGGAACGGGAGGAGAAACAGCGAAAGACTGCTGAAAACGCTTAGTCCTCCACTCGGCTAAATACTCAACAAAACGAACTCCGCCGCATTGCAAATGGCTGCAATGCGGCGGAGTTTGTTTGTGTCTGTGCGGCGATTAGCTTTCAAGGAAGTAGTCGATGGTGGTCACCACGCGGACTTTCTTCACCCAGGGCGTGTACTGGTCGCGGTCCTCGATGGTGAACAGGCCCTGTGATGCGCTCTTGATTTTGCCGAGTTTGCTTTCGGAGTCGTTGGCAAACTTCTCTGCGCTCTCGCGTGCCTTCTTCGTGGCTTCCTCAATCATTTGGGGCTTAATCTTGTTGAGGCTCGTAAACTCATACTGCACGGTGCTGTTGTAGTCGCTGGCCGAAATGACGATGCCCTCTTTGAGCAGTTCGCCCATGCGCGTCATGAGCGAACGGGCCTTGTCAACCTGCGAGGTGGAGACGGTGATGACGCTCGTCACGTTGTAGCGGTCGCGCTGTGCGTCGTCGGTCGACGAGTAGCGGTCGGCTTTGAGGTCGATTATCTGCGGCGCACCCACGCTGATGTCTGTCTTTGCCACGCCGTTCTTCACGAGGAAGTCCTCAATGCGCTGGTTGGCGTTGTGGATGTCGGCATAGATAATCTGCATGTCGTTGCCCGTAGTTTTGTAGATGACGGGCCAAATCACGTGGTCGGCGTTTACCTCGTTTTCGGCAAGGCCACGCACGGTTACCACACGGTCGCGTGCGCCAAACGCTGACAGACCGAAGTATACAAACACGCCCAGCAGCGCGATGCCCACTGCCACGACGACCGATTCAAAGCGAAAGTTCTTCATTGTTGCGTAATGTGTTTTTAAGAGTTGATGGAATGTTTGCGGATGCCGTTCGGCTCACAAATCTGCCGCTCTGCACCACGCCGCAAATATAGAGACTTTCTTATATGCACGCATTCATCCGAGCAGTGTTTTTTCTGTGAATTTTGCAGTGCATTACTTGCGTACGTACTTGCGGCTGCGTCCGGCGTTGTCCACTCCTATATATATACCCGGCGGCAGGGTTTGCAGCGTTGCGCCTTGGGGACAGGCACGGCCGGAGAGTTCGTGCCAGAACAGGCGTTCGCTCTCGTAGGTGGAGTCGTAGCGGGCTACAAACGTCTCGATGCTGTCGCGCAGAAAAAGCTCTGCATCCTGACTTCATCACTTTTTGCACCACCAAATGGCGCATATTGAAAATCAACGAGTTACGTATTGCTCGAAGAAGGCTTCATCTAACGACGTACGTCCAC
>CAVLCM010000087.1:0-11284 GCA_963661625.1 bacterium
TTATAGACGTACGTTCACTCACCCTCATGACGTACGTTCACTCATCGCATAAATGTACGCTCTGATTTTCAACGGAAATACTTTACTCCGAAGCATCCCTTTTTTCTTTACATTTCGAGACGCTTCTTCCAGGAAAGCTTTATTCATGTCCTCATAGGGATACTTGACTAAGCACTTGCAGCACTCAATTGCCCCGGGGGGCATTCTGCCGTGTCCGTTCGCCCAATATACGGGCAACTGGATGAGGCTACTTGATGCTCACATCCTTCACTTCAACGGGGGTGATGGGGAGCATCTGCGAGTTGTTGCAGATGATAGTTTGTCCCTTCTGCCCTTTCAAGTAGAAGAAGAAATTTTTGAGCATCGACTGGCTGCGCGGGTCGGTCTGGATAGCATAGACCGAACGGAGCAGTGGGTACTGAGCCGTGGCGATGTAGTATTGGTACGGGCGCACGTATTTGTCTTTTGTCTCGTCGCTACTGCGGCTTACTCGCATCACTTTGAACGGCAGTCGTGAAAAATCGGAGAGGGCGTTGCCGTTGTCGCCCATCAGCCAGTTGGCTCCTACGATACCGATGATGTCGGGGTTTTCCTCCACCATTTTCAGTACCGATTGGTTGGTGCCGCCCTCTGAGGCGTAGACGTTACCCTTGAGGTCGTTGCCGTTGCAGAGCGAATCGCGCATGAAACGCACCGTGCTCGAGCCAGAATTGTCGAAAACGAGTTTCAGTTCGCCCTTCTTCGTACTCTTGGCGAGCTGTTCCCAACGTGTGGTCTTGCCCGTGACGATACTTTTAATTTCATCGAGCGTAATGAGCGAGTCGGGGTTGGCGCGGTTCACCACGAGGGCGATTGCGTCGGAAGCTATCAGGGCTTGTCGCGCCTCGAGGCGGTGTGACTGCACAATCTTCTGTTCAGCGTCGGAGAGTTTGCGTGTCACGACGATGCAGCGCACACTGTCGTTAACGAGCAACCGAATGGCTTGGTCCTCGCTCACGTAGTCGGGGTTCATAGTCGCCTCCTTATATTGCATGGCAAAGGAGTTGGCAAGGTTGTCCATGATGGGACGGAAAGTTTCGTCGATGCCAACGCGCACGTCGTCCTCGTGGATCCAGCGCGAGTCTGCTTTTTTGTTGCTTTTGCAGGATGTCAGGCCGAGGCAAAGCAGCAACAGCAGCGCCAGGCCCGGGGTAAATTTTCTGTTCATGTTGATGTTTTTCAAAAGAGGCTTCTTGCGGAAGCCAAGGCAAAGGTAACTTAAACAGTTGTGGCAACCAAGTTTTTGCAAGAGCGGTGGAGATCTGAGTCCATGTGCGGAAAAAGTGTAATCCTGCACAAAACAGATACCAAAAATGTGGAGATTTGAACATTTCCTGCATATCCTACCAGAAATTATCCACTTAGCTCGCAAAAGAAATTTCAAAAGATTTAAGTGCAGAAGAAACGGATTGTGGAAAAATCAGTACTTTTGGATTTCATTTTGGGTTGGGGCATATAGGCCCTTGCCGCAAACTATTACTCACTTCCCGCAACTTATAACGAACGTGTACCATATTCCTGTATTGCTTCAAGAAACTGTCGACGGACTGGATATTCGCCCTGACGGTACGTATGTAGACGTGACCTTTGGCGGAGGAGGGCATAGCCGCGAGATATTGCGGCGGCTCGGACAGGACGGGCGGCTTTTCAGTTTCGACCAGGACGCCGATGCCGAACGGAACATTCCCGTGGGCGAGAGCCGGCTCACGTTTGTACGAAGCAATTTTCGCTACCTCAAAAACTGGATGCGCTACTATGGCGTGGAACAGATCGACGGCTTGCTTGCCGACCTTGGCGTATCGAGCCACCATTTCGACGACGAGGAGCGAGGCTTCTCGTTCCGTTTCGACGCTCCGCTCGATATGCGCATGAACGGCCGGGCCGGAGCTACTGCCGCCGACGTGGTTAACCAGTACGACGAGCAGCGGTTGGCAGATATCTTCTACCTCTATGGCGAGATGAAAAACAGCCGCCGCATAGCTTCGGCTATTGTTAAGGCGCGTGCTGGGCAGAACTTGGCCACGATAAATGACTTGCTCGCCGTGGTGCAGCCCCTCATGCCGCGCGAGAGAGAGAAGAAAGACTTGGCGCGCGTGTTCCAAGCCCTGCGCATTGAGGTGAACCACGAGATGGACGCCCTGCGCGAGATGCTCGAAGCCGCTCTGCAAGTGCTGCGCCCAGGGGGGAGACTCTCCGTGCTGACCTATCATTCGCTCGAAGACCGCATGGTGAAAAACTTTATACGGTCGGGGCGTATAGACGGCAAGGTGGAGCAGGACTTCTACGGACGCAAACTCACGCCGTGGCGAGCCGTCAACAACAAAGTGATTGTGCCGACCAACGAAGAACAGGAAGAAAACCCGCGCAGCCGTTCGGCAAAGCTGCGCATCGCTGAAAAACTCTAAGCTCTACGCCACCTAACGCAAACAACGAGAAAGAATGACCCCACGCAATAAGAAGAACAAAGCGACAGACGAAGAACTGCCTCTCGAAGCGGAAAACGCTGAGGCCACGCCTGCCGTGGACGCAAAAGCCGACAGGGAGGCCGAACGCAAAAAAGCGGCAAAGGAAACGCTTGAAGCTCTGAAGGAGATAACGTCCGACGAAGACCGTCCGTCGCCCTCCGCCCTGCGTAAGCTGTCGCTCTCCGCCATCCTCGGCGGCGACATTTTGGGCGGCAAGTGGTTCAGAAAGCAGTTTTGGTTCCTGATGATGATTCTGGTGATGCTTATTGTATATGTGAGCAACCGTTATAGCTGTCAGCAGGAGATGATTGAACAAAAGGCACTCACAGACACCCTGCTCGACCGTCGTTACAAGGCTCTGACGCGCTCGGCCGAACTCAAAGAACGCACACGCCGCAGCCACATTGAGGAGTCGCTCACCGACACAGCCCTGCAAACGCCCTCCACGCCTATGTTTAACCTCAACGTGGATGGGGACGACTAAACGCCGCAACAATCTGCACACAAACCGCAAAGAACACACCTCACCGCACCTTCGCTGAAACACACTCCACACAGAAATGAATTTTCCCGTCAAACAAGTAACGCGCCGCTATGCCTTCGTGGCATCTCTCTTAGTGCTGTTAGGCTTTGCCGTACTGGCCAAAGCCGTATACATCATGACGGTGAAGAAGGACTTTTGGCTTGAGGTGAACGACCGTTTTACGAAGGAGAACGACGCTGTTCCGCCCACGCGTGGCAATATCCTTGCCGACAACGGCGAGGTGCTGGCAGCCTCGCTGCCAGAGTATAAGCTCTACATGGATTTCATGTCGTGGGAGAAGGACCCTAAGCGGCGCGACAAGGAACAGCGCAACCGCGACAGTCTGCTCAATTTGAAGATGGACTCAATCTGCGAGGGCATGCACGCCATCTTCCCCGACGTGAAGGCGGAGGAGTTCCGCAAAAAGCTTGTCGAGGGACGCGAACGCAAGAGCCATCATTGGCTGCTCTATCCTAAACGCATTACCTACATCACTTATCAGCAGGTGAAGCAACTGCCCATCTTCTGCAAGTCGGCCAACGTCGGCGGACTGCACGTTGAGGAGTTCAAGACACGCAAGAATCCCTACGGGAAACTGGCCACGCGTACCATAGGCGACTTGTTCAAGACCGACGGCAAACCCCGTACAGGACTGGAACTGAGTTTCGACTCCCTCCTGCGAGGCAAGCCCGGCATAGCCCATAGGCAGAAGGTGTTGAACCGCTACCTGAGCATCATAGACAAGCCGGCAGAGGACGGCTACGACGTGCAGACAACGCTCAACGTGAGCATGCAGGACATTTGCGAGAAGGCACTCAACGATAAACTCACCGAACTTGGCGCAAACTCAGGCGTGGTGATTCTCATGGAGGTGAAGACAGGCGACATCAAGGCCATGACCAGCCTGCAACGCCTCAAAGACGGCACATACCAGGAAATCAATGCCGACGCGGTGAAAAATCTTTACGAACCAGGGTCGGTGTTCAAACCGATGTCGTTCCTCGTAGGCATGGACGACGGGTTGGTGCACATGACCGACGTGGTAGATGTGGGCGGCGGCATCAAGGAAATGTACGGACGCAAGATGCGTGACGCCAACTGGCGGTCGGGCGGTAGCGGCGTGGTGACGGTGCCGCAAATTCTGCAAAAGTCGCTCAACGTGGGCGTGAGCACACTCATCGACCGCGCTTACCACAACAATCCGCAAAAGTTCGTCGAGGGTATATACCGCATCGGCGTTGCCGAAGACCTTAAAATTCCCATTCCTGGCTATGCCAAGCCGCGCATACGTATGCCCAAGGCCGACCTCTCCAACTGGTCGAAGACGGCGCTGCCCTGGATGAGCATTGGCTACGAAACGCAAATTCCGCCCATCACTACCGTAAACTTCTACAACGGTATTGCCAACAACGGCAAACTGCTTCGTCCGCGCTTGGTGAAGGCCATTCTGCGCGACGGCGAGGTGGTGAAATCGTACCCCACCGTTGTGCTGCGCGAGCAGATGGCTAAGCCCGAGGCGGTGAAGAACATTCAGGACTGCCTCGAGTCGGTGGTGAGCATCGGCACGGGCAAGAAGGCGCGCTCGCGTTACTTCCACATATCGGGCAAGACGGGTACGGCGCAAATTTGGACTAAGAGTGGCTTTGCCTCAAAATATCTCATTTCTTTCGCTGGATATTTTCCCTCTGAGAAACCCCAGTACTCGTGCATTGTGTGCATACAAAAGGACGGGGCTGCCTCGGGCGGCACCATGTGCGCCCCGGTGTTCAAACGTGTGGCCGAAACCGTCATGGCGCAGCAACTGCGCACCGACTTCTCTGCCGTTTGCGACACCGTGAACTGCTTGAAACCCACAGTTGATGCCGGCAATATGAATGCCGCGCAGATTGTTCTCGACCAGTTGGGCATTAAGTACAACTCACCGCTCAGCACCGATGAGACCTCGCTTACGTGGGGCTTGTGCCGTACGAGCAACAACGGCCTCGATATCACTGCCGCCGCCGATGCAAAGGATGCTGTCGTACCCGATGTGCGCGGCTACGGCTTGCGCGACGCGCTCTTCCGGCTCGAACGTATGGGGCTGAAAGTGGTGGCTCACGGTGTCGGACGAGTGACGCAGCAGAATATGCCCGCCGGCTACCGCTTCAAGAAGGGCGAGACCATCACGCTCGTGTTGGGCGATGCTAAGGACGTTCCGGAGGCGGAGCGCGACACCACAGCAACTAAACCTCAGGAACAGCCTAACGCCAATGAGCCGGAGGACCACGAACTTGCGCCGACTGCGGAACAGGAAAATGCCATTAAGCAGCAGGAGGAGATACGAAGACAACAGATGAGACAGGAACGCGCCGAACGAGCTGAACAAAACAGGACCAGGCAGAACGGTAACAACCAGAACTCTAACGCCCAAACTAACAAGCAGCCCGCCGACGAACCTCGAAGAAGAGCGTCAGGCGGCGCAAACCACGGTTGACTATACATATAATAACAGACAAGATACACCATACACAATGAGACTGACTGATATTCTCAAGAAAATAAACGTCACGGGCTCTGCCGGAGTGGCAGACTGCGACATAACGGGCGTAAACATCGATTCGCGCCAAGTGAAGAAGGGCGACCTCTTTATTGCCGTGAAAGGTACGCAGGCCGACGGACATCAATACATCCCCAAAGCCATCGAACAGGGCGCAGCTGCCGTGCTGATGAGCGACTCCCTGCCCGAAAATCCCGTTGAGGGTGTGGCCTACGTGCAGTGCGCCGACACGGAGGACGCTGCCGGCAAAGTGGCTACGCAGTTTTACGGTGACCCTACTACGAAACTCAAACTCGTGGGCGTGACCGGCACAAACGGAAAAACTACAATCGCCACTGTGCTTTACAATATGTTCCGTGCATTCGGCCACAAGTGCGGCCTTTGCTCCACGGTGTGCAACTACATCGACGGACGAGCCATTGAGGCTGACCACACCACACCCGACCCCGTCACGCTCAACAAACTTTTAGCCGAGATGGTGGAGGCCGGTTGCGAATACGCCTTTATGGAATGTTCTTCGCACGCCATTCACCAAAAGCGTATTGGCGGTTTGCGTTTTGCCGGGGGAATTTTCACGAACCTCACGCGTGACCACTTGGACTACCACAAGACGTTCGAGAATTACCGTGATGCCAAAAAGGCTTTCTTCGACGCTCTGCCTAAGGGCGCATTCGCCATTACCAACGCCGACGACAAGAATGGCATGGTCATGGTGCAAAACACGCTGGCCACTGTTCGTACGTATTCCACACGGACTGCAGCCGACTACAAGGGACGCATTCTCGAAGAGAGCATCGAGGGAATGCTCCTTAATATGGACGGACGCGAAGTGAGCGTGCGCTTTGTTGGCCGCTTCAACGTGTCGAACCTACTGGCCGTGTATGGCGCGGCGCTTATGTTGGGTAAGTCGCCCGAAGACACGCTCCGTGTGCTTTCATCGTTGAGCCCCGTCAACGGCCGCTTCGAGGCTATCCGCTCACCCAAGGGCTTCAGCGCTGTGGTAGACTATGCCCACACGCCCGACGCTTTGGAGAATGTGCTTACGGCAATCAACGAAATCGTCAACGGCAAGGGCAAGGTGATTACCGTCTGCGGAGCCGGCGGCAACCGCGACAAAGGCAAACGTCCTCTCATGGCGCAGGAGGCTGCCAAGCAGTCGGATCGCGTGATTATCACGAGTGACAATCCGCGCTTCGAGGAGCCGCAGGACATCATCAACGATATGCTTGCAGGGCTCGACGATGAACAGAAAACAAAGACGATTAGCATCTGCGACCGCCGCGAGGCTATCCGCACCGCTGCCATGATGGCTGCCCCCGGCGACGTTATCCTCGTGGCTGGCAAAGGGCATGAGCCGTATCAGGACGTGAAGGGCGTGAAGCACCATTTCGACGACCACGAAGAGATAAAGAAGGCTTTCGGCCTGGAGGCGTAACCTCTGCCGGCGCAGTGCGCGGCGTTTGCGCAGTGTGCCTTTCAGCAACATCAAGAACAAGGCAATATGTTATACTACTTATTCCGTTTCCTCGAACAATACGGCGTGTCGGGCTCGAACCTCTGGTCGTACATCTCGTTTCGTGCCCTGCTGGCCCTGATATTCGCATTGGTCATCTCGGCCTGGTTTGGCGAGTACTTCATCAAGTGGATGAAGCGTCACAACATCAGCGAAACGCAGCGCGACGCATCCATCGACCCCTTCGGCGTGCAGAAAATAAATGTGCCGTCGATGGGCGGTATCATCATTATAGTGTCCATCCTCGTGCCGTGCCTCTTGTTGGGTCGCCTGCGCAACATCTACCTCATCCTCATGATGGTGACGACCGTATGGCTCGGCCTTCTCGGCTTTCTCGATGATTACATCAAGATCTTCAAGAAGAAAAAGGACGGGCTTGCCGGGCGTTACAAGATTGTGGGACAGGTCCTTTTGGGTCTGTTCGTCGGCTTGACGCTCTACCTGAGCCCCGATGCAACTATCCGCGAAAACATAGAGATGCAGCGCCACGGAACGACTACGGAGATTGTGCACAAGAGCAATCCCGTGAAGAGTACGAAGACAACGATTCCTTTTGTAAAGGAGAACAACTTCGACTACGCAACGCTGGTGAGCTTTTGCGGAAAGTACAAGACGCAGGCTGGCTGGGTGCTTTTCGTGCTGGTTACGATATTTGTCATCACTGCCGTGTCCAACGGTGCTAACCTCAACGACGGTATGGACGGCATGGCGGCAGGCAACTCGGCTATCATATTCATCGCCCTGGGCATATTGGCGTACGTGTCGAGCCACTTGGAGTTTGCCTCGTACCTTAATATAATGTATGTGCCTCACTCGCAGGAACTCGTCATCTTCACTTGTGCCGCAGTGGGTGCGTTGATAGGTTTCCTCTGGTACAATGCCTATCCGGCGCAGATATTCATGGGCGATACGGGTTCGCTGGCCATCGGCGGCATTATTGCCGTGTTGGCTATCATCATCCACAAGGAATTGCTCATCCCCATCCTTTGCGGTGTGTTCCTTTTGGAGAGCCTGAGCGTGATTCTCCAGGTGGAGTATTTCAAATTCTGGAAGCGGAAGGGACAGAAGCGGCGCATCTTCAAGCGCACGCCGATTCACGACAATTTCCGCGTGTTGCCTTCGCAACTCGACCCTGAGTGCAGCTACATGTTCAAATGGCCCAAGGGCGCATGGCATGAGTCGAAAATCACGGTGCGCTTCTGGATCGTAACCATCCTTTTGGCGGCACTCACCATTATCACGCTCAAAATCAGATAACAGTTACAGGTTCGTTTAATCGAGAATAGGAAAATAAAAATGCGATTAGTTGTTTTAGGGGCAGCCGAGAGTGGAGTAGGGGCTGCTGTGTTGGCTCAAAAAGAGGGGTACGACGTGTTCGTATCGGACATGGGAACAATCAAACCCCGATACAAGGAACTGCTCGACCAGCACGGAATTGCTTGGGAAGAGGGCGGACACACGGAAAGCCTTATTCTAAATGCCATCGAAGTAGTGAAGAGTCCGGGCATCCCCGAGACTGCTCCCATGGTAGCCAAACTCATTGCGCAGGGTACGCCGATACTCAGCGAAATCGAATTTGCTGGCCGTTTCACCCAAGCGCGGATGATTTGCATCACGGGCAGCAACGGTAAGACGACGACCACGTCGCTCATCTACCACATTCTCAAAAAAGCGGGTGCGGACGTAGGCTTGGCCGGAAACATTGGGCATAGTCTTGCCTTGCAGGTGGCCGAAACGCCCCACGACACGTATGTGATTGAACTTTCTTCGTTCCAACTCGACAACATGTATCGCTTCCGCGCAAATATTGCCGTGTTGCTCAACATCACTCCCGACCATCTCGACCGTTACGATTTCTGTATGCAGAATTATGTAGACTCGAAGATGCGCATTTTGCAGAACCAACAGCCTGATGACTGTTTCGTTTATTGGCAGGGCGACGACCACGTGCCCACTGAACTTGCCAAGCGCTGCGAACCGAGCGTGAAGTGCGGCTTTACCGACGAACTGCAGGACGGTTCTGCGGGCTACGCTGACGGCGAAAAGTTCGTAGTCAACGCTCCTGTGCCGTTCGAGATGCCCCTCAGCGAACTCTCTCTGCCGGGTAAGCACAACCTGCGCAACTCGCTTGCCGCTGCAGTTGCCTGTTTGGCAGCAGGTGTTGCCCCTGAAGTGGTGCGCCAAGGACTTTCTGACTTCCCCGGGGTGGAGCACCGTCTCGAAAAGGCTGGCATGGTCAACGGTATATGTTTTGTAAACGATTCTAAGGCTACCAATGTAGATGCTTGCTATTGTGCGCTGGAGAGTATGCGCACGCCCGTGGTGCTTATCCTCGGCGGAAAGGACAAGGGCAACGATTATTCGCAAATCGTGCCGTTTGTCAAGAAAAAATGCCGCGCATTGGTGTTCATGGGGGTCGACAACAAAAAACTTCATGAAAGTTTCGACGGCCTCGGTTTGCCTATTGCCGACACGCACTCTATGCAGCAGTGCATGGACGAGGCGGTAAAACTGGCTCACGAGGGCGACACGGTGCTGCTCAGCCCGTGCTGCGCAAGTTTTGACCTTTTCAAGAATATGGAGGACCGCGGCGAGCAGTTCAAGGACTGGGTGAAGAATTGGAAATAACGCAAGTCATACAATGGGATTGTTTTCGAAAAGATACAATAAAACTTCTGACGCTTCGTCCGAAGGCACTGCCGTGGCTGCGACCAAGAGAACGAGCAGCGGCATAGGAAGCCTTTTCAAGGGCGATCGTGTCATATGGGTGGTATACTTCTTCCTTTGCGCGATCTCCGTGGTGGAGGTGTACAGTGCGGCGAGCAGCCTGTCGTATAAGACGGGAAACTTTTGGGAACCGCTTATCAAGCAGATTTTGTTCCTTCTCGGCGGAACGGTCATCGTAGTGGCAGTCCACCGTGTGCCGTGCCGTTTTTTCAAGGCAATACCCGTGGTGGGCTGGGTAGGTTCTATCGTCCTTTTGCTCATAGCCCTGATGATTGGTGCCAGCCGCAACGGCGCTTCGCGCTGGATTCCGCTTGGCCCGTTCACCTTCCAGCCGTCCGAAGTTGCAAAGGGGGTGGTGGTGATTACCACTGCGTGGATCTTGGCTCTCAGACAGGGAAAGGACGGTGCCGATAAAAAGGCTTTTAAGCAGATTTTGTTCGAAAGCCTTGTTATTGTAGCGTTTATCTTCCCCGAGAATTTCTCAACGGCTGCGCTTCTCTTCGGCGTGGTCATCATGATGATGTTTATCGGACGAGTGCCGCTCGTTCAGATGGGCCAACTATTTGGTGTTATGGCTCTTTTCGGCGTTTTGTTCGGCATTCTTGTCTATTTTTCCAACGACATACCCATTCTCCACCGTTTTGAAACGTGGAAGGGACGCGTAGAGGCGCATTTCTCTATCGATGAAAAGGACAAGAAGAACGATCCTAAAACCTACGACATCGATAAGGGGGGGCAAGTGGCTCATGCCAACATAGCCATCGTTCAGAGCAACGTCGTCGGACGTGCGCCCGGTAATTCCGTGCAGCGCGATTTTCTCAGTCAGGCTTATTCAGACTTTATTTACGCCATCATCATCGAGGAAACGGGCATCTTCGGGGCGTTTTTCGTTCTTATGCTCTATATAATACTACTCTTCCGAGCGGGACGAATAGCGAGTCGGTGCGAACGGAGTTTTCCCCCGTTCCTTATCATGGGACTTACGCTCCTCTTAGTCTCGCAGGCCTTGCTCAACATGATGGTGGCCGTTGGTCTTTTCCCCGTAACGGGGCAACCGCTCCCCCTCATAAGCCGAGGCGGAACGTCCACAATCATCACCTGCTTCTATTTCGGCATGATTTTAAGCGTAAGCCGCTACGCCCGCCAAGTAAAAGAGCCGCAACACACTCAGTTCGATGGCTCAATGGCGGACATCTGCCACGAATAGCCCAAGGCATTCTCCCCAACTACCCCGCCCATCGCCGCCTTGGTGGGCTGTTACCCCGCCAACACCCCCAAAGACTGTATTCCGCCTAATAGGCCTATTATGCTCATTATGCCCAAAAAAAATCTACAATTAATAATCCTCTGAAAATCAGCCCCTTCCAAATTCTCCCCGAAAAATAATTCAAAAATAATCCTCGGTTTTCTTGCCCAAATGAAAATTCCGCCGTACTTTTGCACTCGCAAATCAGAAATAAAGCGACCGCCGCAAGACGGAA
>CAVLCM010000088.1:0-11282 GCA_963661625.1 bacterium
ATATAAAACTTACGCCGTGAGATTACAAAACGGCACTAATAATTTTCGTATGAAACTACATAAATTAGCCACAATCTGCTCCTGTCTGTTGTTTGCCGTTGCTGGCTATGCCCAGCAAACTCGGAATGCAGACGACGTGAAATACCGCCGCAGTTCGCTCTATACGCTGATGATCAACCACACGGACCAAAAGTATGCTGACGAAATACGCCGTGTGTTCGTTTCCATACCCACGCCGGACAAGTTCAACGACCATGACCTGAGCGTAAAGGTTATTAACCTCGACAAAAAACTCAAAGGCGCGAAGAGCGACGATGAGAACCAGGCCATCACCACTTTCCTTGACGAAAATCAGGTGGCAAGCCGCATGGTAGCCAAATGGTTCAACCGCGACTACTTCACGGGTGCGTGCGACATGGAACTCGTGAAGGAGCGCGGCCTCTACAACGCTACGAAGTTCGATGCCATCCTTGCTGAACGCTCGCAGCGCGGACAAGCCCTTTTGGCCGATGCCGGCGAAGAACTTATCGGAAACACCTTTGTGGTGGTCAATGACATTCGCTACATCGACAAGGAGAAGCGAGGCAAAGTCATCGGCGGCGTGTTGCGCGGCTTAGGGGCCATTGCCAGTGCTGCTATGGGTAGCAGTGACAATATGTTCGACAGCTTTGCCGATATGGCCGAAAGTCTCAAAGGCTTCAAGGTGAAGATCAACTCCTTCCTTTACCGTTTGGAATGGAACGACGACATCGCCGTCAACTTCTACAAAACGCAATATGCCATGGGCGACAACGACACGGCTAAGCGCGACGCTTTCAACAATGCGCGAGGCAGCTACCGTCTCGTCTATGTGGGCAAGCAGGAGAGCAGCGGCAGCAATACGTCGTTCATGGGCGTAAATCTCGACGACCCTGTCATGATGGTACGCAAGGCATGCCAGCGTGCGCTCGATGAGAACGTGGCCGCCCTGCAACACTCTCACGAGGAATTCCGCACCCTCACTCCCATCACCACCACGCAGCCGCTCACGGCCTATGTGGGCATGAAGGAGGGCATAGACACCGACACGCGTTTTGAAGTACTCGAAACGATTGAGAACGAGGACGGCACACGCACTTACAAGCGAGTCGGCGTTGTGAAGCCAGTCAAGAACCTCATTTGGGACAACCGCTACATGGCTCTTGAAGAAGGAGCAGAAGGTGCGGGCCTCGGAGCAACCACGTTCACCCACGTGAGCGGTACAACCGAATATTACCCTGGTATGATGCTGCGCGAAATCACATCGAAATAATCTCATACAAACCACATTCGTGCGGGCGACACTGAAAGGCGGCTTGGCCATCGGCCGCGGCCGTTTCAGTTTCGCCCGTCACACACACTAACACAAACGTTAAGCTATGAAACATTGCATGAAACATCTTGTGACACTGCTCACGCTGATGCTCTGCTTCACATTGCAGCTGCAAGCCAAGGACAACGACCCTTTGAAGTACGACATTCAGTCGGCTGGTTCCGGCACTCAGGGCACCTGCCTCGTGAAGGTCTACGTTTACTCCTCTTCCGCCAAGGACGAGCAACTGAAATACGCTGCTGTGCATGGCGTGTTGTTCCGCGGCTACAAGGGTACGCCCAGTGCGCCCCCCTTGGCTGGTTCTGCCACGGTCGAAACGCAGCAGGCCGACTACTTCAAGGCATTTTTCACCAAGGAAAAGACTTTCCAGCAGTACGCCAGCGTAGTGCCCGGTAGCTACGAACGCGTGAAGGTTGCCAAGGGCGGTTACAAAATCGGAGCCATCGTGCAGGTGAGCAAAGACCAACTGCGCACCGACTTGCAGGCTGCCGGCATCATCCGCGGACTTTCAAGCGGCTTCTGACTTTCAGTCCCTGTCACCCGAACATCTTTACACCCAAACATTAAAGAAAGATGAAACTCAAAGCATTGACCTTTTGCTTAGGCTTGGGAATGCTCGCTGCCACTGCTTCGGCGCAGAGCAACGTGACACTTCCGCAAAAGCCCAACCGTCCCGCTTATACCGACTACCAGCTCACCGACAAAGGCTTCTGGTGTGCGGCCGAGGTGGAAGGCGGATCTACCGTATTGATTGAAAAGACGAATATGCAGTCTGCCCAGCTCACCTTCACCGCAGGCTACCGCTTCAACGAATACCTGCGCGTGGGCGCAGGCTTCGGCGGCAAGTATTACGTCAACAACAACTCCGTCCGCCGTGGTACGGCCAACGAGTGGACGCTCCCCATCTTTGTCAACGCGCGAGGCAACTTCATGAGCCAGACCGACCGCAGCGTAGTGCCTTACTGGTCGGTAAACATTGGTGCGGCAGTGAACGACGGATTTTTCTTCGCCCCCACCATTGGCGCGCGTTTTGGCGAGAAGCGCAACTCTTGGCTGCTCGGCCTTACGTACAGTTTCAACCAACTCAACCAAAACCATGTGCCTGATGACTTCGGTGGCCCCAAGGCGGCCAGTGCGCTCTCTCTGCACGTGGGTTATGAATTTTAATACAAGTCACACATCATGAATCATCTGCATAAATTTTTCAGCGCAGCCTTCGTCGCAGGTTCTGCCCTTTGTTTTAGTTTGTTAACAACTGGCTGCAAGTCGAGTGCATCGACTACGGCCGTCTATGCGCCCCGTGCGGTAGAGTGCTTGGGCGTAGAACACGACGGCTCGCAAACCCTGCGCGTTTATGGCACGGGCCGCAACAAGGCCGATGCAGTTGAACAGGCCAAGAAGAACGCTGTGCGCGAGGTCATTTTCAAGGGCATTACCCACGGGCAGCAGGGATGCCAAATGCGTCCCATCTTGGCCGAGGTCAACGCCGAGGAACGTTATGAGGAGTACTTCAACATTTTCTTTGCCGATGGCGGCGAATACCTCAAGTATGTCAGCCTTGTAGACGAACGCGCCCATTCGCGCGACAAGATGAAGGCGCAGGCATTCGTGGGGTATACCATCACCGTGCGCGTGTTGCGCCCCGAACTCAAGGCGCGTCTCAAAGCCGACAACGTACTTAAATAACCACACTGTATTTCAACGCATGAAAAAGATATATACCATCCTGGCAGCGTGCCTCCTCTCTCTCAGCGCATTTTCGCAGGCACGCAAGCCGACGCTTATGGTAGTGCCGAGCGACCGCTGGTGCAACGAGCACGGCTATATGGAGAAGTTCGACAATCAGGGCTCAACCGTTTATTCGCCCAACTACCAAAAGGCTTTCATTGAGGACAAGGACGTGAACAACGTCATTGCCAAACTTAACATTCTCATGGCCGACCGCCAGTTCCCCTTGAAGGACATGCAGCAGCTCCTCAAAAACGTAGATCGCAGCAATGCCGAGAACAGCCTTGTCCAGAGCAAGACGAGCGGTGCCGCTTTGGCCGAAACCGACCGCGACCGCCTGTTGCGCCGCGCCAAGTGCGACATTATCCTCGAATTGGACTGGAACGTCAACCAGACGGGACCGCGCACGAGCATCACATACAATCTGCAAGCCAAGGACAGCTATACGGGCAAGACCGTGGCCGGTGCGCAGGGTACGGGTAAGCCTACAATCAGTGCCGAACTGCCCGTGTTGCTCGAGGAGGCTGTGCAGGACAACATGGACAACTTCACCGCGCAGTTGCAAAACTATTTCGACGAACTCCTTACCAACGGTCGCGAGGTGACGCTCACCATCCGCACCTTTGACAACGGTTCGGGCCTCGACCTCGAAACGGAGTTCAACGGACTGGAACTGTCGGAAATCATCACCGATTGGGTGGACGACAACACCGTGAACCATCGCTTCTCGAAAGGCGAGTCGAGCGAGGACATGATGGACTTTGAGCAAGTGCGCATTCCGCTCTACAAGGATGTCAACGGTCGCCAGCGTGCCATTGACACCGAGGACTTTGCACGCGACCTGCGCAAGTTCCTCAAACAGCCTCCCTACAACATCGAGTCGAAGATTATCAATCAGGGATTGGGCAAGTGCATGCTCGTGCTTGGCGAAAAGTAAGAGGCATCAGGCTCAACACAACCCGCGAGGTGCAGTAAGCGCCTTGCGACAAACCAAAAAGCAATCACAATGAAGAAGAAATCGCTATACAAATTCGCCCTTGCAGCAGCCACTTTGCTGCCCGCCTTTGCCCTCAGCGAGAGCGCAATGGCGCAGGAGTGCGAAATAGGTCTTGACGTGGCGGTCATGGAGCAGGACGAGGCTATCCCCGACGCAGCAGCGCAGGTATTCGCCAACTCCCTCAACCGCGTGGCCACCGACGGCGGAATGAGCATCGCCGCCCCCTACAACCAGTTCTACCTCACTGCTCGTTTCGACGTGCTTGACAAGCACATCGTCTCCGCCCCAACACAGGTGGTCTACAACCTGGGCATCACCTACTATATTGTCGACAACATCAACCGCAAGAAGTTTTCAAGCTCCTACGTCGAAGTAAACGGCGTTGGCACCAACGAGACGAAGGCGTTGATTAGTGCTTTTCGCAAGCTCAACGGCAAGTCCAACAAGGTGGCACAGATGCTCACCGACGGCCGTGCGAAAATCATGAACTACTACAACGAGCAGTACCCCAACATCCTCAAAGAGGCGCAGCGCCTTGCCGACCTTCAGCAGTATGAGGAGGCTATCGCCCTGTGCGTAAGCATCCCCACCTGTTCTGCGGGCGGCGACCAGGCCGTGCAGACCGGTCTGACCATCTACAACCGCTACCGCGACAAGCTCAACCTCAAACTCCTCAATCAGGCACGTGCGCTTTGGGCAGCAACGCAAACGCAGGAGGCTGCCGGCGACGTGGCCGCCCTCCTCGCACAAATCGACCCCGAGGCCGCTTGCTACGACGAGGCCCTTGCTTTGTCCAAGGAAATAAAGAAGCAGGTGCGCAGCGACATCGATTTCGAGATGCGTCAGAAGTACAACGACAGCGTAAAACTCGAAGAACAGCGCATAGCAGCCATCCGTGCCGTCGGCGTAGCCTACGGAAATGGCCAAAAGGCCAAAACCACCAACATCGCGTGGATAAGGTAAGTCCCCGATTTTCCCTAAAAGCCTTATAGTTTACAGCTATGTGCTATGAACTATAAGGCTTTTATTCCTTTTCCTGACTTCATCACTTTTATGCACCACCAAATGGCGCATATTGAAAATCAACGAGTTACGTAGTCACTCGAAGAAGGCTTCATCTAACGACGTACGTCCACCCTATTTAATGACGTACGTCCACTCGAGTTATAGACGTACGTTCACTCAACTTATAGACGTACGTTCACTCACCCTCATGACGTACGTTCACTCATCGCATAAATGTACGCCTTGATTTTCAACGGAAATACTCTACTCCGAAGCATCCCTTTTTCTTTATGAGAACTACCTGTCAGATTAGGCCGGCTTCGACCATGCGGACAACTCGTTCGGTATAGCGGTCGTCGCCATCGGGGTCGTACTTCTTGTTGAGGCTGTTGCCAAAGAGTACGGCGATGCCCTGGTAGAGGTTGGCCTTGAAGGGGCCGATGAAGGCCTTGGCTATGGCGTAGCCCGTTTGGTTGCACTCGCGGTTGACGAGTTTGACGAGCAGGCGGCCCTGCGAACGCGTGAGTTTTTTGAGGGCTGGGCCGTACTGCTGTTTCAGTCCCCGTTCCACCATCTTGATATGTGCGTCGCGCGAACGTTTGTCGGGCAACTGGTCCAGCACGTCAACGGTTTCGATGAGCGTCAGTTTGGCCAACTTTGCCCAGGGAAGCACCTTTTTCACGTTGTACACGAGCCGGTTGTACTGCTCCCGCTCCTTGTCGCTTTTGAACGTCATGGGAGCGTATTTGGGCAGGGAAGGCATGATGACGTGCGGAATGGTCTTGCCTTTGTATTGCGTGGTGCCGAGTTGCGTCATGATTGGCACTTCGGTTTCCTCCACCTCCGTCTGCCCGTTTTCGCCGCCTGTTTCGTCTGTTTGGGCGCAAAGGGGCTGTGTTGCCGTGAGGAGCAGGATGAGCAGCGTGATGAGCAGTCGGGTTATGGGGCTTGTTTTTCGTTTCATTGTGGTGCAAAATAACAGTTGTCCGTCTCTTTGTACAACGTATCGGGTTGCGCCGTCGTTGTTCGGGCCGCAGCTTGGCGGCAGGGGGCTTCGTAGCGCATTGCAAAGGTAGCGTGTTGCGTCGGTTAAAGCAAATTCGCCGGCCGTGGCAGCCGCGAGAGAGTATAAGGTGAAGGAATATTCGTATTATGCACTAAATATTTGCATAAATGGGCGAGGCGGTGAATTTACTTTGTATATTTGCAGCGAAATAAAGCATACAACCGTATTTTATGCAGTCGTTCGCGCCAATATGCGTGAAAGACGCCCAGCCCCCAACGAAATCCACAAGCACATGAGCAACAGAATGCAGCGCCTGGAAGTGCTCCGCGTGATACTCAGCGGCAGCACCGACGTGAGCAGTCACGAGCAGATACTCGGCGAACTCGCAAAGAACGGGTGGAACGTGACGCAGGCCACCCTCTCGCGCGACCTCACCAAACTCCACGCCGCCAAGATACTCACAGCCGACGGCTACCGCTACATCTTGCCCGAAAGTCCCATGTACCACCGCACGGTGCGCCCCGACATCGTTCCGCAGTACCTGCGCAACACTGGCTTTCTCTCCATTGCCTTCTCGGGCAACATGGCCGTGCTGAAAACGCGTCCGGGCTATGCAGCGGGGCTTGCGTCGGACATCGACACGCACAAACTCCCCACCGTGCTCGGCACCATTGCCGGCGATGACACTATTCTCATCATCATTCAAGAGAGTGCCACACGGCAGGAACTCACCGACGAACTGGCCGGCGTGATTCCCGCGCTCAAGAGCATCGTGCTTTGAAGGCGGATTTTTAAGAAAAAGCAACCATAAACAACTATACAATACACAAAAACAGAAATGGAAGAATACGACGATGGCATCAGAGTGATCGTGGCCGACGCGAGCCACGAGAAATACGTCGACACCATACTTACCACCATCACCGACGCAGCCAAGGTGCGCGGTTCGGGCATTGCCAGCCGTACGCATGAGTACGTGGCCACGAAGATGAAGGAACGCAAAGCTATCATCGCCCTCTACGGCGAGGAGTTTGCGGGTTTCTGCTACATTGAGAGTTGGGAGAATAAGCACTACGTGGCCAACTCGGGCCTTATCGTCGTGCCGAAGTTCCGCGGCCACCACTTGGCCACGCGCATCAAGCGTTTGGCCTTCTCATTGAGCCGCGTGCGCTGGCCGCAGGCAAAGATTTTCGGCCTTACCAGTTCGGGGGCCGTGATGCGCATCAACACGTCGCTTGGCTATGTGCCGGTGCCGTTCAGCGAACTGACGCAGGACGACGAGTACTGGAAGGGCTGCGGCACGCCCGAGGCTCCCTGCTGCATCAACTGCGACGTGCTTGCGCGCACCAACCGCAAGTATTGCGTATGCACGGGCATGCTCTTCGACCCGGCGCGCCACCCCGACCGCCCCTTGCCCGTGGAGATTCCGCAGGACGTGATTGACTTCATCAAGTCGCACGAGTAAAACGAACACACCTATAATATATATACCGATAAAGCTATGTCAAAGAAGAAAGTAGTAGTGGCTTTCAGCGGAGGCCTCGACACGTCATACACGGTGATGTACCTCGCCAAGGAAAAAGGGTACGAAGTTTACGCCGCCTGCGCCAACACGGGCGGTTTCAGCGAAGAACAGCTCAAGGCCAACGAGGAGAATGCCTATAAGCTCGGCGCTAAGGAGTACGTGACGCTCGACGTGACGCACGAGTACTACGAGAAGAGCCTCAAGTTCATGGTCTACGGCAACGTGCTTCGCAACAACGTCTATCCCATCTCCGTATCGTCCGAACGCATCTTCCAGGGCATGGCCATTGCGCGCTACGCCAAGGAGATTGGCGCAGATGCCATTGCCCACGGTTCAACGGGCGCAGGCAACGACCAGGTGCGCTTCGACATGACCTTCCTCGTGATGTGTCCCGACATGGAGATTATCACCCTTACGCGCGACGGCAACCTCTCGCGCAAGGAGGAGGTGGACTACCTCAATAGCCACGGCTTCTTTGCCGACTTCACCAAACTCAAATACTCCTACAACGTGGGCATTTGGGGAACGAGCATCTGCGGTGGCGAAATTCTCGACTCCGCACAGGGACTCCCCGAGAGCGCATACCTCAAACAAGTGACCAAGCAAGGCACGGAACAGCTTAAGCTCACCTTTGAGAAGGGTGAACTTAAAGCCATCAACGGCACGCGCTACGACGACCCCATCGAGGCTATAAGCCGCGTGGAGGAGATAGGCGCAGCCTACGGCATAGGCCGCGACATGCACGTCGGCGACACCATCATCGGCATTAAGGGCCGTGTGGGCTTCGAGGCGGCAGCTCCCGCGCTCATCATCGGCGCGCACCGCTTCTTGGAAAAGTACACCCTGTCGAAGTGGCAGCAGTACTGGAAGGATCAGGTGGCCAACTGGTACGGCATGTTCCTGCACGAGAGTCAATACCTCGAACCCGTCATGCGCGACATCGAGGCTATGCTCACCTCCTCGCAGCGCTACGTCAACGGCACCGTCATCCTCGAACTCCGTCCGCTCGGCTTCAGCACCGTGGGCGTGGACAGCAAGGACGACCTCGTCAAGACGAAGTTTGGCGAATACGGCGAAACGCAAAAGGGCTGGACGGCCGACGACGCAAAGGGCTTTATCAAAGTGCTTAGCACGCCGCTCCGCGTGTTCTACGCCAACCACAACGAGGACTAATCTGTGCCCCACTCATGATACGTATAGGAATTATTGGCGGCGCGGGCTACACGGCCGGCGAACTCTGCCGCATACTGCTCAACCATCCCGATGCCGAAATTGTTTTCGTCAACAGCGAGAGCAACGCCGGCAACCTCCTGACCGACGTGCACGAGGGACTGTACGGCGAAACGGATCTCCGCTTCACCGACCAACTGCCCTTCGACCAGGTCGATGTGGTGTTCTTCTGCTTCGGACATGGCAAAAGCACGAAGTTTCTTGCCGAACACTACATCCCGGCCGACGTGCGCATCATCGACCTTGCGCAGGACTTCCGTCTGGCGGCAGATGACAACGACTATGTCTACGGCCTCCCCGAACTCAACCATGGACAGTTGCTCAACGCCCTCCACGTGGCAAACCCGGGCTGCTTCGCCACCTGCATCCAACTGGGCCTCCTCCCCTTGGCCGAGGCCGGACTGCTCACGGGCGACATCTCCGTTAACGCCATCACGGGGTCTACCGGGGCAGGCGTAAAGCCGGGAGCCACCACGCACTTTTCATGGCGCACGGGCAACATGAGCATCTACAAGGCTTTTGAGCATCAGCACGTACCCGAGATTGTGCAGTCGCTCCGTCAGCTTCAGCCCGACTTCGGCGGCGAGGTGGAGTTCATCCCTTACCGCGGCGACTTCCCTCGCGGCATCTTCGCCACCGAGGTGATACGTTGCGACGCGCCCATCGAAGAGGTAGAGAGCTACTACCGCGACTTTTACAGCGAAGCACCCTTTACGCACTACATCGACAAGCCCATCGACCTCAAACAGGTGGTGAACACCAACAAGTGCATCATCCACGCCGAGCGCCATGGCAACAAACTGCTCGTCACCTCGTGCATCGACAATCTGCTCAAAGGTGCATCGGGGCAGGCGGTGCAAAACATGAACCTTATGTTCGGCCTCGAAGAGACAACCGGCCTTCGCCTCAAACCCGTAGCTTTTTAATTGCGGGGCAGAGGGCTCTGGCCGTGAAGGTCCGTCAGCGGAATTGCACCTTCCTTTCAAATCCATAATCAGACAACAATGAACCTGTTTCCCGTATATCCCCTTTTCGACATCAACATTGTGGAGGGCAAGGGCTGCCACGTGCGCGACGACAAAGGCACGGAGTATCTCGACCTCTACGGCGGCCACGCCGTGATAAGCATTGGCCATTGCCATCCGCACTATGTGGAGATGCTCACCCAGCAGCTTGGCAAGCTCGGCTTCTACTCCAACTCCGTGATCAACCGGCTGCAAGAGCAGTTGGCCGAACGTCTGGGCAACGCCTCGGGTTATCCCGACTATCAGCTCTTTCTTATCAACTCGGGGGCTGAGGCCAATGAGAACGCCCTGAAACTGGCGTCGTTCCACACCGGGCGCAAACGCGTTTTGGCCGCAGGCAAGGCTTTCCACGGCCGTACGTCGCTCGCCGTAGAGGCTACGGACAACCCCAAGATTGTGGCTCCCATAAACAGCAACGGGCACGTGACGTTCCTGCCGCTCAACGACAGCGAGGCGTTCGTCGCCGAACTGCGCAAGGGCGACGTGGCGGCCGTCATTGTGGAGTGCATACAGGGCGTGGGCGGCATCCGCATGGCCACGAAGGAGTTTATGCAGACGCTCCGCGAGGTGTGCGACGAAACGGGTACCGTCCTCGTGTGCGACGAAATTCAGTGCGGCTACGGCCGTTCTGGCAAGTTCTTCGCCCATCAGCACCTCGGCGTGCGTCCCGATATCATCACGTGCGCCAAGGGCATCGGCAACGGTTTCCCCATGGGGGCGTTGCTCATATCGCCGAAGTTCGAGGCCACGTACGGCATGCTCGGCACCACCTTTGGCGGCAACCACTTGGCTTGCACAGCCGCCTTGGCCGTGCTCGACGTGATGGAACAGGAACACCTCGTAGCGAACGCCGCCAAGGTGGGAAACTATTTGCTCGAAGAACTCCGTAAACTCCAAGCCACCAACCCCCACATCACCGATGTGCGTGGCGAGGGCCTGATGATAGGCATCGAATACGACCAGCCCATCAAGGAAATGCGTAGCCGTCTTGTTCACGAAGCGCACGTGTTTACAGGGGCAGCTTCTACCAATATTTTGCGCCTCCTCCCCCCTCTCACTCTCACCCTCGACGAGGCGTGCGAAGCCGTGGCCAAGATTACCGCGGTGAGCAGCGAGTTGCTGTAAGGAAACGCTTCTGTGAAAAACGCTCTGCCGGGCGCAAAAAATTGCGCATATGGGCGCAAAATTTTGCGCCCATATGCGCAATTTTTTGCGCCGGCGGCGAGAGAACACCTGAGCAATGCGTTGGGCTTGTTTTATCGGACAGAAATAAAAACGTTTAGGACAACATTGGATAGGAAGGCATATACTCCACTCATTTCTGTCATTGATAAAATAAAAATGCTCATATTTGCCGCATAAAAGCAAAAGCTATGGTTGAAAGCAAATACATACGTTTTGACTGGGCCATGAAA
>CAVLCM010000089.1:0-11233 GCA_963661625.1 bacterium
GAGAAAACCTAAGCAATGCGCTGGGCTTGTTTTATCGGACAGGAATACAATCGAGACTATGGGATTTGCATGGAGGCAAACGACAATTGAGCCGTATGCAACGGCTACTCGCACTATCAAAAAAGTGGTGTCTACATTGCTGTAAACACCACTTTTTGTTTGCGTTGTGATCTCGTTGGGGTTCGAACCCAAGACCCACGCCTTAGAAGGGCGTTGCTCTAATCCAACTGAGCTACGAGACCTAAACCGACTGCAAAGGTAATGATTTTTATTCTTTTCGCAAGGGAATGGGGCGGCTTGATTAGTCCTTGCGGAATTTCTTGATGAGGAAACTCGGGATGGCTCGCAGGTAGATGCCGGCGGCAAAGTTTTGCGCATGGCCACCGCTGCGGTAGGCCGTGCCGTTGTCGTACCACGTGCCGGATTGGGCATGGTAGCTGTAGTCGGCATGTACGCCCCAGGAGAAGCCTTTGCCCAGCGTATGGGCGTATTCGGCACGGAGGAAGAGCATTCGCGGATTGTCGAACGTCACGCCGTCCTGACTGGTGCTCATGGAGCTGAACAGCGTGCTGCCGAGGATGGGGATGAACTTGTGCGACTGCCACCAGCCCACGGTTGCGCCAAAGCGCCACACCTTTACGCCTGCCTTTGCCCAGAGGCCCATGCCGTGCTGAAAGGGCAGAACCGTGCCGCTCTGCTGACTGTAATAGTTTGCCGTGGCCTCGACGTTGACGCTCACGGGTACTTTTGTGCGCAAGGGGATGTTTACGCCTGCGCCGGCAGCGGCGTTGAGCCACGTCTTGATGGTGCGGTCTTCGGCCTCGGTGTTGATTTCGCCCCCGATGTGCTGCATAACCATCTGTACGGGAACGTACCACTGCACACGGGCCGTGCGGGGCGAGGGGAAGAAACGGCTCGACAGTCCGTAGGCAAAGCGTTCCTGCCCCTTGTCGTGCTTGAAGATAAACTTCTGCCAGTCCACCCACATGTCGAGCGAGAGCCAATGGTTCTTCCAGAGGAGCTGCACGCCCGTCTCAGGGTCGCCCGTGAGGTTCACCTCGTCGTTGTAGAGCGGCTGAACGAGGCCGTGCATCGACTTGCCGTAGAGAGTGCCGAGGACGACGTTGACCTGCGGCGTGAGTTGCAGGTTGGCCCGGAAGGTAGGGGTTACGTGGAAAGCCCTTGTGGTGCTTTGCGCCGTGATGGCGTCGAGGTTGGTGTAGTTGGCGTTGGGATAGTTGTTAGCTCCCCAAAAGTGTATCATGTGTACGCCCACTTCGAGTTTCAGGTTTTTGAGCGGCTGATAGCTGATGCTCGGAGCGAGGGTGATGCCGGGCAGGGTGTAGCCCTTGATGAGTTCTTTGTGGTTGTACTCGTTGTCGCGCACAAAGGCGAGTAAGTCGAGCGCAAAACGGAGTTCGTCCTTTTGGGCAGGACTGACCTCGGGCTGCTCGCCGCAAAACACAAGCGAATCGATTTGTGCCACGACCGGAACGGGCAACAGCAGGGCAGCAACAGCAAGAAGGAGCGGCGCAAGAGACAGACGGATGGATTTTTTGCGGTAAATGAGCATTATGGTAGTAAATCGCTTAAACGGCAATCGCATTTGCAAAAAGGGACCATGCAAAGGGATTGGTAAAGATTGGAAAATCGTATATTTGCGCACGAGGAATTTTTCTCAGACCTTTATTGAAAAACACATTTCCTGCCCCACAGGGCGGCACAGGCGTGTGCCGACCCATCGTACCGGGCAAATTTAGGAAAAAATATCCACACCTATATTTACTTATCACCATGACACACAAACTACTCACCCTGCTCACGCTCGTGATGTTTGCGCTGCACATCAAGGCAGCCCCCACCGAGCCCACAGTGAGCACCACCGACGACGTGCATTGGTACGTGTTGCAGTTCCTCAACGGACAGGGCGCACTCGAAGCACAGGCCGACGGCGCGGAAGTGGCCACCGCCATTCCCACAGGAAAGGCTGCGCAACTTTGGAAGATTGAGGGCAACGCCACAACCGGCTACACCCTCACAAGCAAGAGCGGCTTGACGCTCTACACCACAACGACTGCCGCGAACGGTATGTTCCATGCCGGCAGCGCACCCACCAACAAACTTTTCATTTGGCAGACCAACACCAACAAGGACTATGCTGACGAGGGTTGGGTGCTATCGCCCAAAGCCAACACCGGCGTTTACATGAACCAGTGGGGGGGTGCCGGCATTGGCAAGGAACTCGGTTTGTGGAACGACCTCTCTGACGGAAACCAGCCGTTCAAGTTCATCAGCGAAGAGGACTTCAATACGCTGACCAAGGCTTTGCCCCTCATCCCCTATCCCCAAAGCGTTACACAGGGTGAGGGAAGACTCAGCCTCAGCGCCCTGGGCAGCATCACGGCGGACAACGACGCGGCTAAGCGTTACGCCGAAGAGTTCAGCGCACAGTTGAAGGCCATCTCCGGCATCGGCGGCACGGGCAGCAAGACGTTCACCATGACGACCGACGCATCGCTGGCCCACGAGGCATACACGCTCAACGTTACGGCAGACGGCATCGCCATCACATCGGCCGACTCTGCGGGTTTCTTCTACGCTCTGCAAACTCTGAAGCAGCTCATGCCCCACGCCATCTACGGCACGGAACCTGCCACTTCGCTCGATTGGAGCGTACCCGTTGTGGCTATTGAGGACCATCCGCAGTTTGGCCACCGCGGCTACATGCTCGACGTGGCTCGCCACTTCTTCTCGAAGACGGAGGTGAAGCGCATTCTCGACGTGATGGCTTCGTACAAGATGAACCGCTTCCACTGGCACTTGACCGACGACCAGGGCTGGCGCATCGAAATCCCGGAATATCCCAAACTCACCGAAGTGGGCGCCGTGCGCAGCGGCTCGTTTGTCAACGCCGGCGGCTCTTCAAGCTTCTACGACGACACGGAATACGGCCGCGGCATGTACTTCACGCTCGACGACCTCCGCGAAATCGTTGCCTACGCCAAGGCCCGCAACATTGAAATCATGCCCGAGGTAGACCTTCCTGGACACATGGTGGCAGCCGTGGCATCGTACCCCGAACTTAGCTGCGACCCCACAAAGACTTACTCCGTGCGCATTGCCGGCGGCATCTCGAAGGATGTGCTCAACGTGGGCAAGGACAATGTTATTGACTTCCTGAAATGCGTACTCGGCCACGTGGCTGAGGTATTCCCCTACCAGTACATCCACCTCGGCGGCGACGAATGTCCGACCGACCAGTGGGCAAACAACGCCGACTGCTTGCAGCGCGTGAAGGACGAAGGCCTCAGTGGCGTAAACCAGCTGCAATCGTGGCTCGTTGAACTGCTCGGCACATACCTTAAAGAAAACTACAACAAGGACATCGTTTGCTGGGACGAACTCCTCGCAAACTGGAACAGCGACAACTCCGTGCAGCCCGTCATCATGGCTTGGAACAACATCAGCAAGAGCAAGGACGCGGCCGACAAGGGCTTTAAGAGCATCGTAGTGCCTTACCAGAGCCTCTACCTCGACATGATGCAGATTTCGAAGGACAAGGCCGACGTGAACGAGAAGTACCAAGGCGGCTGGGGCGACGGCTACGTAAATACGGTGGAAACCGTTTACGGCGTAAACCCCGTTGGTTCGCTCTCGGGCAAGGAGGAATACTGCCTCGGCGTTCAGGGCAACATGTGGACGGAGACCTGCAACGACAGCGTAGAGGTGGAGTATCAGCTTCTGCCCCGTATGCTCGCCCTCTCTGAAATCGGTTGGTTGCCCGCAAGCAAGAAGAACTTTGTCAACTTCTACCAGCGTCTGCAACAGAACCGCGACATTCTCGATGCCAAGGGCCTGACCTACGCTACTCACTACTTTGAAGACCCCGACCTCACGGACAAGGAGGCTGCTATCGCCGAGGCACAGTCTATCCTCGACGCATCGAAGCCCGGCAAGGCTGGCTATCCCTCGCAGGACGAGTACAACAAACTCAGCACGGCCCTCACCGAAGCCACTGCAAGCACCGACGAAGACGCTACGACCCTGACCGCAGCCATCGCAGCCTACAAAGCCGCTGCCATCACCCTTCCCGAAGAAGGCAAGACGTATCAGCTCGTTTCCGCCTCAACTTACTACAAGGCTAAGTACGTTGGTTCTACCGCCTACTGCGACGGCACGAGCATCCGCTTCCACTACACGCCGCAGACTGAACCCGAAGAACTCTGGCAGTTCAAGGCTAACGGCACGGGCTACACACTGACGAATATGCTGAAGGGCAATCAGGTTGTTCTCTCCACCACCAAAGGCACGAACGCTACGCTCGGCACCACTGGCACTACGATCACCGTAGCTGCCGCCACTACCGCCAGCGGCAAGTACACCTACGTTCCCGGTGCTGTCACTCTGAGCGCAAGCAGCACAGCTCTCTTCACGGCCGACTGCACAGGCTACGTCAAGACGGGCGACAACGCTGCCCTCTGCTACCCCGGCACTTGGTACATTGAGGAAGTGACTGACTTCACCGCACAGCTCCAAGGCTTGTTGAAGAAGGCTAACAAAACCTACTCCGAAGCACAGCCCGGCAAGATGGGCCAACCCACCGAAGAGGCCCTGACGTTCCTCAGCGAGAAGGTCATCGCTCCGGCAACCGAAAGCGTTGCCGAGGGCAATGTGAGCGAGGCTTCTTACAAGGAATACATCGCTCTCTACGCTGAGTACTTGGCTATGCCTAAGCTCTCTCCCATCCAGGGACTGCGCGAGGATGTTTACTACAAGATTCGCAACGCATGGTTCACCACCACTTACGCCAAGGCCGACGCAAGCGGCAACGTTGTTCCTGCTTCGAGCGGTTCAACCGACGGCTACCTCTGGCAGGTGGTGAAGAGCGACGACATGACCACCATCTCGCTCATCAACAAGCTCACGGGCAAACCCGCCTACCCCACCAGCGTGGCCGAAAGCAGCGTAGTGAAGACGGGGCAGGCCTACTCTTGGACTATTGACGAGTTCACCACCGAAGAGGATGCTACAAAGACGGGCATCCGCATCATCGCCCAGGGCGGTGCATACGGCTGGTACAACAACCCCAACGCCTTCAAGAACATTCTCCTCAAGCCCATCAACTACGGTGCTTGCATCTGGACCTTCGAGGAAACGTCTACCACGACCGGCATCCACACGGCTACTGCCGACGCTAACGTGCCGACCACTTACTACGACCTGCAAGGCCGCAGCGTTGCCAACCCCAAGAACGGTGTGTTCATCACGAACACGGGCCGCAAGGTGGTGAAGTAACGCCACGCACCTCCGCGCTCGCCCCTTGTTGACCGAGCGCAGACTATAATATTTAGGAGCGCAAGCCACGCCATGTGGTTTGCGCTCCTTTGCGTTTCCGCCAGTCGCCGCCGCAGGCGTTTATGCTCCACAACATAAGCACGAGGTGAGCAAAGTGTGAAAAAGCCTGTACCTTTGCCGAAAGGTATAAAACCATCCAATCTAAACTATCTAACACACAAACGCATGAGAAAAACTCTACTGACAGTCTTGGGGCTTTGCCTTTCCGCATCGGTGGCTTTGGCGCAGGGCGTTCCCTTCCGCAAGCACCGCTACGACGGCTTCAAGACGCACAAGGTGGACACGGAGAGCATCGTGTTCTTCGGCAACAGCATCACCAACATGCACGAATGGTGGGAGGCTTTTGGCAACTCCAAAATCCTCAACCGCGGCGTGAACGGTGCAGAAACTCCCATTATGCTTGAACACTTCGAGACTATCTTGGCAGGACATCCGGCCAAGGTGTTCCTCATGATGGGTACGAACGACCTCGGCACAACGGGCATGAACTCGCCCGCCTTTGTTGCCAAGAACGTGCGCACAGCCGTAAAGAGGCTCAAGAAGGAAAGTCCTACGACGCAGGTTTATGTGCAGAGCATCCTGCCTTGTACAACCAACGGCATCAAGGATATCACCCACGTGCCCATCGCCAACGACAGTTTGAAGAAGATTTGCGAAGAGTTCGACAACGCCACATACATCGACCTCTACAGCGACCTCAAAGGCATTGAGAGCAAAACAATCTCGTACGACGGCACGCACCTCACCATGGCTGGCTACCGCATCTGGTGCAACAAGATTGCCCAGTACATCAGCGACGATGCCACGTGCGTCTATCCCTCTGACGCTACCGACCAAAACGGCGGACTGTCGGGCATTGCCGGTATGCGCAACACGTATTTCGCCGGCTACCCCATCACGGCCGACGACATCCTTATCCTTGGCGACGACGGCAACGACTGGCACGAACTGCTCAACTCCGACCACGTGAAGCAGCGCGGCGGCAGTTGGGGCTACCAAGGCATTGACCTCGGCACCATGAAGTCGATGCTCAACAACATCTTCAAGGGCCGCACGGACAACGTTGCCCCGAAGACGGTTTGCGTAACACTTGGCTACAAGGAGGCTACCAACAAGACGGACTCAGCCACGTTCATGACTTCTTACAAGGAAGTGGTGGAGAGCATCCACTCGTTGGCTTCCACGTCGAAGGTGAAACTCTTCGCCATCTACCCGTCCAACACGGCTGACATCAACACGTCGTACACCACGAAGTTCAACGATGGCATCAAGAAACTGGCTTCCACGCTCGACTATGCCGAGTACGTGGACGAGTCCTACTCTTCGTTGGTTAAGGACGGCGTAATCAACAGCGACTACTTCACCAACGGCTACATGACGGGCAAGGGCTACGCCAAACTCTCGCAGGCTTTCGCCACGGCTATCGGCGACGGGGTGACGGCCACCACCGATGAGGAGGCCACCATGCGCATCGCCACCTTCGATGCCCGCACGGCTCTGTACAGCGCCATCGGCTCGGCAGAGGGTCTGAGCATCGGTACGGGCGTGGGCCAATACACCGCAGAGAACGCCTCATCGTTGCTCTCAACCATTGAGGAGGGCTACACCCTTTTGGCAAAGACGGACGCGACGGACGATGAGTTGACAACAAAGGCAACGTCGTTCCAGACGAGCGTCAACGAAGTTCTGCCCAAAATCAACCAGCCCACGGCTTCGACCGACGGCGACGAACATTGGTACCAGCTCTACACGCCCAACCGCGGCAGCAAGTACATGACCTCGCAGGGTGCCGGCAGCCAGCTCACGGGCGGAACGAACACGCAGTACGCCAACACAATGTGGAAGTTCGTTACGCGCACCGACGGTTCGTTCGACATCATCAACCGCGCAGACAATTCCTACATCAATCCTTCGGCAAACTACAACACGGCTATTTCCACAACGGCCACGCAGCCTTCTTCGGGCTGGACGCTTAGCTACGCCAGCGCCAGCGGCCTGTACATCATCACGAGCGGCACGGTGGAACTTAACCAAACGAACAACGCCGCTATCTATAATTGGAGCAGCGACAAAACAGGCACTGACCGTTCCGACACGGGTTGCCAGTTCGCCCTCGTTGACGCTCCCGAGGTTGTGGAAATTCCCGACTTCAAGGGCGACGTGACCATCTCGCTCAACACGGGTGCTTATGCCAACGCTTCCAGCACTTACAACAAGCTCTGGACAAGTACGCGCACAGCTCCGCAGGTAACATTCTCATGCGCTGCCAACAACATGGCCAAGAGCGACACGTGCATCGTGCTCTACTCAGGCCAAGCAAAGACGAGCGACTACATCATCAATGCCGGTTCGGGCTACGTTATCACGGGCTATAAGTTCAAGTTTGTCAACGCATCGGGCGTTACCGACGCTAAGACCATCACCGCCAACGGCACTACCTATACCACCTCGTCGACGGAGCAGCTGCTCGAAGTGACTGGACTGAGCAGCGAAACGGCCTCGTTCAACCTCAAAGGGGCGAACAACGGCGTTGTGCTGTCTGAATTTGTCGTATCAATCCAAACGGCCGACCACGTAGACGAGCCAGACGGCATGAAGGTGGCCATCTCTACGGGTACTTACAACAACGCCAGCGGCAGCTTCCACTCTCAGTGGACCAGCAACGCAACCGACCCGCAGCTTACGCTTTCGTGCGGCTACAACAACATGGCCTCCAACGGCGACAACCTGACGCTCTACGTGGGTTCCACGAGCAGCTCTTGCACCTACACGCTGAACGCTCCCTCGGGCTACGCCATCACGGGCTACCAGTTTGACTTTGCCAACTGCTCGGGCAACACGTCTACCCTCACGCTCGTGGCTGGCGACAAGACGTATTCTTCTTCGTCCACCACGCAGCATGTGGAGGTAACGGGGCTTACTAAGCAGCAGGCCAAGTTTACCCTCTCGGGCGAGAACAAGGGCATCGAACTGAGCAAGTTCTACGTGACCATTGAGGAAGCTGACATCCCAGAAGAGCCGCGGACAAACATCTTCATCTACGACACCAGCCGCGACGACTACAAGATTGTTTACCGCATCCCGGCCATCGCACAGGCCAAGAACGGCAACCTCGTGGCCGTGGCCGACTACCGCTACTCGGGCGGCGACATCGGTTCGGGCAAACTCGACCTTCGCTATGCTTACTCTACCGACAACGGCAAGACGTGGACCGACCCGCTGACGCTCGTGTCGTGCAACGACTACACCGACACCAGCGTATTGATGAACACGGGCTTCGGCGACCCCTGCATCGTGGCCGACCGCGAGAGCGACCGCGTATTGCTTCTCTCTTGCTCGGGCAACGTAATGTTCCCCAACGGCACACGCGACAAGCACCAGGCCATAGCCCGCTTCTATAGTGAAGACGGCGGCAAGACTTGGGGCACACCGACCGACATCGCTGAAAGCATCTACTCGCAGTTCGACACTTGCAAGATTGGCACAGCCAAGAGCATGTTTGTTGGTTCGGGCCGTATCTTCCAGAGCAGCACAGTCAAGGTGGGCTCGGCTTACCGCCTCTACTGCTCCGTTCTGTTCAAGGATGTGAACGGTGTGAACAAGAACTACGTAATCTACTCCGACAACTTCGGCGATTCGTGGAGCGTTCTGGGCGGCGTTGACGTTGCCCCCATCCCCTCGGGCGCAGACGAGCCCAAGGCGGAGGAACTCCCCGACGGTTCTATTCTCTGCTCTTCGCGTGTGACGGGCGGCCGCTACTACAACATCTTCCACTTCACCAACTCCGACAAGGCCGAAGGCTCTTGGGGCAGCGTGGCATTCTCGGGCACAAGCAACAACGGCGTGACGGCTGAGGGCAACTCCTGCAACGGCGAAGTGATGGTTGTTCCGGCTCAGCGCAAAAAGGACGGCAAGGACGTTTACCTCATGCTCCAGTCCGTCCCCCTCGGCAGCGGCCGCAGCAATGTGGGCATCTACTACAAGGAACTCGCTTCGCTTGCCGACTTTGTCAATGCCGACTCGCTCGCCAAGAACTGGGACGGTGTACACCAGGCAAGCTACACCAGCTCTGCCTACTCCACCATGGCTCTGCAAAGCGACAACACCATCGGCTTCCTTTACGAGGAACGCACCTTCGGGGTTGACTACACCATTGTTTACAAGAACTACTCCATCGAGTATCTCACCGACAGTGCCTACACGTTCAAGGCCGACGTTGACCGCATGGCCATCACCAAGGAAAACTCCGACGTGATTGTCTCCACCGTCACCAACAACACGGGCAACATCGTGGGCAACTACGAGGCAAGTGGTGCGAGCGAGGTTAGCACGGCTTACGACACATTCAAGAACAATACCACCAAGGCCAACTACGAGGCTGTAAACGCTGCTGTGAGCAAGGCTCCCATCGTAGCTCTGAGCAACGCTGTGAAGTTCCGCCTCTACAACACGGCGCGCAGCGGAGCCAAGTACCTCTCGGCCTCTGCAAGCGGTCTGAGCGTAAAGGACTTCGACGAGAACGATGCTTCGTTGCTCTTCTCCTTCGTTCCCGACGCGGAAACGGGCAACTGGACTATCCTCAACGAGGAGGCCAACGTCTACATTGGCAGCACGCCCGCCGTCTACGGCACAGTGCCGGTAAAGGAAAGCGCTGACGAGGCCGCCCTCTACCGCATCAGTTCGAAGGTGAACGGCCAAAGCGCACTCATCTGCCAAAGTCCGTCCGACGCCAGCTACCCTGCCATCCACTTGGACGGCAGCAGCAAACTCGTTCCCTGGACTTCCGACGCAGGTGCTTCGCAGTGGTACATCGTGCCGACCGACATCGCCACCGACATCGCCACTGCCACGGCAAGCGTTCTTCCGCAAGCCAAGGTTGACGTTATCTACGACCTCCAAGGCCGCCGCGTAAGCAAGGCCACGAAGGGCGTGTTCATCATCAACGGACGCAAGGTTATCCGCTAAGCGTCTTCCCCTACCCCATCCCAAGCAGGGACGGACAAGTTGCGCACCACGGCAACTGTCCGTCCCTGCTTCGTGTTTGACGGTCGCTTGCATTGCTTGGGTACCAACTTTCCTCGGCTGCAATTATTCGCTACATTTGCACCGTGTTCGGACGGCTCTGGCTTTGTACCGACGCACCGTATTATACACAAAAGAAAATGAAACTCTATTACATTCCCCTCATAGCCCTTTCGCTCGTGGACTGCGGCGGGAAAAACGGGAAGCGGCCTGCCGGCAACGACACGACGGCCATCAGCCAAAAATTGGCTCCTGCCGACGAGGCTACGGAAGCCCAGGAAGCCGTTGAGAAAATTTACGCCGACGTGTTCGGATGGTACAACAAGGCGGAACAAGCCGGCTCGTTGCCGACAGACGAACCCGACTTCGACGCGTATTACACTTCGGGGTCCTATCAAGTTCTTTTGCAAAAGGTCGTCGACAAGGACCGTGCGCTCATCATGAAGGGCGAGGTGGGCTTTTTCGACTACAACCACTGGGTATGCGGACAGGACTACCAGGGACTGGCTTTCGCCCCAGTGAAAACCAAACGGATTTCGGACGGACAGTGCCGCATGGAAGCCGACATCACCAACTGCGGACAGAAGCAGCGCATCGCCCTTCTGCTGACAAAGGAGAACGGCATGTGGAAGATTGACGACTTCATCAGCAACGGCCAGTCGGAGAAGTCGCGCATGGCGGAATACGTCCGGAAATAACAAAACAGGTCCTTACCTTTTTACACATGGAAGATTCAACCAATACAACATGAAGAAGGCTTCATCTAACGACGTACGTCCACTCAACTTATAGACGTACGTTCACTCTACTTATAGACGTACGTTCACTCTACTTATAGACGTACGTTCACTCACCC
>CAVLCM010000090.1:0-11167 GCA_963661625.1 bacterium
ACTTATAGACGTACGTTCACTCACCCTCATGACGTACGTTCACTCATCGCATAAATGTACGCTCTGATTTTCAACGGAAATACTTTACTCCGAAGCATCCCTTTTTTCTTTACATTTCGAGACGCTTCTTCCTGGAAAGCTTTATAGTTTATTATCAGACAGCAATATATCAAGACCTGCGACAACACCCACCCCAAACAAAAATCGGAGGCAATCTCCTGCGTAGGAAATTGCCTCCTTGTTCTGTTGAGCTATAAGCGTTTCGCAGCGGCGATTACTTTGCCTTTGCTACGATTGCCTTGAATGCCTGGGGATTGTTTACGGCGAGGTCAGCGAGCACCTTGCGGTTGATCTCGATGCCAGCCTTGTGCAGACCACCCATGAGCTGAGAGTAAGAAAGACCCTCGAGACGGGCAGCAGCGTTGATACGCTGAATCCACAGAGCACGGAAGTTGCGCTTTTTGTTGCGGCGGTCGCGGAAAGCGTAGGTCAGACCCTTTTCCCAAGTGTTCTTGGCAACGGTCCAAACGTTCTTGCGCGCACCGTAGTAACCGCGGGTGAGCTTTAAAATTCTCTTGCGTTTAGCTCTTGAAGCTACGTGATTTACTGATCTTGGCATTTTGTGTTACTTTTGGGAAGTTAGCGCCACCTGCACTGCTTTGTTTTCGGCAGACGGACTTGGAAGCTAAGCATCCGGTTAGACTTTGTGAAGATTAATTTGTGTGTGAGAGCTTTTGCTTTGCCTGCTCAAACTCTGGAAAGGAGATTAGCGGAGGCAGAGGAGTTCACGAACCTGACGTACGTTAGTGCTGTCAACGATAGCCACGTGGTCGAGGTTGCGCTTCTGCTTCTTGGTCTTCTTTGTCAGAATGTGACTGTGGTAAGCATGACGTCTCTTAATCTTGCCCGTTCCGGTGAGAGCGAAACGCTTCTTTGCGCCGGAATTAGTCTTTACTTTTGGCATTTTCTTTGTATGGTTTATTGATTAATAATCACTGCGGCTACGTGAGATACCGAACGCAGCGCGCAAGCGTTTTTTCTTGTTTTTTGTTTGGCGGAGCCTTCTTAGAATTCCTCGCCCTCAACAAACGGGCCGGTATATTCCTTCTTGGCTTTCACCTGCGGAGCCTTCTTCACGGGCTTTGCTTCAACGGCTTCCTCCGTTTCGGGTTCCTCGCTCTCGGCCTTCTTGGCGGCTGCCGTCTTTTTGGGAGCGATGAAGAGTATCATGCGCTTACCTTCGAGCACAGGCATTTGCTCTACCTTGCCGTATTCTTCCAAATCGTTGGCGAAACGCAGGAGCAGAACTTCGCCCTGTTCCTTGAAGAGGATGGAGCGTCCGCGGAAAAACACGTAAGCCTTCACCTTGTCGCCTTCCGAGAGGAACTCCTTGGCGTGTTTGAGCTTGAAGTTGTAGTCGTGCTCGTCCGTCTGCGGTCCGAAGCGGATTTCCTTCACCTCAATCTTCACCTGCTTGGCTTTGAGTTCCTTCTGGCGTTTCTTCTGCTGATAGAGGAACTTGGAATAGTTTATCAAGCGGCATACGGGAGGTTCTGCGTTGGGAGATATTTCAACCAGGTCAACGCCCATCTGCTGCGCCATCTGGATGGCCTGACGCGTGGGAAGCACTTGTGACTCCACTTCGTCACCCACTACGCGCACTTCGCGGCAGCGTATCTGTTCGTTAATGCGATGTTGGGGTTTGTTGTTGCGCTCGCGGCGGTTTCTCTGCGGTGCTGGCATTAAAAGTTGTTTGTTTGGTTTCTGGCAAAAACGCTTTGCGGCTCTTCCACAGTGGATTTCGTGAGCTTTGGAGCGTCTTGGTTGTCTTTTTCTTGTTTTTCCGGCTGCAAATTTACTTCATCTTTTCAATACGGGAAAGGTTTCGCCTCTTTTATTCCGCCTTTTCCGGCTCAAAACCAACGAAAAAGAGCGACCATCGGGACGCAGTCTCGCTCCGCAACCCCTTGCGGAGGCCAAACAGCGGCTGTTCCGTCCACCCTCCGCCACCCGAAAAACCAGAAAAGGCAAGGGTTCGCTCAGCGGCTTGCCCTTGCCTTTGTCTTTGTACGTTACGGATAGTTCCGATTAATAGTCTTTGGTCATTTCGGCCACTTCGTCGTTCACCTTCTTGGCAAAGTCTGCCACGGAGAGAACGCCTTGGTCGCCCTCGCCCTGCTTGCGCACGGCCACGGTGCCGTCGGCTGCTTCCTTCTCGCCCACAACGAGCAGATAGGGAATGTGCTTAATCTCGTTGTCGCGGATTTTGCGGCCAATCTTTTCGGAGCGGTCGTCAACGAAGGCGCGAACGCCCTGTGCGTCGAGTTGTTTGCGAACCTTCTCGGCATAGTCGTTGAACTTGTCGGAGATGGGCAGGATGGCCACCTGGTCGGGAGTGAGCCACAGGGGAAACTTGCCAGCGGTGTGTTCGATGAGCACAGCCACGAAGCGTTCCATCGAGCCGAACGGCGCACGGTGAATCATCACGGGACGGTGCTTCTGGTTGTCGGCACCGGTGTATTCGAGCTGGAAACGTTCGGGCAGGTTGTAATCCACCTGAATCGTACCGAGCTGCCAGCGACGGCCCAGTGCGTCCTTCACCATAAAGTCGAG
The DNA here is from genome assembly GCA_963661625.1 of bacterium. Taxonomy (GTDB): domain Bacteria; phylum Bacteroidota; class Bacteroidia; order Bacteroidales; family Bacteroidaceae; genus Alloprevotella. Next base: position 2,614 of record CAVLCM010000090.1, read on the forward strand.
CTTAGGACCGTAGAAGGCTGCCTCGCCGTATTCGATGTGTGCGGGAAGTCCCTTCTCTTCGCAGGCTTCGATGATAGCCTGTTCGGCGCGTTCCCAGTTGTCCTCCGAACCGATGTACTTTTCGCGATGCACCTTGTCGCGCAGGGATATCTGTGCTTCGAACTTGTCGAAGTTGAGTGCGCGGAAGATGATCATGATGATGTCCATCACGCGGAGGAATTCACCCTTCACCTGCTCGGGGGCGCAGAAGATGTGGGCATCGTCCTGCGTAAAGCCACGCACACGCGTCAGGCCGTGAAGCTCGCCGCTCTGCTCGTAGCGGTATACCGTACCAAACTCGGCAATGCGGAGGGGGAGGTCCTTGTACGAACGGGGCTTCCAGGAGTATACGGAACAGTGGTGAGGACAGTTCATCGGTTTCAGCATGTATTCCTCGCCCTCTTCGGGGGTGTGGATGGGCTGGAACGAGTCCTTGCCGTATTTTGCGTAGTGGCCGGAGGTGACGTAGAGGCTCTTGGAACCGATATGGGGAGTCATCACCTGCTGGTAGCCGTAGCGCTTCTGAATCTTCTTGAGGAAGTCCTCAAGAATGAGGCGCAGCGTTGTGCCCTTGGGGAGCCAGATGGGCAAGCCCTTACCCACGAGTTCAGAGAAGGTAAAGAGTTCCATCTCCTTGCCAATCTTGCGGTGGTCGCGGCGCTTGGCTTCTTCGAGCATTTGAAGGTACTCGTCGAGCATCTTCTTCTTGGGGAAGGTGATGCCGTAAACGCGCGTCATCATGGGACGCTTTTCGTCGCCACGCCAGTAAGCCGAACTTACAGCCGTAACCTTGACAGCCTTGATGGGAGCCGTGCTGAGCAAGTGCGGACCGCGGCAAAGGTCGGTGTATGCGCCTTGCGTATAGGTGGTGATGTGGCCGTCTTCGAGTTCTTCAATCAGCTCGTTCTTGTACGTCTGGCCGCGGTCGGCGAAGAACTTGATAGCGTCGGCCTTGCTGATGTCCTCGCGCACGAGCTGTTCCTTCTTCTGAACCAACTCCTGCATTTTCTTTTCAATCTTGGGGAAGTCGGCCTCGCCAATCGACACGCCCTCGGGGGGCATCACGTCGTAGTAGAAACCGTTTTCAATGGCCGGGCCAATGCCAAACTGCGTGCCGGGCCACAGTTCCTGCATAGCTTCCGCCATGAGGTGGGCTGAGGTATGCCAGAAGGCGTGCTTTCCCTCCTCGTCGTCCCACTTATAAAGGGTGATGGCAGCGTCGGAAGTTATAGGGCGGTTGAGTTCCACTGTATTGCCGTTCACGCCACACGCAAGCACGTCTTGCGCCAAGCGGGTCGAGATGCTCTCGGCAATCTGAAGCCCCGTCACGCCGTTTTCGTACTCGCGAACAGAGCCGTCAGGAAAAGTGATCTTGATCATAACAATAATGTCTTCATTGTTGGTTATTGGCGCAAAGGTAGTGCAAACGGAATGAAGGGCAAAAGAATTGCACTATGTTTTTCCCCTTGCGGAACGAGCCGCAAAGTTCGCCCTGCCTGCCGAGCGAGCGAGGGGACAAGGGAGGGGAGTGTCTCTTAAAAGTTCTCGCCAATTGTAAAAATGGAAGTCGGTTTGTTTACAACTCAAAGGGCAATTCTGAAAAAACATTTACGTGCCCGTTTCTTTCTCTTTCAATACCATTTCCGTCATGCGAAAGATTGTACTTTTGCCTTGCTCAAAAGGAGAAGGGCGATTGAAAGGCCCGCCTCCGTGAGTATGAAAGCTTAACGCAAGCTTGTTATGAGGAAACTTCTGCTCATATTGTCGTCCGTACTGCTCTGCGCCTCGTGTGCCGAGCAATACAACATTGCAGGCAACTCCACCGTGCCTTGCCTCGACGGGCGAATGCTCTACCTGCGCGTGTCGTCGGCAAGCACCGACGAGGGCGGCCACATTGTTCAGGCCGAGCGCAGCGTGTCGGTATGCCTCGACTCGTGCAAGGTAATCCACGGCCACTTCAACTTTGAGGGCGACGTGGACTCGGTGATGATGGCCATGCTCTATACGGGAAACCAGTGCGTGATGCCGCTCGTCATTGAGAACGGCAAACTGAGCATTCAGGTGGACAACGCCACGCAGCGCGTGTCGGGCGGTCCGCTCAACGACAAGCTGTACGCTTTCTTCAAAAAGCGCAACCGCATCGACAACGAGGTGTGGGAGCTGCAACAGCAAACCATGCGCATGATGCGCGAAGGCTGCTCGCCCGACGACATTCAGCACAAAATCGGGAAGAAGATGCGCAAGCTCAACCAGGAGTCGGAGGATTTGGAAACGCGCTTTGTCAAGGACAACTACACCAACGTCCTCGGCCCCGGCTTCTTCCGCCTGCTGTGCAGCCAGTTCCCCTCCCCCATCCTTACGGAGCAGCTGCAACGGATTGTCAACGACGCGCCGCAGCAGTTCCTCAACGACCCGTTTGTCAGGGCGTACATCCGCCAGGCAAGCAAGCGCGAACCGATGCCGCCCATGCACCCGTCAACCATTTTCTGCCTGCCTTGACCCTCGGCATGGAGGCAAACGAGAAACATCCCCAAAGTCTTCCGCTCGGAGGCTTTGGGGATGTTTCTTTTCCTTTATATCAATGTTGTCCTAAACGTTTTTATTTCGGTCCGATAAAACAAGCCCAACGTCTGGCTTAGGTTTTCTTATTCCTCGCAAAGAGAGACTATGCAGTTGCGCTTGTACGGAGGTCAACGGTCGGCGAGCGTTTTGTACTCGCGCGGCTCGGCCACGCAGCGGTAGGCCGGACGGATGATGCGGCGGCCTTCGAAGCCCAGTTCCTCGTTGCGGTGGGCGCACCAGCCCACGATGCGGGCCATGGCGAAGAGGGGCGTGTAGATTTCGATGGGCAGACCGATGAGGTCGTAAACAAAACCGGAATAGAAGTCGACGTTGGCGCAAAGGCACTTGCCCCGGCCCTTGATGTCGTAAACGGCTTCGACGGCGAGCTTTTCAATTCGTTCCATAAACTCAAACTCTTCCATGCGGCCCTTTTCCTCGGCCAGGCGGCGCGCCATCTCTTTGAGCAGCACGGCACGCGGGTCGGACAGGGTGTAGACGGCGTGGCCGATGCCGTAAATGAGGCCCGTGCCGTCGTAGGCTTCCTTCTTCACTATCTTGTGCAGGTAGTGGCTTATCTCGGCCTCGTCGTCCCAGTGGCGGATGTTCTGCTTGAGGTGTTCCATCATGTGGTGCACACGTATGTTCGCGCCTCCGTGCTTCGGGCCTTTGAGCGAACCGATGCCGGCAGCAATGGAAGAGTACGTGTCGGTGCAGGTGGACGACGTGACGCGCACGGTAAACGTTGAGTTGTTACCGCCACCGTGTTCGGCCTGGAGGATGAGCAGAAGGTCGAGCGTGCGAGCATCGAGCGGTGTATAGTGCGTGCCGAGGAGCATGTATAGGAAGTTCTCGGCCAGCGAATAGCCCTCGCGCGGATGGCGAATGTGGAGCGAGCGTCCCAACGTCTTGTGGCGCAGCATGTTGTAGGCGTAGGCGATGATGGTGGGAAACTTCGACGTGAGTTCGATGCTCTGGCGCATGAGGTTGTCGCGCGATATATCGTCGGGGTTGTCGTCGTACGTATACAGTTCGAGCACACTGCGGGCCAGGATGTTCATGATGTCGCTTCCTTCGAGCTCCACGATGTTGAGCGTAGTTTTCGACATGAGCGGCATGTTCTCCACGAGCAGTTGGCGGAACTGTTCAAGTTCCTCCGCGTCGGGCAGACGGCCCGATAGGAGCAGGTAGGCAATCTCTTCGTAGCCGAAACGTTGCTCGTCGAGCACAGCGTGGACAAGGTCGGATATTTCGTAGCCCCGGAAGTAGAGCCGCCCTTCGATGGGCGTAAGTCCGTCGGCCGTGCGCTCGTAGCCCACCACATTGCCTATGTTGGTCAGGCCCACAAGCACGCCAGTGCCGTCCTCGTTGCGCAGGCCGCGCTTCACGTCGAGCTTGCGGAAGAGTTCGGCATCGATGCGCACGCTGCTTTTCATGTTGTCAGCCAGCTTGTATATGAGATATTCTTTCTTGTCGGTCATGTGTCAGATAAGTTTTTGCGTGTGAGTGGAATGGCGCAGTCTATGCCCCGATGCTCTCGCAGAGGGCCTTGGCAAATTCCTTGGTGCCGAGCGGCTTTCCGTTTTCCATGAAGCGCGCCAGGTCGGGCGTGGCGTATCCCTCGCCAAAGAGGCGTTCGAGCGCTGCCGTAACGAGGGCTGCGGGTTCGTTCCATCCGAAGTGTTCGAGCATCATCACGGCCGAGAGGATGAGCGAGCAGGGATTGGCTTGGTTGGTGCCTGCGATGTCGGGGGCTGTGCCGTGGGTGGCCTCGAAGACGGCGCGGCCGGCCTCGTAGTTGATGTTGGCACCCGGCGATATGCCGATGCCGCCCACCTGGGCCGCGAGCATGTCGGAAACGTAGTCGCCGTTGAGGTTGAGCGTGGCGATTACGTCGTATGCCTCGGGCTTGATGAGGGCGTTTTGCAGGAAGGCATCGCAGATGCAGTCGTCTACGCGGACGCGGTCCTTATAAAGGTCCTCGGCCACCTCGTAGCCCCAGTTTTTGAAGCCGCCCTCGGTGAATTTCATGATGTTGCCCTTGTGAACGAGCGTCACGTGGTTGAGCGCATGATCCACTGCGTACTGGCAGGCTGCCTTGACAAGGCGCTTCGACCCCTCGGCCGAAACGGGCTTTACGCCGAAAGCCGACGTTTCGGGGAAACGCACCTTCGTCACTCCCATCTCGTCGTGCAGGAACTCGTAGAAGCGGCGCGCCTCGCGTGAGCAGGATTTCCACTCTATGCCGGCGTAGATGTCTTCCGTATTCTCGCGAAACACAACCATGTTGACGCGCTCGGGATGCTTGACGGGCGACTGAATGCCCTTGAACCAGCGCACCGGACGCAGGCACACGTAGAGGTCGAGTCCCTGGCGCATGGCCACGTTGAGCGAACGGATTCCGCCGCCCACGGGCGTGGTGAGCGGGCCTTTGATGCCTACATGGCAGTCGGCGAAGGCACGGAGGGTATCGTCGGGCAGGTAGGTGCCGAGCGTGTCGTAGGCGTGCTGGCCTGCCTCCACTTCCTTCCACAATATGGAACGTTTGCCGCCCTGTGCTTTGAGGGCTGCGTCGATTACCTGCTGCATGGCAGGCATTATCTCGGCACCGATGCCGTCGCCCGTGATGAACGGGACTTCTACCGTCGCAGGGACAACGAGGTTGCCGTCGGCGAGCAGTTGTATCTTGGTTTCAGCCATTTCTCTGTATGTATATTATAGGTATTGTCGTGTCAGTGGAGCGAAGCCAGGGCCGAACCGGCCTTGAACCATTGTATCTGCAAGGCGTTGTAGGTGTGGCGCGCCTGGATGTGCTCTTCTTCGCCCGAAGCGTGGCAGATGGTGATATCCACGGGCTTGCCGGGGGCTAACTGCGAGCAGGCTACGGTGAACTTATCGTCCTCGCGCACCTTGTCGTAGTCTGTCGGGTTGGCAAACGTAAGGGCAAGCACGCCCTGCTTTTTGAGGTTTGTCTCGTGTATGCGGGCAAAGCTCTTAGCCAGCACCACCCTGACACCGAGATAGCGAGGCTCCATGGCGGCGTGTTCGCGGCTCGAACCTTCGCCGTAGTTATCCTCGGTGACTACGATGCTGCCGCCGAGCGTGTCGCGATAGCTTTCGGCCACCTTCCACACTTCGTCGTACTGTCCCGTGAGGGCATTCATCGTTGCGCCGGTCTTTTCGGTAAAGGCGTTGACCGCGCCGAGCAGCATATTCTTGGAGATGTTTTGCAGGTGGCCGCGATAGCGAAGCCACGGGCCTGCCATGGATATGTGGTCGGTGGTGCACTTGCCCTTCGTCTTGAGAAGGAGGGGGATGCTTACAAAGTCCTTACCGTTCCACGGAGCGAAAGGCGCGAGACGTTGGAGGCGTTCGCTCTGCGGGTTGATAACAACCTCCACGCTCTTGTTGGGCTGTATGCCGAAGGCCGGTTTCACGGCCTCAACACTCGCAGCCTCGGCGAGGAAGCCCTTTTCGGGCAGGGCACTGCCGGCAGGAACAAGGTCGGTGCAGCCCTCGCCAAACGATGGGTGCGAAAGCAGCGAACCGCTGAACGCATAGCCCACAGCCACCTCGGGCGACGTGATGAAGGCGTGCGTATTGGGGTTGCCGTCGGCTCGCTTGGCAAAGTTGCGGTTGAAACTAGTGATGATGCTGTTGCGGTGTAGCGGGTCGTCGGTGATGCGCTTCCACTGCCCGATGCAGGGGCCGCAGGCGTTGGTCATAATAGTTGCCCCGGCTTCCTGGAATATCTGCAATATGCCGTCGCGCTCGGCCGTGGCACGCACGAGTTCCGAGCCGGGACATACGATAAGTTCGGCTTTGAGTTGCTTGCCGCTCGCACGCAGTGCCTTCACCACAGACGAGGCGCGGGCGAGGTCCTGGTAGGACGAGTTGGTGCAAGAGCCTATCAATACCACCTCGACCTGAGGCGGGAAATTCTCGCGGACGGCCCGTTCGGGCATCTCGCTCACGAGGCAAGCCGCATCGGGCGTGAAGGGACCGTTGACGTGGGGCTGCAACTTGCTGAGGTCGATGGTGATGTATTCGTCAAAGTACTTTTCAGGCTGGGCGTACACTTCGTCGTCGGCACGCAGGTCGGCCTGGTTGGCGCATGCCATGTCGGCCACTTCCTTGCGCCCGGTTGTTTCGAGGTATTCGGCCATCTGGTCGTCGAAGGGGAACATCGACGTGGTAGCCCCCACCTCGGCTCCCATGTTGCAGATGGTGGCTTTGCCGGTGGTGGAGAGGTGTGCCGCGCCTTCGCCGAAATATTCAATAATGGCGTTGGTGCCGCCCTTGGTAGTGAGTTTGCCGGCCACGTAGAGGATAATGTCCTTCGGCGATGTCCAGCCGGAGGGTTTGCCTTTGAGTTCCACGCCAATCAGACGCGGCACTTTCAGTTCCCAAGGCGTGCCGACCATCACGTCGACAGCGTCTGCGCCGCCCACGCCGATAGCCGCCATGCCCAGTCCGCCGGCGTTGGGCGTATGCGAGTCGGTGCCTACCATCATACCGCCAGGAAAAGCGTAATTCTCCAAAACTACTTGGTGAATGATGCCGGCTCCGGGGCCCCAGAAGCCCATTCCGTAACGCTCGGCCGCGGAACGGAGGAAGGCGTACACTTCTTTGTTAAGTTCGCAAGCGGCAGGCAAGTCCACCTCCGCGCCTTTGTAGGCCTGAATGAGGTGGTCGCAATGGATGGTGCTGGGCACGGCCGTTTGCTCGCGGCCGGCGTTCATAAATTGCAGGATGGCCATCTGTGCCGTTGCGTCCTGCATGCAGACGCGGTTGGGGAAGAACTGCGCATAGTCCGCGCCGCGCTCATACCCGCCGGCTTTCACGCCGTCGGCCGCATGGGCAAACAGCACTTTCTCAGCATAAGTCAAAGGATGCCCCAAGGCCTTGCGCGCCTCAGAAACCTTCTGTTCATAGCCTCGGTAAAAGTTTTGCAAAATCTCAATATCGTAAACCATCCCGTTCTCTTGTGTTTGTTTTTGTGACATAAAAAGCCAAATACATATCCATTTGGCAGCTATTTTCCGCAAAAGTAATACATTTTGTCCGATTTAGCCGCCACGCGCTTGCATTATTTTAGGCCACTGCACCTTGCACGCTCGCACGATCAACGGTTTTGACAAAGCTTATAGTCTGTCAGTTCAACACACCCCATTCAATGTTGTCCTAAACGTTTTTATTTTTGTCCGATAAAACAAACCCAACGCATTGCTCAGGTTTTCTCTCGCCGCTGGTGCAATTTTTTGCGCATAGGGGCGCAAAAAATTGCACCAAGCAGAGCGTTTTTCTTCGAAGCGTACCACTACTCTTCATAACCCTAAAAACAGTTGCTTCGCTCTAATGCGGCTGTACATTCCTTGAAGAGCCTGAAAAAGGCTGGGCGGTTTATCTCCTATTTTCATTAGCTCGCAACCAATCCTCTATTTGTTCTACGGTTGCATCTTTCAATATCACGTTCTTATCCTTATCCAGAAGGTACAGGTTGGGGATGGCGGGCAAATCGTATGCTTCCCGGTCTGTTACCTCGGCATAACGCGTTACCAACCACTCTTTGGGCAAAGTAGACAAATGCTTATCCCATGCAGTCAAATCTTCATCAGGATAAACAGCTACAACTTTCATCTTGCCACTATCTGCCAACTTCTGAAACGTACTGGAATGGATGATATAGGCTGAAATGGTTTGGCAAGCATGACAGTCAGGATTGAAAAAGTAGAGCAGCACATAGTCGCGGCTGATGTCATACAAGCGGAGAGTTTGACGCTTTCTCGTCATGAGCGTGATATCTGCGGCTATAGTGCCGGGGCGGTTCATCAAGGCTTTCTGCAGCTGATAACGGTATCGCACCTTCTCGATGTCCTCTAATTTCGGAGCATCTATAAGCGCTTCCAATATGGGGATATACAGTTCCTCATTGCGATAGGGCGAATTGGGTTCA
>CAVLCM010000091.1:0-11039 GCA_963661625.1 bacterium
ATCGCATAAATGTACGCTTTGATTTTCAACGGAAATACTTTACTCCGAAGCATCCTTTACAAAAACGCTGTTCCTCACTGAGAAGCATCTTGCCATAAAGCCGCTCTTCGGGTTAGGAACCTCCGAAAACTGATTTGGGTGACTCATTGACTAAGTCAAGAGTTTCTTGGTGCATTTTCACCCAGTCTTTTTTTCAGGGACGCTTCGAAGGAAAACGCTCCGCTGGTGCAAATTTTTGCGCATATGGGCGCAAAAAATCGCGCCCATATGCGCAAAAAATTGCACCAGCGGAGAGAATAAACCCAAGCAATGCGTTGGGGTGTTTTATCGGGCTGCGATATTCTACATCTTCTTCTTCCGGTTGAAGAAGAAGCCTGCGTAGATATTGGCGAAGTTTACCGAATTGGTGAGCGTGAGACTGTTGTTGCGGTAGAGGTACAGGTGGCTGATGAATGATGCGCCGGCAAACCAATGCGTGTTGTTCCACACGATGCCGAGGCGCGACACGCAGTCGCAGCTGAAATTCTTTAAGTCAACCAATACCTCGTTGCCTTTCAGCTTCTCTCCCTTAGCCTTGCGGATGCCCACCGAGGGCGTGCAGGAGATGCCGAGGAGAAAGTTGCGGGCAAACACCCAGTTGTAAGCGTAGCCGGCGTTGAGGTAATAGTAGTCGTAGTTGATGTTCGTGAATTTCAGTCCGTCGATAATCTTCTCGTTGCCCTCCGTTCCCGTTAATTCAATGGGGAGTTTTGTGTAGTCGAAGTTGATGTGCTGCTTGCTGTACCCGCAGCCCGTGATGAACGAGCCGCAGCTCTTGCGCTGCACGGTGCTTTGGTTGTAGGCGGCAGGGTAGGAGAAGTGCTTGTAGTTGAATACGTAGTATGCGCTGAACGAAAGCGTGTAGGCTTCCAGACCGCTGAAATGCACGTTCTTGAATGTGTGGCGGTCCACATTGTCGAAGCCGTATGTCTTGTTAATCCTGAAATTCCCCTTGTTGCGGATATACACGAAGTCGCAGCCGAGCATTGAACTGTAAAGGCTGAAATCGAACTCCGTAGATTTGCCCAGCGACTGTGGGTGGGACACGTCGAACGTATAGCCCAGGAAAATCCAACGCCAGCCAAAGTACGGCCCCACCTTTACGCTCGGTTGCGGACGGGTGGAGATGCTTTGCGCCTTTCCGCTCTCCTTGTCAGTGCCCTGAAACTTGTACGACTGGAAGAAATTTGTGTTTTGCGCCATCGCCGTGAAGTTGTAGTAGTTCGGCGATATGTACGTCGTGTCGTAACTGTCGAAGTTTTTGATGAAGCGGTAGAAGATGTTGCCTGCGCGCTTCACCTTTTTGCCCATCTCGTGCATACGTTCCATGCCCCTGTGCTGTCCGTGTTTGGGCAGTACGGAGTCGGTCTGCGCCACGACGGTGGTGTCGGCATCGTCGTGTGCAAAGGCAACAGATGCGCTGCTTAGCGAAAGCAACGCTCCTGCAAGAAGGCGTGGATGGATAATCTGACGGATAAGGCTTGCGGTATCTGTGAGAGATTAGAGCTTTTGAAGAATGCGGTCTACTACCCAGTTGACGGACGTGGCGCTCACGCAGTCGCAGGTGCAGATGGCTTTGTCCTGCAAGTGTTCCACGATGAGCTTGATGAGCGGCAACTGCACGTAGTCGGGGTTTTGCACCACTAGTTCGCGTCGTCCCTCCTCGTTTTGCAGAACGATGGGCTGGTAGGTGAACACCGAGAACGAGAGCGACCCTTTGTCGCCGATGATGTCGATGCGGTCTTCCTTGGCGGATTCGTGTGCCACGAAGCACCACGAACCCGATCCGGGCAAGCCGTTGCTAAACTTGAAGCACGCGCTCACGGAGTCCTCTGTGGGATAAAGGCCGCCGCGGTTGGCTTTCATGCCCAACGCCTCAGTTATCGGGCCAAACATCTCCTGCAAAAGGTCAATCTGGTGCGGGGCAAGGTCGTAGAAGTAGCCGCCGCCGGCAATGTCGGCCTGCACGCGCCAGGGCAGGTTCGTCTTGTTGTAGTCGAGGTCGCGCGGAGGCACGGCGAAACGAATCTGCACGTTCACCACCTTGCCAATCTTCCCCGTCTCAACGAGTTGCTTCACCGTCTCAAAGTAGGGAAGGTAGCGTCGGTAGTAAGCCACGAAACACGGTACGCCCGTCTTCTCCGCAATGCGGTTGATGCGGCAGCAGTCCTCGTAGTTCGAGGCCAAGGGCTTCTCCACGTAGACTGCCTTGCCGCTCTTCATGGCCATGATGGCGTAGGTGGCATGGGTGGATGGAGGCGTGGCGATGTACACCGCGTTCACCTCGGGATCGTTGAGCAGTTCCTGTGGGTCGGTATACCAGCGTTTTACGCCGTGGCGTTCGGCGTACGACTGCGCCTTGTCCGCCCGGCGGCTCATCACGGCCACCACCTCCGAACCCTCAATGAGGCTGAAAGCCGGACCGCTCTTCTTCTCTGTCACTTCACCGCAACCGATGAAGCCCCAACGCACGTTCTTCATAATCGTTTCCTCCTTTGCTTAAAAGAAAAGGGCTTACAGCCAGCACCACGTCTCTGCCGCCGTCGCAGGGGGCGATCGGCCACAAGGCTTGTTGCAGGCTGTAAGCCTCTACATTAATTATAGGTGTTGTTTGCGCCGAATCAATACTCCTGCCAGCACTTGATTTCGAGGTCGTCGAGCTTCTGCGTGCAGAAAGCGTAGATGAACGCCGAAGCCAGTCGTGCGTTGGTAATCAGGGGTATGTTGAGGTCGATGGCGGCGCGGCGTATCTTGTAGCCGTTGGTGAGTTCGCCCGTCGACAGGTTCTTCGGCACGTTCACCACCATGTCAATCTCCTTGTGGTGGAGCATGTCGAGAGCCTGTGGTTCTTTGCCCTCCTCGCTCGGCCAGTATACGAGCGTGTTCTCCACGCCGTTCTCCGTCAGGTAGCGGCTCGTGCCGGGCGTGGCGAAGAGTTTGTAGCCGTGGCTGCTCAGCATGCGGCAGGCTGCGAGCATCTCCGCCTTCTGCTTGCCGTCGCCGGTAGAGAGCAGGATGTTCTTTGCCGGAATGCGCTGACCTACGGAAAGCATCGATTTGAGCAGAGCCGAACGAGAGTCTTCGCCGAGGCAGCCCACTTCGCCCGTAGAAGCCATGTCGACACCCAGCACAGGGTCGGCCTTCTGCAAGCGGTTGAACGAGAACTGCGAAGCCTTTACGCCCACGTAGTCGAGGTCGAAGAGGCTCTTCGCCGGTTTCTCCACGGGCAAGCCGAGCATGACGCGCGTAGCCAGTTCGATGAGGTTGATCTTCAACACCTTGCTCACGAAGGGGAACGAACGCGAGGCGCGGAGGTTGCACTCAATCACCTTGATGTCGTTCTCGCGAGCGAGATACTGGATGTTGAACGGACCGGAGATATGCAGTTCCTTGGCAATCTGCTTTGAAATCTTCTTGATGCGGCGCGCAGTCTCCACGTAGAGCTTCTGCGGCGGGAACTGAATGGTTGCGTCGCCCGAGTGTACGCCGGCAAACTCGATGTGTTCCGAGATGGCGTAGGCGATGATTTCGCCGTCCTTGGCCACAGCGTCCATTTCCACCTCCTTGGCGTTCTGCATAAAGCGGCTCACCACAACGGGGTGCTTCTTCGACACGTTGGCAGCCAGCTTGAGGAAACGTTCGAGTTCCTCCTGGTTGGAACATACGTTCATCGCTGCGCCCGAAAGCACGTACGAGGGACGTACCAATACGGGGAACCCAACCTTCTTGATGAACTCCTGAATGTCGTCCATCGAGGTAAGTGCGCTCCATTCGGGCTGGTCCACGCCGATGCGGTTGAGCATAGCTGAGAACTTCTCGCGGTCCTCAGCGTTGTCGATGTAGCGTGCTTGCGTACCGAGCAGGTTGATGTGTTCCGCGTCGAGGCGCATAGCCAAGTTGTTGGGGATTTGTCCGCCCGTGCTGACGATAACGCCGTAGGGACTTTCGAGGTCGAGGATGTCCATCACGCGCTCAAACGTCAGTTCGTCGAAGTAGAGGCGGTCGCACATGTCGTAGTCCGTCGAAACCGTTTCGGGGTTGTAGTTAATCATCACCGAACGGTAACCCTCCTTGCGGATGGTGTTGAGAGCCTGAACGCCGCACCAGTCGAACTCAACCGAGGAGCCGATGCGGTATGCGCCCGAACCGAGAACCACTACAGAACGCTTGTCGTTCTCGAAGGGGATGTCGTGAGCCACGCCGCTGTACGTAAGGTAGAGGTAGTTAGTCTGCGCAGGATATTCGGCAGCCAGCGTGTCAATCTGCTTCACTACGGGCAGAATGCCAGCCTGCTTGCGGCGTGCACGCACGGCGAGGATGGCCTTTTCGATGTCCATCTCCTGCTCCATGCCCACGGCGCGGGCAATCTGGAAGTCGGTGAAGCCCTGCACCTTAGCTTTGCGCAGCAAGTCGTTGTCGAGCACGTTGATAGAGGTGCAAGCGTGCAACTCCTTGTCCGTCTCGTGTATCTTGTAAAGCTTTTGCAAGAACCAGCGGTCAATCTTCGTGAGGTCGTGTATCTGGTCAATGGTATAACCGGCCTTGAACGCCTTTTCGATAACGAAGATGCGCTTGTCCGTAGGTTCTTTCAGAGCCTCGTCTACGTTTTCGATTTTCAGTTCCTTGTTGGCCACGAAGCCGTGCATGCCCTGGCCAATCATGCGAAGGCCCTTCTGGATAACCTCCTCGAAGGTGCGGCCAATGGCCATCACTTCGCCCACCGACTTCATCGACGAACCCAGTTCGCGGTCTACGCCGTGGAACTTGCCCAAGTCCCAACGAGGTATCTTGCACACCACGTAGTCCAGTGCGGGTTCGAAGAAGGCCGAGGTGGTCTTCGTTACGGAGTTTTTCAGGTCGAACAAGCCGTAGCCCAAGCCCAGTTTAGCGGCAACGAATGCCAAGGGGTAGCCCGTAGCCTTGGAGGCAAGGGCCGAAGAACGTGAGAGACGAGCGTTCACCTCAATCACGCGGTAGTCCTCGCTGTTGGGGTCGAAGGCGTACTGCACGTTACACTCACCCACGATGCCCACGTGGCGCACGATGCGGATTGACAGTTCGCGCAACTTGTGGTATTCGGCGTTAGTGAGCGTCTGCGACGGAGCGATAACGATACTCTCGCCCGTGTGGATGCCCAGCGGGTCGAAGTTCTCCATGTTGCAGACCGTGATGCAGTTGTCAAAGCGGTCGCGAACCACCTCATACTCCACCTCTTTCCAGCCTTTGAGGCTCTTCTCCACCAACACCTGCGGCGAGAACGAGAACGCCTTTTCAGCCAGTTTGTTGAGTTCCTCCTCGTTGTCGCAGAAGCCCGAGCCCAGACCGCCCAGAGCGTAGGCGGCACGCAGAATGACGGGGTAGCCCAGCGTGGCGGCTGCCTTGCGTGCCTGCTCAATGGTTTCGCAAGCCTCGCTGTTGATGGTCTTTACGTTTATCTCGTTGAGCTTCTCCACGAAGAGTTCGCGGTCCTCCGTGTCCATGATGGCCTGCACGGGAGTGCCAAGCACTTTCAGGTTGTACTTTTCAAGCACGCCCGTCTCGAAGAGCTTCACGCCGCAGTTCAGGGCCGTCTGTCCGCCGAAAGCGAGCATGATGCCGTCGGGCTGTTCCTTCTGAATAACGCGTTCTACGAAGTAAGGAGTGACGGGCAGGAAGTAGATGCGGTCCGCCACGCCTTCCGACGTTTGCACCGTGGCAATGTTGGGGTTGATAAGTACGGTCTCAATGCCTTCCTCTTTGAGGGCTTTGAGGGCTTGCGAGCCGGAGTAGTCGAATTCGCCGGCCTCGCCGATTTTGAGCGCGCCCGAACCTAAGAGCAATACTTTCTTTATCGTTGTCATGGTGTAGTGTTACTTGTTAAGAAGATTAACGAACTCGTCAAAAAGGAACTCTGTGTCTACCGGTCCGGAGCAAGCCTCGGGGTGGAATTGCGCCGAGAACCAGGGGTTCGTCTTGTGGCGCACGCCCTCGTTCGAACCGTCGTTCATGTTGACGAAGTAGGGCTCCCATTCTTCGGGCAGCGTGCGGTTGTCTACGGCGTAACCGTGGTTTTGCGAGGTCACGAAGCAGCGGTTAGTGCCAACCATGCGTACGGGCTGGTTGTGGCTGCGGTGTCCGTATTTCAGTTTGTATATGCTTGCGCCAGCTGCTTTCGAGAGCAGTTGGTTACCCATGCAGATGCCCATGCAGGGACGTACGTTCGGGTTGTTGAGGAACTTGCGGATGTTCTCCACCGCCTCGCTGCACGTGTCGGGGTCGCCCGGGCCGTTGGCCAGAAACAGACCGTCGAACTCCATGTCGTTGAAGTCGTAGTTCCAAGGCACGCGGATAACCTCCACGCCCCGGTTGATGAGGCAGCGGATGATGTTGTTCTTCACGCCGCAGTCCACGAGCACCACCTTTTTGCGGCCCTCGCCCTCGTTGTAGCGCACAACTTCCTTGCACGACACCTTGGCCACGTAGTTCACGCCCTCATACTGCGCTGTGGGGATGTTGTCCGGTTCGTCGTCGAATATGATTTTGCCCATCATCACGCCGTGCTCGCGCAACACCTTTGTCAGTTCGCGCGTGTCGATGCCCGTGATGCCTGGCACCTTTTCGCGTTTGAGCCAGTCGCCGAGGCTCTCCACGGCGTTCCAGTGGCTGTACTGTTCGCTGTAGTCGCTCACGATGATGGCCGAGGCGTAGATACGGTCGCTCTCCATGAACGTGGCCAGACCGTTAGGCTCCACGCTGAAGGCCGGCACGCCGTAGTTGCCCACGAGGGGGTAGGTCAGCGTCATGAGCTGGCCGGCGTATGAGGGGTCGGTAAGGCTTTCGGGATAGCCCGTCATGGCAGTGTTGAACACCACCTCGCCCGCCACGGGTGTTTCATAACCGAACGACTGACCATGAAACTTCGTGCCGTCGTCAAGAACAAGTGTTACGTTACGCATATCTGTCGAATGAGTTGTTTGCAGTGTTTTCTTTATATATATAAGGTGTAGTGTGCCTTGCGGCTCTTAGTCCTTGCGGTTCTCGTAGTAGTGGATGTAAGCCTCGTTCACCCGTTTGTTGCCGCCCGGGGTGGGGTAGTGGCCCGAGAAGTACCAGTCGCCCGGCGTGTGCGGGCATGCCTTGTGCAGTCCGTCAAGGCTTTGGTAAACGATGTGTATCTCCGTTGTCACGCCGTCGGGACGGAGCATCTCCGCCATCTTTTCAGATATCTCCTCGCTCGTAAACGGCTCGTAAACGTCGCGCACGTGGTTCACCACTTTCTCCTTGGGTAGGTTCTCCTGCGCCTTGCAGCGGCGGTAAATGTCTTCGAGGCGGCTCTCCATGCCGCGGTCCTTGTGCAGGGCAATGGCGGCGCGGAAGGCGATGAACTCGTCCATGTGCGCCATGTCGATGCCGTAGTAATCGGGGTAGCGTACCTGCGGCGACGAGCTGACCACCACGATGCGCTTCGGGTGCAAGCGGTCCATGATGCGTATGATACTCTCGCGCAGTGTTGTGCCGCGCACAATGCTGTCGTCAATCACCACGAGGTTGTCCTCGCCCGGGTTGAGCGAACCGTAGGTAATGTCGTAAACGTGCGCCGCGAGGTCGTTGCGCGAGTTGCCCTCGGCAATAAACGTGCGCATCTTGATGTCCTTCCAAGCCACTTTCTCCGCACGTATGCGGCGCGACAGGATGTGGTGGAGCTTCTCGCTCGTGATGTCGCGGCCGAGGCGTTCAATCTCTTCGGCCTTTTGGCGGTTGAGGTATTCGGTGAAGCCTTGCAGCAAGCCGTAGTAAGCGGCCTCTGCCGTGTTGGGGATGTAGGAGAACACCGTGTTGTCCACCTCGCCGTTCACGGCTTTGAGGATAGGCTCCACCAGCGTGCGTCCCAGTTCCTTGCGCTCCTTATATATGTCGATGTCCGAACCGCGGCTGAAGTATACGCGTTCAAACGAACAAGCGGCGTAGTTCTTTGCCTCGATGATTTGTTCCGTGCGCATCTCGCCGTCCTTGCTGAGCAGCAGGCCCTGTCCGGGCAGCAGTTCGTGTACGCTTTCTGCTTCCACGTCGAGTGCCGTCTGAATGACGGGGCGCTCCGAAGCTACCACCATCACCTCGTCGTCCTTGTACCAGAAGGCGGGCCTGATGCCCCAAGGGTCGCGCAGGGTGAACATCTCGCCCGAGCCGGTCACGCCGCAAAGCACGTAGCCGCCGTCCCATACGGGAGCCGACTGCCGCAGCACGTTGGCCACGTCGATGTGGTTCTCAATGTATTCGGTGATTTCGAGGTTTTCGAGGCCCTTGGCGCGAGCCTCCTCGTAGCAGCGTTCGCTCTCGCGGTCGAGGCGGTGCCCCAACTGTTCGAGCAGGATGTACGTGTCCGACACCATGCGCGGGTGTTGCCCCTTCACGGCAATCTCGTCGAAGATTTCCGTGACGTTCGTCATGTTGAAGTTGGCGCAGATGCAAAGGTTCTTCGCACGCCAGTTGTTGCGGCGCAGGAACGGGTGGACATACGAAAGGCCACTCTTGCCGGTCGTTGAATACCGGAGGTGGCCCATATACATTTCACCAGCAAACGGCACGTGACGGGCTGCAAAGTCCGCATCGTGCAGCTGCTGGCTTGAGTAACTGCTAAGTTCTTTGTGAACGTTCCCGAAGATTTCCTGAATGGCACCGCCGCCCAGGCCTCTTTGCCTGAACATAAACTCCTCACCCGGGTCGGCTTCCATCTTGACGCAAGCCAGTCCCGCTCCCTCTTGGCCGCGGTTGTGCTGCTTTTCCATCAGCAAATAAAGCTTGTTCAAGCCGTACATCCACGTGCCGTACTTCTTCTCGTAATAACTGAGCGGCTTGAGCAATCGCACCATCGCCACGCCACACTCATGCTTCAAAGGTTCCATTCAATGCCAGTTTGTGGTTTGCGGGCAAAGTTACAAAAAAATGACAAACCCACTGTGGCGCGGCGGTGTTTTGGCTCGTGTTTTAGGCGGCTTGTTTCGCCGTCCGCCAGATAGCCCGTGGACTAATGAAAAAAATGCTATCTTTGCCCCAAAGTTCTCACACAAACGCACAATGCAACAGAAAATCATTATTCTCGATTTCGGTTCGCAGACTACGCAGCTCATTGGCCGCCGTTTGCGCGAACTCGACACGTTTTGCGAAATACTCCCCTACAACAAGTTTCCTCACGACGATCCGTCGGTCATCGGCGTTATCCTCTCCGGTTCGCCTTACAGCGTTTACGACCCCGAGGCGTTCAAGGTAGACCTTAGTCAAATCCGCGGCAAGTACCCCATCTTGGGCATTTGCTACGGCGCGCAGTTTATGGCGCAGCTCTACGGCGGCAAGGTAGAACCGGCAGGTAGCCGTGAGTATGGCCGTGCCAACCTCGAAACGTTCAATGCCGACAACGCCCTCTTCAAGGGCTTTGGTGCCAACTCGCAGGTGTGGATGAGCCACGGCGACACTATCACCGCCATTCCCGACGGCTTCCGCTGCATCGCCTCCACCGCCAAGGTGAAGTACGCAGCCTACCAGGCCGAGGGCGAGAAACTCTGGGGCGTGCAGTTCCACCCCGAGGTGTTCCACTCCACGCAGGGCACGCAGCTCTTGCGCAACTTTGCCGTAGACATTTGCGGCAGCCGTCAAGACTGGAGCGCAGCCTCGTTTGTCGACACCACCGTGGCCGAACTCAAAGCGCAGCTCGGCGACGACAAGGTAATCCTTGGACTTTCCGGCGGCGTAGATTCGAGCGTGGCAGCCGTACTCCTCAATAAGGCTATCGGCAGCAACCTCACCTGCATCTTCGTCGACCACGGCATGCTCCGCAAGAATGAGTTCCGCGACGTGATGGAGGACTACAAGTGCCTCGGCCTGAACGTGATTGGCGTAGACGCGTCGGAGAAGTTCTTCGCCGACCTCGCCGGAGTGACCGACCCCGAGCAGAAGCGCAAGATCATCGGCCGCGACTTCGTGGAGGTGTTCAACGCCGAAGCAAAGAAGCAAACGGGCGCAAAGTGGCTGGCGCAAGGCACCATCTACCCCGACCGCATCGAGAGCCTTAACATCACGGGCAAGGTCATCAAGAGCCACCACAACGTGGGCGGCCTGCCCAAGGAGATGAACCTCCAGCTCTGCGAGCCGCTCAAATGGCTCTTCAAGGACGAGGTGCGCCGCGTGGGCCGCTCCATGGGCATGCCCGAACACCTCATCACGCGCCATCCCTTCCCCGGTCCTGGCTTGGCCGTGCGCATCCTCGGCGACATCACGCCCGAGAAGGTACGCATCCTCCAAGATGCCGACGACATTTACATCCGCGGCCTCCGCGACTACAAGGTGAAACTCTCCGGCGAGGAAGCACGCCGCGTGCTTGCAGCCGGTGTTCCTGCCGACATGCAGAATGGCGAAATCGAGGTGAGCCTCTACGACCAGATATGGCAGGCCGGCACCGTCTTGCTCTCCACCGTCCGCAGCGTGGGCGTGATGGGCGACGAACGCACCTACGAACATCCCGTGGCTTTGCGCGCCGTCACCAGCACCGATGCCATGACGGCCGACTGGGCGCATCTCCCCTACGACTTCATGGCCAAGGTGTCCAACGACATCATCAACCACGTCAAGGGCGTTAACCGCGTTTGCTACGACATTTCCTCAAAGCCGCCTTCAACGATTGAGTGGGAGTAAGGTTCTTGTTGGATATTGCTCCACAGCCGCATAAAACTCTGAAAGCCGTATCGCCGCCTCCACGTAGGCCCGATACGGCTTTCTTGCGCTATCTTTGCACCTCGGCAACGCTTCTGTAGAAACAGATATAACGACAATTATTGCTGTCCGCTAAAACCGAAAAGAGCCAAAAAGGCCTGCCCGAAACACTGTAAAATGGGACTTTGGACTTGCTCCTGACTTCATCACTTTTTTTGCACCACCAAATGGCGCATATTGAAAATCAACGAGTTACGTATTCACTCGAAGAAGGCTTCATCTAACGACGTACGTCCACCCTCTTTAATGACGTACGT